>CAIYMF010000294.1 GCA_903927265.1 uncultured bacterium | reverse complement strand
GACCTTCCATGAACTCACCGTCGGACGCGTCGCCGAGCGTTCGGGGGTGAGCGTTTCGGCACTGCACTTCTACGAGGCCAACGGGCTGATCACCAGTACCCGCAGCGCAGGAAATCAGCGGCGTTACTCGCGCGATACCTTGCGCCGGGTCGCGTTCATCCGCGCGTCGCAGCGGGTGGGAATTCCACTCGCTGATATTCGCGACGCACTCGATGGGCTACCTCAGAAGCGAACACCTAACGCACATGACTGGGCGCACCTTGCCGACCGATGGCGTGAACGCCTTGATGAGAACATCGACCAACTCATTCGCCTGCGTGAAGACCTCGCCAGTTGTATCGGCTGCGGGTGCCTGTCGATGACGGCGTGTCGCCTGACCAACAACAACGATCGGCTCTCAAGTGAGGGTCCGGGTGCGCGACGGCTGATGCCCGGAACTCCGCGCGCTGATGTCTCCGAGCGGGCGTAAAAGTGAGGCCTGTTGTTAGAGGGCACGCATGCGGTTGTTGCGTGGCTGATGCTCGAGTTCAGCAAGGCCCAGCTCTTCCATCAGCGGAGGTAGATACATTCCGAAGCGCCCGCGCAGACCCTTCTTGAGTCCGTACCAGCCGCCGATCGGATTGTCAGGTGAGCGGCCCCACGCTTCGACGGTGCCTTCCTTGGCTGCCTTCTGCTCGTCGGCCGACCCTAATTCCATCCAGTCGCCGTGCTGACGCAGCATCGCGTGCAGATCATCGATGCAGCGAGCGTCGTAGAAGAGCGTCGTCTTTCCGACAGTGCAGACGATGACCGCTGTGCCGTCGCGGTCGGCGCGGTGCATCGTGTATTCCGATGTGCCGGGTGGCGTTGTAAGAAGCCAGGGGTCGCTGTCGGTTCCTGTGCCGCTCATGAATCCTCCGTGTCGTTGTCAGGCAGGAAGTGCACCGTGCCTGAACGCAATTCGTCAAACCATTGATACACGGCAGCCTTGCGGTTTTCGCTGTCGGGTAACAGCATCGCGTGTAATCCGAGCCACATTGCGAATGCTGGTTCACCTGTCACTTCCGCGTGCGTGGGTCCCATTTCGACGGCTGCTTGGTTGAAGCGAATCATCACCATCTCGCCGAGGTCAATGTAGTGAAACTTTTTTGGCTCATTGCCTTCGCGCTGCTCGCGGATGTTGTGCGCCGCGTGGATGCCCTGCTGCTTCGCGACCGAACCGAGTTGCGGAAGGGGAGTGCTGCTGTCGATCGATGTGTCGCCGACGCAGTACACACGGTCATTTCCAGTAATGCGCAGGTCAGGGTCGATGCCGATGCGACCGCCGTGGCCGAGGGCTGGCGCAGGGGTGAGTTGCGGCGATGTCGCGCTGATTCCACCCGACCAGACCACGAGATCACACGCGATTGTGGTTCCGTCATCGAGGTCAACGCCGTCAACGCGTACCTGAGTGACCGAGCGGCCGAAGTGTCCGTGTACGCCTGCCTTCGTGAGATCAGTGACCACTGCCTGCTGACTTTCCGGCCGCATGTTCGCAACGGGAACCGTGCCACGGTCGACTACATGAATGGAAACTTTGACGTTGGCGAAGTGCGGGTAGGTGCGCGGCAACGCATTGTCGATCACGTCGTCCAGTGCGCCCGCGAATTCGACACCGGTTGCGCCGGCACCGATCACAACAACGGTGAAGTCTCGGTTGGCTTCCACGAGTTGTTGAATGCGCGACTTGATGTGCGTGGCGTCGGTTGAGGTGTAGAGCGGAAGCGCGTACTGCTCGGCGCCCGGTACGCCGAAGAAGTTCACGTGTGCGCCCGTGGCGAGCACGAGGTAGTCGGCGGTGAGGGAGGTGCCGTCGGCGAGGGTGGCGACGCGGGCTGTGAGATCAACGCAGTCAACCCGCGCTGCCACGACGTTGACGCCGTGCAGGTCGGTGAGCGGGTAGTCGACCACGTCAGTGGGAAGTTGTCCCGTTGCCACTTGGTAGAGCAGAGGTTGGAATGACTGGATGCCGCGGGTGTCGACGAGGGTGACGCTGCAGCGGTGGTGCGCTGCCATCTTCGCGGCGTACAGTCCGGCGAATCCGCCGCCAATGACCAGGACATCTGAATGCGTAGCGGGCATTCACGCAGCGTAGAGCGTTCGCCAGCCACATTCTTTCGGCGAGTCCATCAGTTACGCGGGCTATTCGGCCTTCTTTTGCCGCGTAACTGATGGACTCGCGCGGAAATGGGGGTGGTCGCGCGGTCGCAAAAAGTTGGGCCGAATGGGAGAAAATTCGGCGCTCAGTCGGGTCGCGTGCGTACTCTTGAACCACTGGCCCCGTCCACGGTGGAGGAACAATGACGCGGGGACTCTCGATCCGTGCGCTTGCTGCGCTGGCCGCACTTCCGCTACTACTGACAGCCTGTTCGGGCTCATTCAGCATCGGCGCCGCCTCGTCGTCAGGCGCGACCAACTGGAAAACGGCGCAGCAGGCGCTGGACGGATTGAAGGCTGCCGGAATTTCCTGCCAGTCGGCGACCGCCTCGGGAAGCCCCAGCGTGATTACGCCCGATCCGACCGCGACGGATGGTCTGGGCTATACGCAGATTCCCTGCCAAGGCTTCTACGTCGCGGTCATTACCGATGATGCCGCGGCAAAGGAAACCGACAAGAAGTACTTCTGCGACGGAACCGTGTCGCAAGCTGACCTTGATCGCGTCGTCAACGTTGTCGGCGACGGTTTCAGCATCGCTGGCTTCGAGGGTGATACCTACGGTACGTGGCCAGCCGATCATCAGCCCGACACCTTCATCAAGGCGCTGCCCGGTACCACCCTCGAAACAGATGCTGCGTACAAGAAGCGCATCTGCGCGTAGTTGCCGTTACGTCGCGCTGAGGTCGAGTCCGTCGATCTTGACGACCTTGCCTGACTTGGACGTGACGATGATGGCGATCTTGCCGGTCTTCTTGCTCGGCAGCACGATGGTGAACAGAGTGCGGGTGCCAGCCTTGGTGCCACCGGCGAGCGACACTGTCTTCTTGAAGCTGCCGACCTGCACGGTCACTGATCCGCAGTCCTTGCACTTGAGCGCGATCAGTCCGATGCGCTTGACCGACACTGACTTCTTAGTGCGTAGCGCGGCGCCCTTGGTCGTGGTCTGAAGTCCGGTTTTAGCGACCCATCCACTGGGCTTCAACTTCGTCCACGCGCCGGTGGTGGCGAGGGTGCGCTCATCGAGCGGAACGATGGTGCACTTCTCCGCTGACCAGGCGCTGAGGTTTCCGATCAGGTTGCGTGCACGAGTGGAGAAGCAGTACTTGTAACCCTGCGTTCCGGTGAAGGTGGCACTGCGGGCGGTAACGCCTGACTTCCACGTGGTGTAACTCGTGGGAAGCGACGCACTCCACAATGCCTTGCGGTAGCGCACGTCGGTGTTCGTGACACTCGTGACACCGCCAGTTGCAGTCCACTTCACGGTGAAGCCCAGGCCACTTTCGAACACGGGAAGTGCCGTGACTCCGACCGTCGGAACACTGCCGTCGATGACGAGTGATCCGTTGACGTAACTGGTCGGGTTGTAGTTGAGCGACGTTCCCCCCGAGCAGTGCGTGACGTAGGTGCCGTCAGGCTGTGTTCCCGTAAGGGGTGTGGTGTACCCGGTGTCGGCCGAGGTGTACACCGCGCACGTGGGCTCCGTGGTCCAGTCGCCCGCGCTGGTT
>CAIYMF010000293.1 GCA_903927265.1 uncultured bacterium | reverse complement strand
CATTAGGCCCGCTGGCTCCCGAGTCCTTGCCGCCCTATTCCGCACACCCGAGTTGGTCTTTTCAGTACCTACCCCAGCCTGCGCCGAGGCCAGCAAAGAAGTCGAAACTCCCGTGGATCATCGGTGGCCTCGTGGTGGTCCTTGCCGCGATTGGCCTCCTCGCCGTACAGCCCTGGAAGTCCTCCGGTTCCTCATCAAGTTCCAGCGGTTCGGCTACTTCACCTGCTTCGGCCTCTCCACGCGCCAGCACCCAGACGGTTGAGGCATCGGGCGGCGGATCCTCAGATGACACCAACTTCATTTCGATCCTTCGAAGTCGGAGCAACACGTACATCTCCTCCGGATCAGATGCCTCCTTGATCGATCTCGGTCACAGTGCGTGCACCATCTTCGACGGGGGCACCACGTTGCGTGAGTATCTGGCCTTCTTCGTCAGTGAGTACCCGAACGACTCGGAGAAGCAAAGGTTCACTGCTTACATTGGGGTCGCGGCGATTACTGCCTACTGTCCTCAGTACCAGTACCAGATTGACGCGCTCTAGGCTGCCCTCACCCGGCGGAGGGGGCTCCGAGCCTAGGCCAGCAGGTGCGGCAGGAAGGTGTCGCCCGTGTTGCGGCTGCCGCAGCTGGCGCATGGATTCGCCAGCGGATCGAGGATGGCACCGCAGTTTCCGCAGTCGCGATCGGCGGAGTAGTCGTCGCCTGGAATCGGGCCGCGCGGCAGGAATGACTCGGCAGCTACCACCGCACTCGCCACAGGGGCCACCACCGCGGGTGCGGCAGACGCAGGACTCCCCGCGGGCGCGCCGGTAGGCATCCACAGCTGGCCACAGGTGGGACACGGTGCCATCAAGGCCTGGAAACTGCTTCCGCAGCCGGTGCAAAACATCGCGCCGGGAGCGCGCATTGTGCCGCACGATGGACAGTAGCCAATTGTCACGGGTTGCCTCCTGTCGCGACGAAGGACGCTTCGACCGGAACGATGATGATCTGGCCGGTGTCGAGCTGGTTGGGATCGACAAGTGGGTTGGCGGCCATCAGTTCGGGATAGCGCTCGCCATCCCCAAGGAAGCGACGACTGACCGACCAGAAGGTGTCTCCAGGGCGGATCGTGTAGGCGATCGCCACCTGCACCGGAGTGCCAGGCACAAGGGTGGGCGCCGTCGAGGGGGTCGCGCTCGGGGTGGGTGTCGGTGTGGGCGTTGCGCTGGCTGTCGGTGTGGGCTGCTGCGCGTCGGCGAGTTGGCCCTCGAGGTCCTGAATGCGAGCGACTGCTTCGGTGCGCGCTTGGTCCTGTCCCTGGGTTCCGCCGACGAACCAGCCGGCGAGGGCCCCGAGCACACCCACCACGACGGCGGCCGACACCACCACCGGCCAGCGCACCCCCTCCTTCGCCGGCTTCGGGCTGGCCGCCGCGATCGCGTCAGCCTTCGAAGCTCCGGGCCTGGCCACTGCCGCCCGCGCAGTAGTGCCGGTCGACAGCGTCACGGAGGTGCCATCGGGCGCCACGAGGAAGCCGAACTCTCCCGCCACCGGGTCGACCACGAGGGCTACCTGTCCGTCGCCGCTGAAGAAGTTCTGCTGGATGAAGGTGTCGTAGTCGGAGAGGAAGACTCCAAATCCGGGGTGCGAGTGGTACCAGCCCACGATGCTGAGCCCGGGGTGTGACGAGTCGACCGTCGAGAGCACGTCGTCCCACGCCTCGTGCGTGAAGGTGAGGTTGGTCTGCGTCGCCTCGACCGCCGACGCCGGATGCGAGTGCGCGATGTCGGTGCCGGTGTCGGTGGCCGTGCCTATGAGGAATCCGCCGACCTCGACGTCGAGCCGGCTGAAGCAGTGCTCCTCGACCGCTGTGCGAACAGCGTCGGGGTAGTTGATGTTCGCCTTCTCGCTCATGAGGCCTCACTGAGGATGACGTGGGTGCTGCGGGACTCCGTGCGGAATCCCACGAGTTCGGACTGGGTCCACCCGATCGATTCGAGGGGCGTGGTGGCCCACACGTGGTCGGGCGTGAGACTGGATCGTGCGGTCATGGGGCGCTCGGCGCCACACGCAGCGCAGACCCCAGCGCCGAGGGGCAACACGCTGCGCAACCCAAGAAGCGCGGACCCCTCCCCGCACGTGGGGCACGACTCCACGTGAATGAGGTCCTCGGCGAGGTCAATCGCCACGACGTTCTCGCCCAACAGCGCGCTGACTTCTGCAGCCGCCGCGGCGAGGGTGGCCGGCAGCGCGGCGAGCACGGAGAGTTCACCCACCTCGTCATGTGCCATGCAGTCGGGGTTGGCCACGTACTCAACCACGCTGGTGAGCATTGACTCGCCCTCGAAGCGCCACACCTTGCCGATGAGCGAGCAGAGGTCAGGCCGGCCCACCAGCAGCTTGATGCCCTCCTGCACCTCGACCCCGGCGACGACCGAAGACGATGTCGCGTTGGTGGGCGTGCGGCCCATGGCGAGGTCCTCCGGCTTGAGCAGCGCGCACGAGCGGCGGTGCCCGAGGTTGGCGAGGTCGGCCTCGCTGAGGGTGCACTCGTAGCAGGGGCCGTCGGGACCGAACACGCGGGCGAGCCCCTGGAGGCCCTCGATGGCGCCGTCGATCCAGAACATCCCGAGTCGCCGGCAGGCGCTGTTAAGCCACATGCGCGCCTCGCGATTGTCGAGCCCGGCGATGACGAGGTCGTACTGCTTCACCCAGCCGGAGCCAAGTGCCTGAATCGGCACGGTAAAGGCTCGCAGAGTGACGTCGGGGTTGAGCGCCGCCGCGCCCTCGACCAGTACCTCGGCCTTGTGACGACCCTGGTCAGCGTCGGTGAAGAACGCACACCTCGACAGGTTGGAGTGCTCGATCGTGTCCATATCGACGACGTCGATCACGCCCACCCCCGTGAGCACTAGGTTCTTGACGATCTCGTTGCCCAGAGCACCCGCCCCCACGACTAGCACCCTGCTGGACAGCAGTCGGGTCTGGTCCCACCACCAGATCCGTTCCTGACGGTCGTATCGACTCTCAGACACGTCAAGCATGGCCGCAGCCCGCGGTGATTTCGGGCACCAGCCGAAGGGTGTCACCCTCCGACACCCCACTCTCGGCTAGGGTCTGCTCGTCGCGCACCTGGCGTGACAACTGCACGTGGTGGAAGCGGTAAGACATCGGCTGGCCATCTGGGGCCGTCAAGGGCAGCCCCAGCAGCTCGACGAGCTTGGCGACGATTCGAATACTCGGGGCGTCGCTGGGAATCGTTGCTTCTTGGCGGCGCGCGCCGGTGGCATCGGTGATCACAACGTTGAGCGTGCTCACGTGAACCTCGCTTCATTGTCGAGAGTGATGATAAGACGTGCGGGCCTTCGCCGACGGTGGAGAAGGACAACGAGGAGCGTTATGGCCGCGATGGCCAGCGCCAATAACGCAATGAGTAGCGCGATTGGCACGAACGCCGACGAGGCGTTGGCCACGGTGCTGGGGTCGGTGCTGGGGTCGGCGGGCTTACTCGTCGGTACACCCTCCGCCCGCAGCAGAACCTGCCGGAGCTCGGCTGACGGAACCGCATAGGCGGTGCCACTCGCGTCGGCCTGCTCGACCACCATGCCCACCGCGCTGCCGTCGGCACGCAGCAGCGGCCCGCCTGAGTTGCCAGGGTCGACAGGTGTCGAGGCGGCGATCAGCCCAGAATTTCTGCTGGTCACGATCTGGCCGCGCGACAGCACGAGCCCGTCGATGGGCGCACCTATCGCGTAGACCGTGTCACCAGCGAGAGGAAGCGTGGTCGACAGTGCAATGCCGCCGCCTTTCCGAAGGTCGGGCGCCGACAGAACCGCAACGTCCAGAGCTTCATCGGTGAGCAGCACCTCCGCCGAGACCGAGGTGGGCCCCACCCCCCGGCCGTCGATGCTGAGCCGCACCGTGGTGGTGCCCGAGACGACGTGCGCCGCAGTGAGGAGCAGTCCGTCACGGAGCTGAAATGCTGTGCCCTGATGCGCGTCAGGCGTACTAACGACCCACACCGAGTCCAAAGCGTCGATGGGTGCGGGAGAGGTGGCCAGGGCCACCCCCGCTGCCACCACGAGTTCGGTAAGCATCAGACCTTCAGTGCTCCAGGGGTGCGGGCCGACGAGGCCTTTTGCCTGAAGCGAATCTGTGTGGAGCCGAAGGTGAGAATGTCCCCGTCGACCACGCGTGCCGTCGGTGCGGCTGATCCGTTGACAACGACGGAAACACCGGCGAGTGCTGAGCTGAGTCGTCCCTCCGACCGGCTGGTGTCGAGAGTGGCCGCCACTGGCGCGACTGAAGGGTCCTTGATCAGGGTGACGTCCGCGGTGGGTGACGAGCCAATGGTGATCGACGGCTTGTAGAGAATGAACTGCTTGCCCGCCAGCCCCCCGCTTACGATCTCGATCCACGCCGTCTTGGCCGCCTGCTCGGCGAGGCCCATCGCTGCGCCGATCAGCAAGCCCAAAAGCGCGATGCCCACGAACTGGGCCGCCATCTCGCCGGGGATGAAGTCGAAAACGAACCCGCCGAGGAACCCACCCACGGCGCCACCGAGCGCGGCGACACCGATCCGCTTCCACGACCTCGAGGGCGCCCCCGCAGCGATGCCGGCCGCGATGCCCACCATCAGCCACGCTCCACCGCGAAGCGGGTGGAGTCGAAGGGTGACGTAGTCAGTAAACTGCGCATCCGTCCAGTTGCCTGCAGTGCCAGCGGAGATAGCGTTGTTGTACAGCCACTCGGTGCCAGCGGTGTAGAAGAGGTGCGCGATGAGGCCCAGCACGAGGGCTGCGCCTAGGGCGACCGGGATGGCGATGGCCGCGGCCATTCCCACCTTCGCCCAGCTCTTGCCGCTCAGCGCGTCGGCCAGGGCGATGACGACGCCGATGCAGAAGGCAAGGATGAACGTGAAGGCTAGGTTGGTGGCGAATGTGTTGTCCTCGAAGAGGTTCAGCACCGAAAATCCCAGGCGCTCAAGGGCGAACGCCAGGATGCCGCCCACGAGTCCGCCGGCCCCCAGCACCATGATGGCGCGGAGCGCGCCCGAGCCCTTCTGGTCGGCGGCGGTGCCGATGTCGCGCACCAGAGCAACCTGCTGTGCCTGCAGCATCTCCGACACCCGACGCGACACATCGTCGGTTGCGAGGTCCTCGGCGCTGACGGTGATTCGACCGCCGGGGGCCGGAGGCACCGTGGGAGGAGCGGCGGGGGGTGGCGGAGCGGACTGCTGCGGCCACGACTTGGTCAGGTCGGGAGTCGTGGGCTCCAGCGGCGACGGGTCAGACGAGGTCGACATGTCCCTCCTTCGGGGGGGCCCAGTTGGGGGAGGGTGGGCTGATCGTTTCTACGGGCGGGCCGATCACGACGTTGAGCGGTGCCGATACTTCCCCGAGGGTGATCGTCGACAGCGGTAACGTCGCCGCGTTTGTATTCGCCCACTCGGCCGCAATTGCGTTGAGCGGCGAGCGAATGTTGTACTTCCGGAACTGGAGCATGTCGCCGATGCTCACCACGATGTCACCCAGCGACTGCCCGGGCGCCCAGAAGTCAGCGATGCACACGTAGGCGCCAAAGTTGGGGTGGAAGACCGGGTCGACGGTGACGGCGTGCGGCTTCTCCCGCGGGTAGCCGATGGGAAGCGTGAGCGTCACAGTGGTTTGGTCGGTGCGCGCGAGTTCGCCTCTGGCATCTAGTCGCAGCGAGGGCACCAGGTAGGTGATGGCGTAGACCTCCGGAGGCATCGGGGGGAACGGAACGATGTGAATGCGCGAGTCGCCATCGAAGCGGCGGCGCAGCTCGAGGTAGTCGTTCTCGAGGCGGCGAAGACGTGGGTTCATGAGGCAGAGTCCTTGGGTGCGGCGACGCAGGCAAACTGGGCGCAGCCACCGTTGGCGTACCAGCAGTCGCGGTGGTGCGCTGCCCCGCAGCTCCAGCAACGTGGCCCGCGAGAACGGCTCACGGCGCCGAGGCAGTAGCTGCAGTTGACGGTGTCGTCGTCGACGTTTGCCCCGGACGTCATCAGTAACTCGAGCCCGAACTGGCCATGGCAGCAAGCAGCACGATGCTCCACAGCACCAGGCCGATAATTCCCATCACCAAACCCGCCGTGGCCATCCCCTTGTTGGTGGCACTGCCCTGATTGGCACGCGAGATTCCGACCCCTCCGAAGATGACGGCAAGGAGTCCCAGAATAGGACCGAAACAATAGGAGACCAGCGACAGAATTCCGAGCACGAGGGCAGCAACGCCCATTCCGTTCCGAGGAGGGCCTCCCATGCTGCCCGGCGCCGAGGCGTACGGGTAAGAGACCACATTCGGCGGTGCACCCACTGGAGGAGCGGTGGAAAAGGGTGGCGGGGGTGGCGGCGCGACCGGCGCGCTGGTGATGGCTAGACCGCAGGTGGCGCAATACTTGGTGCCCTCTGCGTTGGCATGTCCCGCTGAACAGACAGCACTCATTGCACTTCCCCCGCCCCCGTGACAATTCCAGCAACTGCACCTCAACCTAGCACCGTGCTACTCGCTGTCATTGCATATTGAGAGTCAGACTGCGTGCGGCGGTGACGTCTGCGCTTGTGTTGGATTGCCCGCTTTGAGCGTGACATCGTGGTGTTTCACCCTTGGTTCACGTGGTTCACGCCTACCGCTCGGCTTTCCTCCTGGTGGATCAGCGTGACGGTGCCGTCAGGCTCGGTACGGCGGTCGTAGCGCTCGATCGCTAGGAAGACGACATCGTTGGCGACGTGGAGGCTCGAGGTGTAGGCGGCTAGTCCGGCTGACTGGGAGAGCAGGTGTCCGTAGTGCTCGTCGATCAGCCGCGAGGCGCGTTGGGGGATCTGGGGCTGGAGGATGTGGGTGGAGTGTGCACCCGTGTGGATGGCCCCGGCCGCTGCCACCGAGCGACTAACCGGTGACGGTGTATCGCCACAGAATCGTGTTATCAAGCTTGAGATCCGGACCCCAGATGAACGACGCGGAACCGTCCCAGGAAACAGCGTCGTACCCGCCCTTCACGCCCACTTCCTCGGCCGTGTAGACCGTCGCGATGGGCCACTGTGAATCGTCGAAAGTGGGGCTCGATTAGGCGCATCAAGTGATTGGCGGGGATAGCAGCGATGCTGTTCAAACTGACTCGGGAGACGTCATGGTGAAGCGCCGCTGGTACCGGTCACTGATTGCAGGGGGAACCTCTGCTCTTCTACTCGCCGTAGTCCCACTGGCGTGAAGCCATCAGTTCGTACCGTCTCACCTCCAGGGCGTAGTGTGTGCGCCGAGCAGGCCACCCCGGAGGTGATGATGTCCCCGCGAGGGCGAACGCCCCAGCGCCGAGTGTTGCGCAATGATGAGCGCATTCTCGACGCGGCGCTTGAGTTGCTGGCCGACAGCGGGTGGGGTGCGTTCACTCTGGTGGCAGTGGGGGCCCGGGCCGGACT
>CAIYMF010000292.1 GCA_903927265.1 uncultured bacterium | reverse complement strand
TCGACTCGTCCCATGCGCACCCCCTATCTCGCACCTTATCCGCGCGGAGTGACCATGTCAGGAAGAGACGAAAGGGGGCCGAATCCCTTCGGACTCGACCCCCTCACTTTCGTTAAGCGGCAGGCAGCGCCGCCAGCGCTTCTTCGGCAGTGATGACGCCACGATCGACGTCACACCAGCACATCCAGCATTCGGTCAACGTGCTGTGCGTGCCCTGGCTCGGGCACGGCACGTACTGCACCGGACCGAATTCCGGCGTGACCTCAAGCAGCTTCTGCTGCCTCGGATCGGTGTAGCGTGCATCTGAGACGCAGGTGCAGTGCGCACTGTGCATGTTGTCGTAGATGCAGTCGAACTCATCGTCCATGCCCACCATGACCTCGAGGTCGATGTCGCTTGGAATCCAAGGTCCCCGGTCGAGAGTGAGGGTGCCGGGACTGAAGACGTCCGTGGCACCTTCGCCTACGCGGCGGAAGAGGTGGGCGGTTGCCTCGACGAGGTCGTCGAGACAGGTGATGTTGCAGATGACGATGTCGGCCAATGTGTACTCCCCATGACTCATGGGAGAGCCCTCGTCGGCGGATGGGCCTCCCGTTCTCGTGTGTCAGTGACGTGCGGCGCAGTCTGCGGCGGACAGCGCAGCGAACCCTCGAGGAGGGTTCGTGTGGTGGTGTGGTGTGGGAGGCAGGGCCGGCGGCGTCCGGATGGCCTCCTCACGCGCTTTCGCGGCATGAGTAGGGAATAACGCTCTGGAGAGGGTCTGGTATTCCCGAAGTGGGGAACTTTGTTTGGCGAATATCTAAGTTTGCGTAGAAAGCATGCGGGCGTGGCTAGCAATGGTGACTGCAACGAGATTCACTAGTGACGACACACGTACTACGGGGAGAGTTGCACTGTGACTGCCATCAACGAGCACTTGAAAGCCGCCATTAATGACGTCCTTAGTGATGCGGACCTCTTGGATCGCCTCGGTATTCTCGCCGAGCAGATGAAGCCAGAGAGCCCATTTCGGGATGCTGTCTTCATCGCGCTGCGAAGGAGGAACATCGATTGCCGCATCGAGTCTGAGGCTGATTCGGGAGGCAAACGAACCGACCTCGTACTCCTGCACGAACCAGGCCGAGCAGAGGCCGTTGAATTCAAATTCTGGCTGGCGCCCGACACCCGCACGCCAGCGAAAATCATCCGCGACGCCCTCGCCGACCGCGACAAGCATGGTGGCCAAGCGACCATTGTCACCCTCTTCAGTGACGTGCGGAGTGTGAAGTACTTTCGCAACGCATCGGAATATGCGTGGAACCTAGAGGTGTCGCGTGCGACAGTCGCAGACGCAATCGGCGCGAGCGAACACTGGCAGGCGACTGCGCCGCATTGGGTAGTGGATGTCTGCCGCTAGTGCGTGGGAACTGCGCACGGAATGGGGTCAAGGTAGGTTCGTACTACCGCATGTGGGGGAAGCGGTTGAACAAACCCCCGTGAGAGGGCCACTCAAAAGGTGGCCCTCTCATCAGTTTCAAACATCCGCGAAAGCCTTTGACAAAAGGGTGTGCCCGGGGCCTGCTGATTGCGCCTGAGCAAGCAACCAGAGGAGAGTTCAATACACCCTTGGGTGATCTTCCCAGTCGGGATCGAGCCCCACTGCTGCGGCCATTGATTCGATCTTGCGCCTCAACGCCGTCAGTGTGGCTTTCACGCTATTGGCGTTTGCGTAGTTCATGCGCTCAGCAATCTCTGCATGAGGAACGCCGTCTGCCACAAGGGTCACGAGTTCGAGTTCGCGTTCGGACAGTAGGCCTTCAAGCAATTTCGCCTGCTGCCCCAGCAGTCCACCGCGACTATTGGGAATTCCCTGCACGATAAACCGCCGTACCGAATCGGTAGTGTCCTCATCCCACACGTCTAACGAGACGTTGTGCACCACCTGATCACGCATTCGCCTCGGGTCTTGATCACCTTCGACAACGTCCGGCAGTTTCCGGGGAAGTCCTTCAGTTACCCGTCTGCGTCGAATCAGGTCAATTGCTGCATGGGCCGCAGCAGTGTTAGCCCAGGCTTCCGGATTTCTGATTTCCTCAAGCTTCACAGCGACGAGGAACTTAGCCACCACGTCGTTCGCGAGGTCCTCAGCCTCAGCCTCGACTTGCTCATCTCCGAAACGTCGCAGGCGCCTGAGCGCGGTATCGCGCACGGTCAATACAACGTCGGTTCCGACTTCTCGTTCCCCCATGACTTAAGGCTAGCCCGAAAAGCGATCTTTACCTTTCGGTGAGCTGTGACGTCGAGTCTCGTGAAGGGGCAACCAGCCCCCACCCAGAAGGAGACACACCGTGCAAGACCCAACCAGCATTTACGTACGCGATGACGCGTGGTGGCCCGCCTACGCTCCCAACGAAATCCTGCCGCGCCTCTGGCAGGGCGGCACTGAAGACCACGACGTGGTCGGCGGACCTAGGCCCACCAACCACTACGGACGGGATTACCCCTTCGACGTGGTCGTCACGCTCTACGCCGACGCTCAACCCGTACCGTGGCACGTCGAGGAACTGCGCTTCGGCTTCTACGACGCCGGGCTGACTCCCCCGGCCGTCGAACGTGCGATCGCACTCGCTCGCCATGCATACACACGTTGGCAGCAGGGCGCGCGCGTACTCATCCGCTGCCAGGCCGGCGTCAACCGGTCGGGGCTCGTGATGGCTCTGACTCTCATGCTCGCGGGCTACGAACCTGCCGCTGCAATTGAACTCATCCGCGAGCAGCGCAGCCCCGCTGTGCTGAGCAACAACGACTTCGTTCGATGGCTGATGTCAGAGGCCGCTGAGATGCTCACTTCAGGAGAGGCGAGCGATTCGGTCGCCGCGTAACGTGCGGCACCACTATTCCCCACGATCGTCATCCCTACGACAGATGAAAGAAGAGTGATCACCGTGCAGAACCTCACCATTCCCCGTCTCCACGTCGGCGACGGCTGGAGGGCCGAAGCCCTCACGCTGTTCCCAGTGTGGACCGAAAGTCAGTCCACACACGGTCTGGCGCTCGGTGCCGGCACCGTCGAGATCGCTGAACGCGACGGAGCACCCGTCGTCAGCGAGCTCGTGGTGCGCAACACCGGCAGCAAGCCGGCGCTACTGCTTGAAGGCGAGATGCTCGAAGGCGGTTGGCAACATCGTGTGCTCAACACCGACCTCCTGCTCGAGCCAGGCGACGCATACGTCGCTGATGTGTCGTGTGTCGAGCACGGGCGTTGGAGCGGAGGCAGCACCCACGTGCGAAGTTCACGCATGTCGTCCGGAAGTGTTCGAGCTGCTCTTCGCAC
>CAIYMF010000291.1 GCA_903927265.1 uncultured bacterium | reverse complement strand
TCATTCCGCCGGAGAACTCGTGCGGGTACGAGTTCACCCGCTCGGCGGCATTCGGAATGCCAACGGCGTCAAGCAGTTGAACAGCGCGATTGAGGGCCGCCTTTTTCGATACTTTCTCGTGCGCCCGAATCTGTTCGCTGATATGCCATCCGGCGGTGTACACGGGAGTCAGCGCCGTCATCGGGTCTTGGAAGATCATTGCGATCTCTTGACCTCGCACCGAGCGCAATTCGTCGTCGCTCATCGTCAGTAGATCGCGACCCTTGAACAGCGCCTGCCCCTCGATAACGCAGTTGGGATTATCGATCAAACCGAGCACCGACAACATCGACACACTCTTGCCAGACCCTGACTCTCCCACAAGTCCGACCACGTCACCGGAACCCACAGTGAATGAGATTCCGTCGACCGCGGTGACAACACCGGTGCGAGTGCGGAATGACACGCGCAGGTCGCGCACATCAAGGAGCGGCTCAGACATGGCGCACCCTCGGGTCAAGCCATGCGTACAGCAGATCGACGATGAAGTTGGCCAGCACCACAAAGAACGATGCGTAGAGAACGCAGGCGAGAATCACTGGCAAGTCGAAGCTCTGGAGTGAGTCGTAAGTCAACTTCCCAACACCCTGCAACCCGAACACGACCTCCGTGAGCAGCGCGGCACCACCGATGAGCGCACCGAAATCGAGACCGAACAAACTGACGATGGAAATCAATGAGGTGCGCAGTGAGTGGCGAATGAGTACGCGCGTTTCACCAATACCTTTCGCCCTCGCCATGCGCACATAGTCCTCGTTCATTGACGCGACCATTTCCGATCGCAACACACGCGCGTAGATACCGGCATAGAGAACGGCGAGGGTGAGCCAAGGGAACAGCAAATGCAGTGCCCACGGCCCGACACCGTCACTGAGCGGCACGTATCCCAGTTGTGGCACCCACGAGAACACAGTGTCGTGTAATCGGCTCTGGGTCACGAGGTTCACCACCTCGCCCAACCAGAACACTGGCAGCGAGACGCCGATCACCCCGATGACCAGAATCAGCGGATCGATCGCCGTTCCTCGAGCAGCAGTGGCGGCGACACCCATGATGAGCGCCAGCACCACCCAAATCAGTGCCGCACCGAACACCAGCGACAAGGTGACCGGAATCGCCTGCATCACCTGCGGAATCACCTGCGACCCACGATTGACGAATGATGAGAGGTCGCGGTTGATGAACAGGTGCTGCATCATCAAGCCGTACTGCACCCAGATAGGCCGATCGAAACCAAACGACGCTCGCACCTGCATGAGCGTTTCCTGGCTTGCGTTGCGCCCCGCAATCCGCGCCGCTGGGTCAACGCCGGGCGTCGCAAAGAAGATGAGGAACACCAATACGCTGATCGCGAACAACACCAAGAGTGCGGCCAGCGCGCGCTTACCCGCGAAGCGCCACATCAGGCAGCACCTCGCAATCGCGCTTTCGGGTCGAGAGCGTCGCGCACTCCATCACCGAGCAGGTTCAGTGTCACAGCGGTGATGGCGAGCAGAATTCCAGGGGCGATCGCTACCCACGGCCGCGTGTAGAGCAGGCCCACACCGTCGTTGACGATGGTTCCCCAACTCGCATCTGGGGGCTGCACTCCGATCGACAAAAACGACAGCGCAGCTTCGGTGAGCATGTTGATGGCGGCCATCAGTGGCAGGAACACAATGATTGTCGGCAACACATTGGGAAGAATTTCCCGCCGCAGCAGTCGCATGTCGGGCGCGCCCGCACCGACTGCCGCTTGCACGAACTCACGCTCGCGGAGCGACATCACCTGCCCACGAATAGGGC
>CAIYMF010000290.1 GCA_903927265.1 uncultured bacterium | reverse complement strand
TTGCAGGAAACAAGGGGTCATCGTTGCCCCAAAGTCTCTCTCGCCTCAAGAAGTTTACCCAGTCGGCGACAAGCACCAGGACGTCCTCGCCGACCGGGAAGAAGAACGTCGTGAAGGTCTTGCTGTACTTCGTGTTCACATCGCGCGCGTCCTGAAAGACCTTCCCCTCCACGAGATCGACGTGTTTGAGTTTGATCGACGCAATGGCACTGTCGCGGGCGCCGGTTAAGAGGGTGAAGGCGATTAGTGCGCGGTTCCGGCGTCCAATCTCGGTGTCCCCGGGCATGACCTCGATGACATGCCGGACCTGCTCCAATGTCGGGAACGGCTTCTCACGACGCGCTGTCGCGACCCTTGTCTCCTTGGTGGTCAAGTTGAAGTACTCCGCGTCCGAGTAGCTAAGGCGAGATCGGTAGCCGGGCTGACCGGCGAGCCAATGGAAGAACCGCTTCAGATGTGCAAGCGTGGCGTGCAGCGTAGCCTTGCTAAGCTGCCGCCCACTTGAGGCACTCACCTGAGCAGCCAAACGCCTTTTGAAAGCCACGGCCAACTCCGAATGGAACGTGCCGAAGTCGCGGTACGCCGTGTCGGACTCAAGCCGGGCGAGCGCCTGAGCCACTTGGTCCACGGTCGCCTCGCTGTAGCGGGTCGCCTCCTTCAAATACCTGAAGTACTGGCGCTTGATCCGCTCATTGTTCGGGTTGTATTGAGTCATCGTTTTCCACCGGTGTTGAAGTCACTGTTCACGGAGGGTTCTACCCTCTCGGCTATGTGTGCCAGTGGGTTCGTCAGCCGGACATCCAAACCACCCTTCACCTCGGGCAACTTCGCGGCGCTCGCGCGTCGGTAGATGACGCAGTCGCAAGACGGGCAGATGCCGATGAGATTCCCTTGCATCGACGTGAGCGGCTCGTAGTCGGCGACGCCGCCCGCCGGGAATCGGGGAACCCTGCAGCGCACGCAGTAGATCTCCCCAGGCGCGCACGGCCGGCGATTGCGGCGGCGTCGGTCCCCCAGGAACGCAGCGAGGTCTCGCCCGTGAACGAGCAGTGGGCGTTTGAGATCGATCGTCTTCAGGCCCCGTTTGATCCACTCGCGCACAGTGTTCCTGTGGACGCCCCAGACCCTCGCGACCTCCTCGACCGTGTAGTTGCGATGAATCTTGGCCAGCCGGTAGTTCAGGTGGCGAGCCATCTCACCCCTTGCGGTCTGGGGGCACGTAGCCGGTCTCTAGCACGCGCCGAATCTCCTCGACGGGAATGCGGATGGCCCGGCCGAGCCGTACATGTCCCAGGCGACGTTGGGCGATCCACGCCCGAATCGTCGCTCGTGAAAGATTCAGCTCCCCGGCCGCCTGTTCCACGGTCCTCGGTTGGTTGTCAGTTCGCATCATCGCAGTGCTCCTCGTCTTAATGTTCACCGATTCATACGGTGAACCAGTGTTGACGATAGTAGCTGCCTGGTGCTACCGTGTCGCGTAGCGAATCAGTGAACACCAATGAATGATGCCTTTTATGATTTCGAATGGACGGTGGCTCCGCGCTACGAGTGGCAGGACTGGCTCGATTCGACGGGCCGGCGCCTAGACATTCCTACGGAGGGGTTGCTCGGCATGGATTCCGCCACGCGCGTTGAGTTCACCTGGAAGCATTTGCAGAAATCAGGGAAACAGTGCGGCCCGGTTTTGGGTCCCCTGCTTCAGGACGCTTCCGAGTTGCGTCGCTACAACCCGATGAGTCGCGCGCACGCCGCGCTGTTCCGGGAGTTCGGCGACCTGGACTATCGGAGCATGAATGCGATTGCTAGATTCGCCGAGAGCTAC
>CAIYMF010000289.1 GCA_903927265.1 uncultured bacterium | reverse complement strand
CTCGCGGATCAGGATGCGCATTTTCGGCGTTCCAACTGCCTCTGCTGCCTCGATGTACTCCTGCTGCACGCAGTCGGCGGTCAGGCTCCTCGTAAGTCTTGCCACGCGCGGAATATGCGTGAGCGCAACGACGAGAACGATAAGCCAGGGCAGTGGTCCGAGCATGGAAATGAAGACGACGGCGAGAACGATCTGCGGAAAGGCAAGGATGACATCCATGGACCACATTAAGGTCCCATCCACGCTCTTTCTGCTGTAGCCGGCGATCATCCCGATCACCAGCCCAATGAGCACCCCCAGGCACGTCGCAACAATGGACATCCAAAGCAGGGTCGCACCGCCGTGCATGACCCGCTGAAGTACGTCTTGGCCAAGGAAATCGGTACCAAGAAGTGCCGATCCGTTCGGGGCCAGGAAGGGTGCCCCCACGAAGGCATTCGGGTCTGCCGAACTGAGGAGCGGACCGAAGAGGGCGAGCGCCACCACGAATCCGGTCAGGAGAATTCCAGCCTGAGTTCTCGGCTGGCGGACCGCGGTACGCAACGTGAGCGACCAGGCTGATCGGGGTCGCTGTTCGGCTGACGGTCCACCGCCCTTGAACATCATGCACCGACTCCCCGAAGTCGCGGCGTCAGCCTCACAACGAGGAGGTCGGCGGCCAAGTTCACGACGACGTAGAGCGCAGCGAGGAGCAGTGCCGTCGCTTGGATGAGTGGGAGATCTCGTGATGAGACCGCCTCGAGGAGAAGGCCGCCCAGTCCCGGGAAGCGGAAGACGTATTCGATGACGACGATGCCGCCGGCCAGGTATGCGAGCAACAATGCTGTGCCATGAATGACGGGAGTCATCGAGTTGCGGAGTGCGTGATGGGTCATGATGCGTCTCTCCGGGACACCCCGTAGTCGAGCTGTCAGCACGTATTCAGAGTCGAGTGCGTCAATGAGCGATGCTCGGACGAGTCGAATGAGGTATGGAGAGATTGCCAACACCAAGGCCAGGGTGGGAAGCACGAGGGCCATTGGGTTGGAGAAGGCTGATTCGTCGGGAGGAAAGAGCGATACTGCAGGGAGGACCTTGAACAGACCTGTTGAGAAGATCACCACGAGCCCGAGACCGATCACGAACTCCGGGAGAGCATTGAAGGTCAGGCTGGTGACAACGATCCCTTGATCAAGGGGCCCGTCGCGCCGCGCTGCGGACAGGCTGCCGAGGAGAATGCTCACCGGTAGCGCGATTGCAATCGCGCATAGGGCCAGGGCCAATGTGTTGGTTGCCCTGGGGATGAGTACCTCTCCAACATTTCGTCCGTTCGCAAGGGATTGGCCGAAATCCCCCGTCAGGAAGTTGCCTGCCCAGCTGAGGTACTGCTCGATGGCAGGCCGATCCAAGCCCAATTGGGCTCGAAGGGCTGACAGGCGCTCGGGGGTGGCGTCGCGGCCCAGAATCGATTTGGCGGCATCCCCCGGGAGCACCTGGGTCGCGAGGAAGATCAGTATCGATACGGCTATGAGGGTGCAGAATCCCCCGCCGAGTCGCCGCACCCACCAGGGCGCGACAAATCGGCGAGGGGATCTCCTGACTCCGCCATCGCGAACTTCAACGCGACTCGTGAGCGCGGAATCAGCGTTCGTCACGAAAGCCAGGCTCGCGCGAAGTCGTAGGAGGTCAGTGGGAGTCCGTACTTATCAGGCACGAATCCATTGACACCCGGAGCAACAGCATCGACCACCGTGGCATACGTCCACACGAGGTTGCCACCGCGATCGAATTCGATGCGCTGCATTTCATCCGCGATGTCCTTGCGCTTCGCCTCATCGAGCTCGGCCACACCCTTCTTGTACAGGGCGTTGTACTCCGGATCGTTGAAGTGCGTGATGTTGTAGGTACTCGTCGGCAACTGATTGAGACCAACTTGAATGAAGTATTCATTCGCGTTGAAGAAGTCACCAGAGAACGGCCACTTGCCATAGCCCTCAAAATAGGCAGGGAGATCCATCTTCTTGAGGTTGACCGTGACACCTGCCTCCTTCGCCTGCTGGACCAGCACCTGCGAGGCTTCGACTGTCCCTGCGATGTAGGGGGCCGTGGCGAGCTCGACGGTGAGATTCGACTGGCCAGCCGACTTCAGTAGGCTTTTTGCCTCTTCGATGTTCTGCTCCCGAACGAGTTCGGCGTCGTACATGGGGTCGTACATGTTGAACAGGTCGTTGCCCACCTGCCCATAACCGGCGAGTGCCTGGTCGATCATCTGCTGCCGATTAACGAGCAACCGCATGGCCTGACGAACTCGAACGTCGGTGAAGGGATCCTCGTCAACCGCCATGGCGAAGAATCGAGTCGCCCCGCTCTTGGACTCGATGATCTGCATATTGCCGCCGGCCTGCACCGCCGCGATCTGACCAGGCGGTAGCGCCTCAGTCGCCTGGATCTGGTTTGCCAAGAGAGCATTGATGCGTGGAGCGTCGTCGTTGAACGAGACAAAATCGAGCTCGTCAAGCCACACATTGCCGAAGTAGTTCTCGAAGCGCTTCATCGAAGTCAACTCACCCGGCGTGAAGGCCTTGAGTTCGAATGGACCGGATCCGACCGGCTTCGCCGGGTCATATCCGACCGGGACGATACCCGAAGCGATCATGGCGAACGGCTCTTTGAAGATCGCCGTCGGCGACTTCAGGGTGAACTGAACGGTCCTGTTATCAAGGGCCTTCATGCCAGCCGGGTCAACCCAGGGCATGAGTTCGGCGACCGCACCTTTGAGTTCGAAGATCCGCTGCACGGAGAAGATCAGGTCATCCGCTGTTATGGGCTTCCCGTTGTGGAACTCAGCGCCCTGAAGCATGCGAACAGTCCACGTCGATCCTGCCGGGTCTGATTCAGCCGACTCGGCAAGACTGGGGAGGAGCGCCAGGGTTGCTGGATCGCGCTTAAACAGCGTGGCGTAGAGGTTCAATGAACGGGCAAGGTCGGAATTGGCCAGGATGCCGATGTGCGCATCTGCAGTCTCCTGCGGTCCGCCTCCACCGAGACCGACGCGCAGAAGACCCCCACGCTTCGGTGTGCCGGCTGTCATTGAGGCCATGGCACTGGCACTCGCCACTCCACCCCCCGGCGAGGCAGTGGAGCAACCCGACAGCAGCGGGAGAGCCGCAGCTGCTCCACCCGCGGCCAATGATGCCAGCAGAAATGAGCGTCGATCTATCTGTGGTGTTGACATCGTTAACTCGCTTTCTCTTGAAGGTGCGATGCTGATGGTGAGGCGCCGGTTGGGGCGCCGAGATGCTTGATTGCCGGCATGACGCCGTCGACGAACCGCTTGACACTCGACCGGAAGAGGTCGTCGGGCAGGGTGCCGAAGTGGAAGATCCCGCTGAAGTTGCCGAAGCCGAATCGCTTCTGGCGATCCACCATGATGTCCCGGACGGTATTCGTGCTCCCCACGATGACGATTCCTGCCTCCATAAGTTCTTCGCAGGTCTTGCGTCCCGTGCCCAAGCCCTTTGCCTTGGCACTCATCACACGCGAGGTCGACTCAACAGTGAGGTAGCCGGCTGGAAAGAGCTGGTCCTTGGTCATTCTCAGCACATCGTTGAAGAGATACTCCATATGCGGCTTGGCCTCAGCCAGTGCCTCAGCATCGGTATCACCCACATAGACCGGGACCGACCAGCCAATCAACTCCGGCATCACGACGCCGTGCAGACGTTCATGCGCCTCACGCACATCACCAAAGATCCGCTCACTGCTCTTCGTGTCGCTGAAGGTCTGGAGGTAGGTGTACTTGTTTCGAGCCGCCCACTCGACCGTTTCGCTACTGCCCTGTGACGGGCTCCAGATCGGCGGGTGCGGCTGCTGATAGGGCCGTGGCCATGGGTTGACATAGCGAAACTTGTAATGGCGTCCGTACCATTCCCAGGGGCCCGGTTCCGTCCAGGCCTTGATGATGAGATCGTGCGCTTCGTAGAAGCGATCGCGACTGACACTCGGATCCATCGACATGCTGTGGTACTCCGCACCGATGCCACGCACGAAGCCACTGATGATTCGACCACCTGAGACAACATCCAGGTAGGCGATCTCCTCGGCTATCCGCAGGGGGTTCTCGTGGAGTGGAATCGCATTGCCAAGCACGGCAATCGTGCCCTTTGTGCGCGGGACGAGCATGGCCGCGGTGACATTCGCCGACGGCATGAGTCCATAGGGAGTCTGGTGATGCTCGTTCACAGCAACCCCATCGAGACCAGCCTCGTCGTAGTAGACGAGTTGATCGAAGTAGGTCTCGTACAGCTCATGGCCCTTCTTGGGGTCGTAGAGCGCATTGGACATCGTGATCCAGGAGGAGTCGTTACTCGCCAAGTCCTGGGGCGTGAGATACGGCCAAGGCATAAGGTGAAATCCGATGACCTTCACAATGCTCCTCTCGTTGCTGATGCAGAGATCCGAAGGTGCGCAATGGCATCGAGGAATCGTTGTGTCTGCTCGATATGCGGAAGGTGACCTGCTTCCGGGATGACGTGCGCCTGCGCTCCCGGCAATGCGTCTCGCCAGGCATCAAGAGTCTCCACCGGAACCAATCGGTCCTCGGCTCCCCAAATGATGGTCGTGTCTGCGCTCACTCGGCGCAGCCGCGATGCAAGTTTCGGATCGTGGTTGTAGGGATTCCAGCCCAGATGAGCCATCGCGGCTCGATTTCTCAGATAGCGCTTGAAGAGTTCCTCGTCGTCCTCCAGCGCCGTCATCATGGCTGACATCTCTTCTCGCATGGCCGGGGTGGCGTACACAGCAGCAGCAAGTTCCGTTGGGCTGAGCATGAAGTAATCCGCGAACTCGCCTCGAGGCCTCAGCCCGATCGGGTCTATCAGGAGCAGCCTTGGGAACCTTCGCGGTTCCATGCAGGCCATCTCGGCGGCGATCCAGCCGCCCAGGCT
>CAIYMF010000288.1 GCA_903927265.1 uncultured bacterium | reverse complement strand
GGAGTCACACCCGAGCCGCTTGACCTCCCCGGACCCATCCATCACGGTTCACACAACTAGTCCCTCAATCCCTTCACGACAAGAGAGAGACCTCCCATGAGCGACAAGCCGTCCGTCCTATTCGTCTGCATCCACAACGCTGGCCGTTCACAGATGGCAGCCGCCTACCTTCAGCACCTCGGGGGTGGCCGCATCGAAGTGCGGTCGGCTGGTTCAGCTCCGGCAGATCAAGTGAATGCGGCAGCCGTGGCCGCGATGCTGGAAGAAGGCATCGACATGAGCGCGGAATCTCCGAAGATTCTCACCGACGATGCGGTTCAAGATTCCGACGTCGTCATCACCATGGGTTGCGGCGACACCTGCAAGTTCTACCCAGGTAAGCGCTACGAAGATTGGGTTCTTGACGACCCGGCCGGTCAAGGAATCGACTCGGTACGGCCCATTCGTGACGAGATCCGTCGTCGTGTTGAGACTCTCATCGCCGAACTCGAACCCGCCGCCCTTCCGTCGTCATAACCTTCCACCCCTCGTCTCGACTCAGGCATCTTCGGTCAAGACAGACCCGTCTGAGGGTTCTTCGGTCAATCGATGCCCCCGAAGCCGGGAGCAGTCACTCACAACAGCAGTTGGGGATTGACGTCCGCGTCATCAGACGACTCAAGTCCCGGCAGGTTCCACGACACTCGATGCAGAGCGCAGGGACCACGTCGCCGCAACGCGTCAAGGTGATCAGGACTCGCGTAGCCCTTGTTCAGGTCCCAGCCGTACTCGGGAAATCCGGCCGAGAGTTCAACCATGAGCGCATCGCGTTGCACCTTGGCTAAGACTGATGCGGCAGCGACAGCCGAGCAGGTGAGATCGGCTTTCACCTTGGTCACCACACGCGGTGACTGAAATCCCAGCGGATCGGGCTCGACGTCGTCAAACAAATCACCCTGAACCGCAGGCCTGGTGAGCCAGTCGTGACTTCCGTCGAGCAGAACCACCGTGGGCACGACATCAAGGTGCGCCAATGCCCGCTCGCCTGCCAGTCGCAAAGCCGCGGTCAACCCCAGCGCGTCAATTTCATCCGAACCTGCCGAGCCCACTGCCCACGCGAGGCTCCACTGTTGGATACGAGGAACAAGGGCTACCCGCGCATCGGGAGTGAGCAACTTGGAATCGCGCACCCCCGTCGGTGCCGCCTTCGTGGATCGATCAATGACAACCACGCCCACACTTACCGGTCCGGCCAACGCTCCGCGACCGACCTCGTCGATCGCGGCCAGCCGCTGCGCTCCAGCGCGCAGGAGTTCGCGCTCAAACCGCAGAGTGGGAGGCTTCACGGGCCCTGCCCCGCCTCCCCCGGCGTCGCAGCCACGGTGGGTGCCGATGTTTGCCCCGCCGAAATCTTGGGATTGTCGAAAACGGGCGGCGTTCCGATGGTGTGGAACTTCGACAGTGGCCACACCACGGCAACCACCTTGCCCACCACGTTGCCGACCGGAACTCCCCCTGAGTTGTCTTCGAGGTGATACCGCGAGTCACGCGAGTTGCTGCGGTTGTCACCCATGACAAACACCGTTCCTTCGGGAACGACGATGTCAAAGTCGACCTGATCGGTGGAGTCGCCGGGTTTAATGAACGACGACTCATTGAGAGCGACTCCGTTGAGCACGATGCGGCCCTTGGCGTCACAGCACTTCACGTGGTCGCCTGCGACACCGATGACTCTCTTGACCAGATCCTGACCTGAATTACTGGGCAGGAGGCCAATGAACGTCAGACCTTCGCGAATCACTCCCGCCGCGCCCGTGGCCGGCACGGGATCGGGCAGCCAGCCACCTGGGTCGCGGAACACCACCACGTCACCACGGTTGACTCCGGTGATGGTCGTGGTGATCTTGGACGCAATGATGCGGTCACTGATTTGCAGTGTGTCTTCCATCGACTCACTGGGCACGTAGAACGCCTGCACCAAGAACGTGCGGACCAAGATCGACAGAATCAACGCCGAGCCGACGATGATGACGACCTCGCGGAAAAGTCCACCCGAAGGCTTGGCACTAGCCCGCTTTGTTGCGGAGTCGTTAACGGACTCGCTCACGCCGGGCTCCTGTCCGTACGCAACCAGATATCTGGCGCGCTGTGGTTACTCAGCGGATGCGTCGGAGACGGAATCAGTAGCAGCGGGCGCGGTGGTGCGGACAACTGCGTCGCGCTTCTCCTTGATTTTCGCCTTCTTACCGCGCAGTTCGCGCAGGTAGTACAGCTTGGCGCGACGCACGTCTCCACGGGTGACCACATCAATGTGATCGATGATGGGAGTGTGCACCGGGAAGGTGCGCTCGACGCCCACACCGAACGAGATCTTGCGGACCGTGAAGGTCTCGCGCACTCCGCCGCCGTGGCGACCGATCACAACACCCTGGAAGACCTGGATGCGGGAGCGGTTACCTTCAACGACCTTCACGTGCACCTTGACAGTGTCGCCGGGGCGGAAACTAGGGATGTCGCTTCGCTTGGAAGCGTTATCAAGAAAGTCGAGCTTTTGCATGGTGAGGCACATCCTTCGTGGCAGCCGCAGGTCGGCCAACGGCGATCGGGGGTACGAACGAGGGGCGGGCTCCCCTGCGGCGGGGCGCAGACCACGTTCGTCTTGGGCGTCAGTCTGCCATAGAGCCTCGCGCGGCTCCTAATGAGGCTCCTCGTCGCCACCAATCAGTTCAGGCCGCACTCCCTGAGTGCGCTCGAGGGATTGCTGAAGCCGCCACTGTCGAATAGCTCCGTGATCGCCCGATCGAAGCACCTCCGGAACTGTCAAGCCTCGCCATTGCGGCGGCTTGGTGTACACCGGACCCTCAAGGACCGCGCCTTCGCGGCCGTCACTGAACGAATCGTCGACGGCACTGTCAACGTTGCCCAGCACACCCGGAAGTAGTCGTGCGAGCGCCTCAACCATCACCAGCACTGCCGCTTCGCCACCTGCGAGCACGTAGTCGCCCACACTGATTTCATCGACTCGGCACCGTGTCGAGAAATGGTCGACGACACGCTGATCGATGCCCTCATAGCGGCCACAGGCGAACACCAACCACGGCTCGGCTGCGAGTTCGCACGCCACCGCCTGGGTAAAGGGGCGACCACTCGGAGTGGGTACCACGACGCGCGGAGTCGCCGGGGCAGCTGCAGCAAGGAGTGCATCGAGTTGCTCACCCCAGGGTTCAGGCTTCATCACCATGCCCGGCCCGCCACCGTAAGGCGAGTCGTCGACGGTGCGATGCCGGTCGTGCGTGTGATCGCGCAGGTCATGGACTCGCAGATCGATGCGGCCGGAGTCAATGGCCTTGCCCACCAGCGACAGTCGCAGCGGAAGGAGATAGTCGGGGAAGATCGACACCACGTCGATACGCAACGCGGTTGACTCGTTCATTCCGGTTCGCCTTGTTCAATCAGGCCGGGTGGCGGATCGATCACGATGGTGCCGCCAGGAACGTCAACGGTTGGCACGAAGTCTGAGACAAACGGCACGAGAAGATCGCTCTGCTCGACACGGCCGACCACCAACATGTCTTGCATCGGCAGGTGCACTACTTCGCGCACTGAACCCACGGGCGTTCCGTCGAGCATCACGACCGACAGCCCCACAAGGTGACGGTCGTAGTACTCGTCGTCGCCATCGGGAAGTTCTGCTTCGTCGGTTTCGGCTTCGAGAAGGAGTCCTCGCAACGACTCAGCGGCGGTGCGATCGTTGAAACCTTCAAGGTGCAGGAGAAGCCGACCTGAATGCCACTTCGACCATTCAACGACCACAGTCGTCGTGGTGGATGAGTCAGTGAACAGCACCGAACCCGGTGCAAAGCGACGATCGGGCTCATCGGTGCGCACATCGACCGAGACTTCGCCTCGGATTCCGTGCGCGCGTCCGAGTCGGCCTACGACGACCCGCACCGCAGAACTACCGCTCGTGCTGGTCGAGGAAGTCGACCCGCACGGGCCGACCCGCCGACAACGCAGTCAACACCGTGCGTAGAGCGGTAGCGGTACGACCCGAACGACCGATCACGCGTCCCATGTCATCAGGATGCACCCGCACCTCAAGGGTGCGTCCACGATCGTCACGACCACGACGGGCACGCACACTGACATCGGCCGGATGATCGACGATGCCGCGCACCAGATGCTCGAGTGCTTCCTCGAGCATGTCAGTCCTCCGACGGCGCGGGAGCCTCAGCGGCTGCCTCGGCCTCCGCCACGATCTCCTCGGCCTCAGCGACAACTTCAGCCTCAGCCACGACTTCCTCAATCACCGCGTCGGCGATGGCCTCTTCAGCCGCAACCTCTTCGGCGACAACCTCGGCCGCCACTACCTCTTCAGCGACAACCTCGGCCGCCACTACCTCTTCAGCGACAACCTCAGTGACTGCGTCGGCCTTGACCGGCGGCTCCCACTTCTCATCAGCGGCCTTGACTCCGTCTTCGACAGCGGCGGCAAACACAGCGCGCTTGTCGACGGGGGCTTCGGCAACACGAAGGGTACCTTCGGCGCCGGGAAGGCCCTTGAACTTCTGCCAGTCACCGGTGACCTTGAGAATGGCGAGTACGGGCTCGGTGGGCTGAGCGCCCACGCTGAGCCAGTACTGGGCCCGCTCGGAGTTGACCTCAATGCGTGAGGGGTCCTCCTTGGGGTGGTACAGGCCGATCTCCTCGATCGCGCGACCATCGCGCTTGGAGCGCGCGTCGGCGATGATGATGCGGTACTGGGGGGTGCGAATCTTGCCGAGACGCTTCAACTTGATCTTGACAGCCACGTGAGTGGGTTCTCCTTGCGCAAACCGAAGGGAGGAGCGCTTGGATGCGTGGGGTGCATCCGTTGCGTTCCGAGGAGGTCGATCCGGGGGCTAGAGGGTCCACACCGGTTCAACCGTGCAGGAGCAGTCTGCCAGAAGTGACCCCCAAGGGCGAAACCGACCCTAGGAATCTGCGCGGCTAGCCCCCCAGTAACTTGCGGAACTCGTCAGGAAGTTCGTCGAGGGTCGCCGGTGGAGCGCTCGGAGCCGCATCAGGAAGCATGTCGTCAAGGCTGCGCGATTCCTGGGCGGCACGCTTAGCCGGGTTGCCGCTGCGCCCCTTCTTGGCCTTCGGTGGCGTCGTCTTTCCCTTGCTCTTCTTACCTCCGCCACCCATGCCTGGCATTCCGGGCATACCCGGCATACCGCCGCCCTTACTCATCTGCCGCATCATTTTCTGCGCCTCGCCGAACCGTTCGACCAGACTGTTGACGTTCTGCACTTCGGTACCAGAACCTCGTGCGATGCGAGCCCGACGCGATCCGTTGAGGATCTTGGGGTCCTCACGCTCGGCGGGCGTCATCGACTGGATGATGGCTGCCACCCGATCGAGTTCGCGGTCGTCAAGCTGATCGAGCTGAGCTTTGACGTCGCCCATCCCCGGAAGCATTCCGACCAGTTTGCTCAGCGAGCCCATCTTCTTGACTGCCTGCATTTGCTGCAGGAAATCTTCGAGGGTGAAGTCTTGACCCTTCGAGACCTTCTCAGCCATCCGAGCTGCTTCATCGGCATCGAAGGCGCGCTCGGCCTGCTCGATGAGCGTGAGCACATCGCCCATGTCGAGGATGCGCGAGGCCATCCGATCGGGATGGAAGACATCGAAGTCGTCGAGCTTCTCACCAGTGGAGGCAAACAGGATGGGCTGGCCGGTGACCTGACGCACCGACAGAGCCGCGCCACCGCGCGCATCACCATCGAGCTTGGTAAGCACCACGCCGTCGAAACCAACGCCGGCCATGAACAACTCGGCGGTGGTGAGCGCGTCCTGACCGATCATGGCGTCGACGACGAGTAACACTTCATCGGGGTTGACCGCATCGCGGATACCGCGCGCTTGCGCCATCAAATCGTCGTCAACTGCCAGTCGTCCGGCAGTGTCGATGATGACGATGTCGTGCAACTTGGTGGCGGCGACGTCAATCGATTGGCGTGCCACGGCTACCGGATCGCCAATGCCGCTGCCCGGTTCGGGCGCGTACACCGGCACGCCGGCCCTCTCGCCCACCACCTGCAACTGATCGACCGCGTTGGGTCGCTGAAGGTCGGCGGCCACCAACAACGGAGTGTGACCGTTGCGCTTGAGCCATGCGGCCAGTTTTCCGGCCAGAGTCGTCTTTCCTGCGCCCTGCAAACCGAGCAGCATGATGACCGTCGGCGGAGTCTTCGAGAACCGCAGTCGACGAGTCTCACCGCCCAGAATCGTGACCAGTTCCTCGTGGACGATTTTGACGACTTGCTGCGCCGGGTTCAGCGCACCCGAAACCTCAACTCCCAGCGCCCGCTCCTTAACTCGCGCGCAGAATTCACGCACGACAGGCAGCGCGACGTCGGCATCGAGCAGTGCCACACGAATCTCGCGCACTGTCTCATCGATATCGGCCTCGGTGAGCCGACCCTTTCCGCGCAGGTTTTTGAACGTGGCGGCAAGCCGGTCAGACAGGGACTGGAACACGTGAGTCCTCGAGGTGGGGCGGTTGGTCGGACGACCAGACTATCCCGCGGCGGAAGGATGCATGGTCGCCAGCACGCGATCACGTACTTCGCCAGCCTCGACATCGGCCAAGGGAGTTCCTTCCCGCGAACGCAGATAGAACACGTCGACGACTTCCGAACCCAACGTGGAAACGAGCGCGGCCGTGATATCTACTCCGGAAGCACTGATGGCCGACGCCACGCGGTACAGCAGTCCAGGGGCATCGTGGGCCCGAATCTCGAGCACGGTGGCTCGTGAACTGGCGCCTGCTACCACCGTGGCTGTCGGAGCAGCAGCAACGACTCCGAACTGGTCGCGGTCACGCCTAGCGAGCAGCGCCGGCACATCCAAACTGCCTTCCAATGCGCGGCGCAGATCGTCTCGCAGCCGTTCAACCGGAGGAACATCTCCAAACGACGGAATCACCGACCAGACTGCCACCACCCGGTCGTCAAGAGTTTCTGTTTGTGCCGCGCGAACGGCCAAACGATGCAGCGACAGCACGCCGGCAGTTGTTGCCAACAGACCCACCCGATCGGGACTCATCACGGTGACCCGAGTCGCTACTCCGTCTGCTTCCAAGAGCACTTCCACACCCGAACCGGTGGCAAGCGCTCGCTGCTCGGCAGACAACTGCGGTCGTGGCGGCGGCGCGACTTCGCCTGCCGTCGCAGTGCGCACTCGCGACACGAGTTGCTCGAGCAGACGGGCTTTCCAGTCGCTCCAGACGGCCGACCCGGTCGCCAGTGAATCAGCCTCCGTGAGCGCTGCCAGAAGGTCGAGGGTGTCGGGATCTGGAATGGCCGACGCCACCGCTTCAATGGTCGACGGATCATCAAGGTCGCGGCGGGTTGCGACGTCGGGAAGCAGTAAGTGGTGACGCACGAGGTCGACGAGCACTGCTGAATCCGTCTCGTTGAAACCCATCCGTGGCGCCATCTGCCCCACGAGATCAATTCCGATCTCGGTGTGATCGCCGGGCCTAGCCTTACCAATGTCATGGAGCAACGCGCCCACGAGGAGCAGGTCGGGACGTCGAACACGCCGCGTCAGCGCGCTCGCACGAACGGAGGTCTCGACGAGATGTCGATCCACAGTGAACGTGTGAATGGGATTGCGCTGCGGAGCACTGCGCACGATGGCCCACTCGGGCATCAACTGGCTCCAGGCATCGACCTGATCGAAGGCCTCCCACACCCGCACCGACGATCGACCGGCACCCAGCAGCGACACCAGCGAATCGCGCGCTTCATCGGGCCACGGCACGGGCAGCGGCGGACATTCGGTGACCAGTCGCGCCACGGCATGGGGTGCAATCGGCAGACCCGCTTGTGCAGCAGCAGCCGCAGCGCGAAGCAACAGCACCGGGTCACGTTCAGGGTGGGCTTCCAGTGCGAGGACAACTTCCCCGTCCTGCACCACGACACCTTCCGCAAGCGGCACTCGTCCGGGCGCCGTACTGCGACCACCGAGACGTCGCACTCCTTGGGGCTTACGAGCAACTCGCTCGACCCGACTCCACGTCAGTTCACTCGCATAGGCCACCGAACGTGCGGCCGTTGACACCGAACGCAGCAGGACGTCTTCGTCGGCCAGCCCGAGCAATGCGGCAACCGCCGGTTGATCAGGTTGCGTCAACCGGTCCGACCCACGTCCATTCACGTGATGCAGCGCATCACGCACATCGAGCAGAAGGCGGTGCGGCTCGTCGACGAGAGCGTGCGGAATGTCGGCGATCCAACTCGCGGCCACGGCCCGCAACACCACGATGTCTCGGATGCCGCCCTGGCTTTCCTTCAGATCAGGTTCGAGCAGGTGGGCAAGCTCGCCGGAGCGAACTGCCCGCTCTTCACTCGCCGCGCGCAACTGCGGCAGTCGGTCACGGGCCAACGACCGCCAGTCGGCCAGCACACTGCCAAGGAGTGAAGCACGAAGTGCCTCGTCTCCCGCCACCGTGCGCGCATCAAGCAGTCCGAGCATCACACGTAGGTCGGCACCAGCGAGGCGACGTGCCTCCGCCACGGTGCGCACGCTGTGGTCAAGGCGCAGCCCCGCGTCCCAAATGGGGTACCAGAGCGCATCGGCGACCGCGGTAACCGTGACACCGGGAGGGTGCAGCAACAGCAGGTCAAGGTCGCTGCCCGGAGCAAGCTCACGCCGACCAAAGCCTCCGACCGCCACCAATGCGGCTCCTGTGCCTATTCCGCCTGCTTCAGAAAAAAGCTCGGCGAGCCACCCGTCAGTGAGGCGAGCCAGTTCGAGGCGCGCGGCGTGGCTGGGGCGCCAGTTGGGGCCGGCGAGAAGCGCCTGCCTTGAGGCCAGCCACGTCAGCGACGCACGATCACCATCGACGGTTACATCGTGATCCATGTCGGTCCTTTCGCGCGTTCGGGCCAGTCAACGAATACGTGCGAGTCCCGGAAACTGTTGTGGAGGCAACAGTTCCCGGGACCCAACGCGTGGTCTCCTCACTCCCCCATCATGAGGAGACCACGCACCTTCAGAGAGCCTGGCTACCTCGTTCGCCGGTGCGCACCCTCACCACGGTGTCGACCGGAACAACCCAGACCTTGCCGTCACCGATGCGTCCGGTCTGTGCGCTCTTGACAATCACGTCAACCACGGAGTCGGCGTCACTGTCATCGACGAGCACCTCGAGCCGCACCTTGGGGATCAAATCGACGGTGTATTCAGCACCGCGGTACACCTCGGTGTGACCGCCCTGCCGTCCGAAGCCGCTTGCTTCCGAGACCGTCATGCCACTGAGGCCGAAGGTTTCGAGTGCCGATTTCACATCGTCGAGTTTGAAGGGCTTGATGATCGCGGTGATCAACTTCATGACGAAGCCTCCGTCTTCTCCAGAGTGGCGGTGGTGGACTTTCCGTGGAGTGCAGACGTGAGGCCACCGGAGCTGCCACCGCGCGGCTCGAAGTCGTAGGCCGACTCCAAGTGCTCGGTGACGTCGATGCCCTCAAGTTCAGCATCGCGAGTGATGCGGAAGCCGATCGTCTTATCGATGATGAAGCCAAGAATCAGCGCGACGATCAGCGAGTACGCCAGCACCGAGAAGGCACCGATTGCTTGCTTACCCAACAGTGTGAATCCGCCGCCGTAGAAGACACCGTCGAGACCGAGCGAGTTGACGGTGTGCGTTCCAAGGAAACCAATCATCAGGCAGCCAACGATTCCACCGACGAGGTGTACACCCACGACGTCAAGTGAGTCGTCGTAGCCGAGCTTGTACTTCAACCCCACAGCCAGCGCGCAGATGATGCCGGCGAGTGCGCCGATCACTACCGCACCCCAGGGTGCAACGAAGGCACAGGCGGGGGTGATGGCCACCAGACCAGCAACTGCACCTGATGCAGCACCGAGGCTGGTGGGGTGTCCGTCGCGGATCTTTTCCACGAGTAGCCAGCCGCCAAGCGCTGCCGCCGTGGCGACCTGCGTGTTCATGAGTGCGAGTGCGGCGGTGCCGTTGGCACCCAGGGCCGAGCCGGCGTTGAACCCGAACCAACCGAACCACAGCAGGCCCGCGCCGATCATGACCAATGGGATGTTGTGGGGACGCATGGGGTCCTTGCGGAATCCGATGCGCTTACCCAGCACGATGACCAGTGCGAGTGCGGCGGCACCTGCGTTGATGTGCACGGCGGTTCCACCGGCGAAGTCCTCCACACCGAGTGCAGCCAGCCAGCCAGCACCGGTGATGTTGCCGTCAGCATCCTTGGTGCCGAAGTCGAAGACCCAGTGAGCAACAGGGAAGTAGACGATGGTGACCCAGAGCGTGACGAACACGGCCCAGGCAATGAACTTGGTGCGATCAGCAATGGCGCCGGAGATCAGTGCGGGCGTGATGACCGCGAACATCAATTGGAAAGCGGCGAAAGCAAGCAGCGGAATCGGGTAGACGCCACCGTTGTTGGTCAGCTCGTTCACCGCGCCACCCAACCCGGAGAGGCTGAACTCGCCGAAGTACGCGCTTCCACTGTCACCGAAGGCGAGCGAGTATCCGAAGATCACCCAGATCACGCTCACGATGGCGATCGTGATGAACGACATCATCATCATGTTGAGGGTGCTCTTGGCTCGGGTCATACCGCCGTAGAAGAAGGCGAGACCCGGCGTCATCAGCAGGACCATCGACGTGGCGGCGAGCACCCACGCTGTATCCCCTGTGTTGAGTTCCGGCATTGCGTGTGTCCTTCCGAGAGTTGGAGGCTTCTGGAAGGACACTGCTCCCCTCGTGTTGCACGAGGGGAGCAGTGGTGTTTCATGCCGGTGACGATGTTGCCGCCGGTGTTACGAGTGTGTGAACGGACCGGAGATAGGCCTATCCCCGGATGCTGCGGTAGTAGTCACGCCAGATCAACTTGTGCAGCGGAATCCACTT
>CAIYMF010000287.1 GCA_903927265.1 uncultured bacterium | reverse complement strand
TACACCATCAAAGTCACCGATGATGATATCTCCAGGCGAAATGCTCACCCCGTCAATCGTGACTGGAATCTGCTTCTGCGCCATTTCCCAACGACCGATCCCGTTCAATGGTGAAAGGCCGGAGTAGAAGACTTGAAAGCCGATCCGGAGCAACCCCTCACTATCGCGCAGATTGCCGTCAAGGATGACGCCCTGGCATCCTCTAGTCTTGGCGGCATTTCCGGTGAGTTCACCAAAATGTCCAACGCTGCTATCGGGGTTTAGTGAGACTATCACGCTGTCGGATTCGAGTTCCTCAAAAATCCGAAGGTATGGCTGCATTCGAGGGATACCGTCGTCCCAGCCGACCTGTGGCTCAATGGCACGTCCAATTAATGTGAATGCCGCCCCTACCATGCGCTGTGTAGGAAGAAGTGGTCGTAAGCGGCTCGACAACACCTGTTCTGGAATCCCAAGGTCGTACATCGCATCGCATACAACAGGGGTCGGGATTGCGCGAAACCTCGCGCACATTTCATCAAGTTTCATGATTGGTCCATCCATTTGAAGGCATTTTATTATTACTAGGCCCTACTCTAGCCTACCCTTGGGGATTCCCACCATATTAGTAGGACCAAAATGGAAACGCAAGGCTCAACTACTCTATGCTGAGTGGGTATGATTATCTTCTAAGGATGCTTGAGCGAGAGGAGACAAAGCATGTCCATTCAAACTCCCGGCGCAGAGACTGTGCCCGCGACGGGCGTGGCAACAGCGGCCCAACTTTTGCGCGAGAGCATTCTTAAAGGCAACTTTGCACCTGGTGAGCGGATTCCACCTGAACGGGACCTGGCAATAACTTATTCGGTTTCGCGTGGCTCTATTCGCGAGGCTATTCGTGGTTTAGTTTCACTAGGTATCCTCGAGTCCAAACGCGGATCGGGGACCTATGTTCGCCGTCTAGAATCTTCAGAGCTCTTCAAGTCTCTCGAGTTCGTACTCGACGTCGACCCGAAATCCCTAAGCCACTTCTTCGAACTGCGCCGACTTCTCGAGCCCGCCGCAGCTGCCATCGCTGCCGATCGGCTCACGAAGGGCGATCGGGAGCGACTGCTCGAAGTGCGTGAAGAACTCGCCAAGCTCGAGCACTCATCGGCCGATCTGGCTCGACTGATTGAACTCGACGATGAGATACACGCGACGATTTCGGAGTCGACACGAAACCCTCTCATTCACATGATCATCACTAGCGTGCGAGCAACTGCCACCCGTGCAAGCGGGCTAGCCTCGGAATACAGTATCGACGATATGGAGTCGGCCAAAAATGAACTTGGTCGACTTATCGAAGCACTTTGCGATGCCGACTCGTTACGGTCAGAGGGTGCAATGATGTGGCACCTCGAATCGTCGATGTCGGGGTGGACACAAGCCGGAGTTTAGCTATCTGCAATGAGGCAGACGATGTCGCCCACCTCGTATTCGCCGTCCTTGACAACGTTCACCTGTGTAATAACGCCGCTTACCTCGGAGTCCATAATTAAGGTGACCTTGTCGGTCTCGACCTCGACTAGAGGGTCACCGACGGCGATGCGATCTCCGACATTGACGAAGATTTGCGACACATAGACTTCGACTGTCGACATCCCGAACTTGGGGAAACGAACCTCTTTTGCCACGATTACTCCTTCCGATCTAATGATGAGTCGATATACCGCTCGAGCGCCGACCTGATATCGATTGCCGATGGGACGATCGCCTTCTCTAGGTCAACTGAAAAGGGCACAGCTCCTTCGGCTCGTGTCACTCGTAAAGGTGGATCACGGAAGAGATCTGAGTACTCCTCTGCTGCGGTGGCGACTACTTCGCTGGCCAGACCAAGCATTCGGCTGGTGTCATCGACAACCACCAGGCGGCCCGTCTTTTTTACTGAACTCCGTACTGTCTGCCAATCGAATGGGAAGATACTCCGTACGTTGATAACCTCTACGTCGAGACGATCGCTGAGTTCTTCAGCCACTCGCAGAGCCTCGTGAACCAAGTGGCCCACCGCAACAACTGTGACCTCGCTCCCTTTGCGTTCGACCACGGCTTTTCCAATAGTGCCCACTGATAGAGAGACTTCACCCTTTCTATGGAGGCAGGCAGCCGGTGCGAAGACCGCGACGGGATCATCGTCCTGGATTGCCGCGCGCATTAAGCTGTAGGCATCCTCGGGAGTGGCGGGCACTAGAGTCTTGACACCCATATGCGCTAGTAGCACGTACGGGTGATCGGAGTGCTGGCCTGCCAGACCAAGTCGGGCACCAGAGCCGGGGAAGATATAGGTAACTGGCACCCTCGCCTGGCCACCGGTCATCATGCGGATCTTCTGTGCCTGGTTCACGATCTGGTCAAATGCGACGTAGAGCAGTGTTGGGATCTGGTACTCCACGATTGGACGCGCACCGGCCATCGCTGCGCCGGTGGCAAAGCCAGTAAAAGCCGCCTCAGAGATTGGGGTGTCCCGGACGCGGCCCGGTAACTCCTTCGAAAGCCCCGCGCTGACACCGCGAAGTGAGTGCTCGACGTCTTCGCCTAGATAAATAACGGAGTTGTCGCTTAGCATCTCGTCACGCACTGCGGCGGCGAGAGCCTGTTGATAGCGCATCACGCTCATACCCGGCCCCATCTCAACGGAATCGGCGAGGCATAGGAGTAGTCGAGGGCTGACTCCGGTCGTGGAACTGCACCCTCTCTTGCCGCTTCAACTGCGATCGCGAGGCGCTCGCGGACTGCTGCATCGGCCGCCTCGAATGTCGCGATCGAATCACCAGCTTGCAATGCGTGTTGTGTTGCCACTAAAAGTGGGTCTCGTGCCATCCAGCTCTCAATCTCCGCTTGGGTGCGATAGGTCAGGTTCATCGTCCGCTCTGCAGTGTGGTGACCTACGAATCTATAGGTTCTGCAGTCCAAGAAGTACGGACCGTTACCACTTCGTGCATGATCCACGGCCAAACGTGCAGCCTCGGCTACCGCCAGGACGTCCATCCCGTCGACCTCTTGCCCGGGGATGCCAAATCCCGCCGCACGCTGAACAGGTGTGACTGGCATCGATTTTGCCAATGGAGTGGTTACTGCATATCCATTGTTCTCGCAGCAGAATACGACAGGTAGGTTCCACGCTGCGGCCAAGTTGAACGACTCGAGAAGTACACCTTGATTGAGGGCTCCATCACCGAAGAACGCTACGGCGACCCTGGATTGACCCGATGCCGTCGGAGTCGCGGCAGCACCTAGGGCAAATGGAACACCCGCGCCAACGATCCCATTTGCACCATAAATACCGAGCGAGACATCGGCAATGTGCATCGAGCCGCCTCTTCCGCGATTGAGTCCTGTCTCTCGGCCGAGCAGTTCGGCGAGCATCAGTGCTGGATCGGCTCCGCGCGCGAGCAAATGTCCGTGTCCGCGATGCGTCGAGGTGAGAACATCATGTGCCTCGAGTGCCGCACAGACACCCACGGCAACGGCCTCTTCTCCAATGTATTCGTGCGT
>CAIYMF010000286.1 GCA_903927265.1 uncultured bacterium | reverse complement strand
TGCACAATCAGTCGTTGAAACAGGAATGCCAGAACCAGCGGCGGAATGATCGCCAGCACGCCACTGGTTGCCATCAAGGTGCGTTCCGTCGTGACATCGGTGGCGAAGCCGGCGACAACCACCGGCAAGGTCTTGGCGGCCGTCGTGCTGGTCAGGATCACTGCGAAGAGGTAGTCGTTCCATGCTGTCATGAAAGCGAACATGCCGGCTGCGATGAGCCCGGGAAATGCCGCCGGCAACAGCACCCGCCACATCATCTGCAGCCAGCTGCATCCGTCCATGTACGCGGCTTCCTCGAGCGAACGCGGAATGGTCTGGAAATAGTTCTTCAGCAGCCAGATTGTGAACGGGAGCGTGAACGACACATAGGTCACGATCAGCGCCGACAGGTGATCGAGAAGGCCGAAGCTCTTGATGGTCAGGTAGAGCGGAACGATGAGCGCGATGCCGGGCAGGACCCGCGAACCAAGGTAGAGACCGAGCAGGCCGCCGCGTCCGCGAAACCGAAACCGCGCCAGGCCGTAGCCCGCCAAGGTGCCGAGAAAGAGATTGAGCACCGCGGTTCCGGTCGCGGCGATGAAGGAATTCACCATGCCGGGAAACGTCTGCTCCGCCGCACGGCTGCCAACGATCGCACGTGTTCCGGTCGGATCCAGAAACGTCATGTAGTTCGCGAAGGTCGGATTCCTGGGGATCCACTGCGGAGGCACCGAGAGGGCATCCTGTTCGTGCATGAAGCTCGTCAGCAGCAGCCAGCAGAATGGCGCGAGGATGTAGACGGCGACCACCAGCCCACCCAGCGACAGCAGGATGGCCCGCCGCCGGTCGCGGGCATCTCCGGCGGCCGTGGCCGTTTCGCGGTGGAGCAGGTCGGCGTTCATGTCTCGAAATCTCCACGGCGATAGAGAACCCGGAAGTAGACCAGCGCGAATCCGAACGTGATCAGACTCACCATGTACGCATAGGCGTTGCCAAGGCCGAAATCAAGATTTTCGAACGTCGTCAGATAGGTCTTCCAGGTGAGCGTCGTGGTCGCCGTCCCAGGCCCGCCGGCGGTCAGCACGTAAATGACGTCGAAGGCGCGAATCGCGGAAAGGGTCTGCAGGATCAGCACAACCAGAAGGGTCTGGGCCAGCCACGGAAACGTGACAAACCAGAACAGCTGGAACGGCCCCGCCCCGTCCATCCGCGCGGATTCGTATAGCTCCCCCGGTATCTTCTGCAACGCCGCCAGCAGCAGGATGACCGCCAGCGGAAGCACGTTCCATACATCGGCGAACGCGAGCGCCAGCAGGGCCGACGTTGGATCCGACAGCCATCCCCTGTACTCGGATATGACGCCGAGGCTGAACAGCAGCCCGTTCAGCGCCCCTATCTTCGAGTCGTAGATCCATTGCCACATCAGTCCGTTGATCACCGGAGGGATTGCCCAGGGGAGCAGTATCAGCGTCCGCACGATTGCACGCCCGCGAAAGGACTGATTGAGCAGGAGAGCAATGCAGACGCCGAACACGGTCACCACCGTTACCACCAGGACCGTGAACTGGACGGTGATCAACAGCGATGACCAGAATTCCTCGGAGTCCAGTATCTGTGCGTAATTCTCGAGCCAGATGAAATCGAAGCGCTGGGGGCGCTTGAGGTTGTACCGATGCAGGCTGATCCAGGCGGAGTAGAGGATCGGGTATCCGGCGAGCAGGAAGATGGCGATCAGCGCGGGGGCGTTGAGCAGGTACGCGAACAGCGGGCGGTCGTAGCCGA
>CAIYMF010000285.1 GCA_903927265.1 uncultured bacterium | reverse complement strand
CTCGCGGTGCAGGCATGGGATGCCGCACTCGTTCTCGTCAAGATCCCTGGCTTCTACGAGTTGAAGCGCAGGCGTACCGAAGATCTCGTTTTCGACTGAGCAACGATCAATCCGGGCACCTGCCGCGTGTCGCTTCTCGTGACCTGACACACTGCTGCGCATGCGCGTACATCTGGGAAGTGACCATGCCGGATTCGAGTTGAAGAACGCCCTCGCGGCGCATCTTGCCGAACAGGGACATGAGGTTGTCGATCACGGTGCTCTCGTGTTCGACGCCGACGACGACTATCCCGGCCCGTGCATCGCTGCTGCCGAAGCAGTCGTGGCCGATCCCGGAAGTCTGGGATTCGTCATCGGCGGATCAGGCAACGGCGAACAGATCGCAGCGAACTGCGTGAAGGGCGTTCGTGCGGCGCTCATCTGGAGTGAGGAAACGGCGCAACTGGCGCGGGAACACAATGACGCGAACGTCGCGGGCATCGGTGCTCGCATGCATGACGAGGCGACTGCATTCAGGCTCGCTGATGTGTTCATCGCCACCCCTTTCAGTCAGGGTGAACGGCACATTCGGCGAATCGGCAAGCTGGCCTCGTACGAAGCCACGGGCGTTATTCCCCCTCTCGTTTAACGTGCCCGAGGGTCATGTCATCCATCGGCTGGCGGGCGAGTACGACGCCGCGTTCGCCGGATCAGCCGTCTCTGTCACCAGTCCCCAAGGTCGATTCGCTGATTCAGCTGCGCTGCTTATCGGACGGTCTCTGGTCGATACGGATGCCTACGGCAAGCACCTGTTCCTGAACTTCGACGATGACCGAGCCGTGCACGTACACCTCGGGCTCTACGGCAAAGTCGCATTCGGTCGTTCGCCGGCACCGGAACCTGTGGGTCTAGTGCGGATGCGAGTCGAGGGCAACGGGAGCTACGCAGACCTGCGAGGACCGACAGCATGCGAATTGATGAGCCAGAAACAGGTGGCCGCTGTCATCGACCGACTCGGACCTGACCCGATTCGCACCGATGCCGATCCCGAGCGCGCGTGGGTGCGACTGCAGACAAGCCGCTCGTCCATCGGTTCACTACTCATGGATCAGCGCACCTTCGCTGGGGTCGGAAACATCTATCGAGCTGAAGTGCTCTTTCGTGCGCGCGTGAACCCCTATCGCGAATCACGTGCGGTGCGAAGGAAGACATTTGACGGCCTGTGGGATGACCTCGTCACGTTGATGCGATTGGGAGTGCGTGACGGTCGGATCGACACGGTGCGGCCCGAACACGAACCGGAGGTCATGGGACGTGCGCCGCGCGAGGATCGGCACGGGGGAGAGGTGTACGTCTACCGCCGCGATGGGCAACGCTGCTTCGTCTGTGGTTCGTTAGTGCGCCTTGAGCAGATGCAGGGTCGCACGTTGTATTGGTGTCCGCGCTGCCAACGGCGGTAGCCCTCCTGCGCGTTGACCATCAAGGTGGTCGTTCCCGTGACACGATGTCGAGCATGTCAACGGCGGGGGTTCACCGATGAGCGAACAGTCGGGAAGTCGATTTACCCTTCCGTTGCGTTCGAACGACCGGGTCTTTCCGCTGGAGTTGTTGCTCGATGTCGTCTTCGTCTTCGCCGTCAGCCAGACCACTGAATTGGTGATCGAGGAAGAGCCGACCTGGCTCAGTCTTGCCTCGGGATTGCTCATGCTGGCTTTGTTGTGGCGCGGCTGGACGGGCTTTGCCTGGCTGACAAGTGCACTCGATCCACGCAATGCCGTGACCCGGATCTCGATCTTCATCGCACTCGGTGCATTCCTTTTGTTGGCCGTGGCGATTCCCGGGGCTTTCCACGGGGGAACGGCGTTGCTCTTCGCCGGTGCCTACGCAGTCATCCGCATCACTCACGTGGTGCTCGGATGGATGGCGAGTGGGGGAGACGAACGTTTTCGTGCCACTGCCGGACGTAACGCCATCGGAGGAGTCGTAGCCGTAGCGCTGCTCGTAACGGGTGCCTTCATGCATGGTCCGGCCCAGTACCTGCTCTGGACACTGGCGGTTCTGGCCGACTACCTGATTCCGGCCGGCGTTGGCTCCATCGGATGGAATCTCTCAGCGAGCCACTTCGCTGAACGACATGCGCTGATCATCATCTTGGCGCTGGGCGAATCGGTACTTGCCATTGGAATGGGAACCACGCACGCGGGGGTGTCTGCCGCGTCGGCCACCCTGGCGATGGCAGCTGTCTGTCTGGTCGTGGGCCTCTGGTCGGCCTACTTCGACGGAACCGCTGATGCCGCAGAACGTCGGCTGGCGTCGCTACCACCGGGTCCGCGACTAAATGGCATGGCGCGGTTCAACTATTCGCTGCTGCACCTGGTGATGTTTTCCGCTGACATCGTGGTGTCGCTCGGTGTCTTCACGGCGCTCACCGAGCCCGCAGTTCCGCTTTCTCTAGTTGTCTCGGCGGCGTTCTTCGGTGGACTTGCCGTCTATCTGCTCACTCTCGTGCTATTCCGTTGGCGCACCACGGGAGTGGTCAATCGCCGACGCGTGGCACTGGCGGTTGTGATGATGGTGCTGATTCCGCTCGGAACCATGCTGGGCGGCTGGGTGTCGCTGTCGATCGCGGCTGCCCTGATGCTCCTTCTTATGGTGCTGCAGCGCGCCGTCCCGACGCCCTCGGCCGAAACCGTGGCACCATAACTGCATGGCTAGATCTGTGATCATTGTGCTGGGAGCTGTCGGCTTCAGTGTGATGATTGTCTGGGCCGCCAGCGCGCTCTTTTCTCTGCGCCGTGGCGGAAGCGGCCTGCCCTACCTCGCACTTCCAGATGCCTTGCCTACGGCAACTCGACGAGCCCCCGTGGTGTGCCTTGGCCACAATGACCACGATCAGCCTCCCGTCACCGGCAATGGCGGACTGTGGATGGATGACCATACGGTCCTGTTCCATTCAGCAGCCGGAACACTGACGATGTCGCGCCCGCTGCGCTTCGCCCAGTCGACCACCGTGGTGCCTGATCTCGACATTGCCATCACCGATGGAGAACCCGTTCTCGCGCTGGGATTCAGCTCGACCTCGGGTCATGACGCGGTTGCGGCGTTTCGCACGGCAGATGCCACGGGGTGGGCGATCGCCCTGACATCCTGAAGGAACTAACGAGAGCTCTCGACCGTCGTTCTAGATGACGTTTCACCCCCGCTGAGGAGACCTTATGAACACCACGTCCCGTACCGCTCGCATTGTTGCTGTCGCTGGAGCCGCTGCGCTGGTTGCCGTGGCCGTCGCTGGATGCTCGAGCAGCTCGTCATCCGGATCGTCATCGTCTGCTAGTTCATCAGCGAGTAGCTCTGAAATCGGAGGAAATGTGCTGCCGCCCGTCATGGTGGAGCCCGGAGCCACCACCGCCACCGCCAAGGTCGGCGACACCATCGTGTTCAACCAGCCCAACCCCGCCAAGACCAAGATCAGCACCGACAACTCTGACGTGCTCGAGGTGACGCAGGGCAAGGACGACGGAAGCGCTGTGTTCAACCCCGGCGCGAAGGCGCTCAAGGCCGGTAACGCCACGGTGACCATCGTTGCCGCTGACGGAACGACGTCAACGGTCGCCGTCACCGTTACGGGCTGATTCCTGGCCAAGGCGGCGTGATGCATCGTGGGCGGACTCGTCCTGTGTCAGGATGTTGAACCATGGCACAGGACGAGTTGAACGAGCGCGCGGCTGCTGTCGCCGAAGATGTGACGCAACCGGCCGCCGAGCGACTTGCGGCGTGGAATAGCGTCTGGGATTGGCTGCTACTGAGTAATCAGTTGGACCGATCCCTCGCCCTTGCTCTCGCGATGGGTGATGTGGCTGAGGAGTCGGGTGACCTTGCGGCTGCTGTGATGGCCGATGTCGTTGCGGCCGACGCGATTACGCTGCTGCCCGGCCCGAAGGCCGAGGCCATGCGATTGGCCGACGAGGCCATGATTGATGCCGAAGGCTTGGGTTTTCCCCACATTGCAGCGCGCGCCCAAGTGGTGCTCGGCTACGCATTCGGCACGGTGGGGTCTTTCCACTCAGGCATTGAACACCTGCTGGCGGCCAAACAGATTCTGCGCGAGCTCGGGGATAAGCCGATGTTGGCCTGGGCCGATCTTCGGCTGGCGCGCGTGCTGTTCTGGGCTGAGGAACCCGAAGGCGCTGCCCGCACCGCTGAGCGCGTTATTCGGTGGGGCCGAAGTGAGGGCGACACCCCACTGCTGTGCGGCTCGCTGGTCGAACTCGGTGAGGCGTTCAATGTTCTCGGCCGACCTGTTGAGGCACGGCATGCTGTTGAAGAAGCGCTCCTGATTTCGCGTCGCGACGGATTGGCGTTATTCGAAGGCGAGGCGTTGGTGTCGTTGGGCGATTGCCTTCGCGGAGAGGGGCGCCCGCAGGATGCGCTCGAGAGTTACACGCAAGCCCTCGACTTGTTCGGCCACTTCCCCAGCTTGCTGTTCCGTCTGGGTAGCGTGCACTACGCGTTGGGTGACATCGAGACCGCGAGAGGTGAACTCGAGAAGGCAGTGGCACTCTCGGTTGCCGAGGGATATGCCGATATTGAGTTCCGGGCTCGCGACCTACTTGCCGGGATTGAAGAAGAAGTGGGCAATCTACCGGCGGCCCTCGAGCAAACCCGACTCGCCCGCGATGCCGAACGTGGCCATCGCACCTCCACCTTCGATCGCCGAGTGTCCGAACTGCTCGCCGGCTTTGAAGTTGAACGACTCGCCCGTGAAGCGGCCACCGAGCTAGATCGCCGTTCTGAGCTTGAACATCAGGCCGTTATTGACCCGCTCACCAATTTGCTCAATCGCCGCGGTTTCGACGCTGCGGTCAGCGACCTCGGAACTGGTATCTACTCACTGCTGATGCTCGACTTGAACAGGTTCAAGTCCATCAACGATCAGTATGGGCATCTGGTGGGCGATGAGGTGCTGAAGCGTGCGGGCCTGACCCTGGTGGCCGCCTGCCCAGATTCAGCGCTCATTGCGCGACTCGGTGGCGACGAGTTTGCCGTGGTGCTGCCCGGTGCTGAGGCTGTGCAGGCGCGCGGGGTCACCGAACACATCGTGACGGCACTGGCCGCGATCGATCTTTCCGACGTGGCCCCCGGGCATTCGGTCGGAGTCAGTGTGGGTTGCTCGCATCGCAGCGCCGAAAATGACGACGTGGCCACGCTCATGCAACTGGCCGATCGGGCGCTCTACCGGGCAAAGTCCGAGGGGTATGGGCGGTTCTGCTCCGACCACCTCGACGACTAATTCCGGCTGCTCATTGCGGCTACTTATTGCGTTGACGGGGTCCCGCGTCGCCACGGCGCATAGTTTTCCGGGGGGACAGATGCCCGTCCGAGGATCCTCAGCGCAACGGCCACCTCCCTTCCTGCTTCTTTGGTCAAGAGGTGCCCGTACGGGGATTCTTTGGTCACAAGATGACCTTCGGGGAGAGATGACCTGCTGGGAGAGATGACCTTCGGGGAGAGATGACCTGCTGGGAGAGATGACCTTCGGGGAGAGATGACCTCCGGGGCGCCGTCAGGAGATTTCCGGACTGGGGATTCTTTGGTCAAGAGGTGCCCGTACGGGGATTCTTTGGTCACAAGGTGCCCGCAGCGGGGCTCTTGCGTGACCGGGCCTTGATGTGTTGGAGCGGGTGACCGGGATCGAACCGGCATGGCCAGCTTGGAAGGCTGGGGCTCTACCATTGAGCTACACCCGCGAGTGGAACGCAGATGCAGTCTAGCCACGGTCGGGCCAAGTCGCGGCACCAGTGTCAGGTCGGCGCCTCACCCTCCCCTACACTGGGCGAGCGCCAATCAGCCGGGGCGTAGCGTAGTGGCTAGCGCGCCTGCTTTGGGGGCAGGAGATCGGGAGTTCGACTCTCCCCGCCCCGACCAACCAACCAAGGAGACCGTCCCTGTGAAGCACGATGTCGAGACCCTGTCACCCACGCGGGTCAAGTTCACCATTGAGGTGCCGTTCGACGAGTTGCAGGGGGCGATGGATGCGGCGTACAAGCGCATCTCGTCTCAGGTCACTATTCCGGGCTTCCGTAAGGGCAAGGTGCCGGCTCGCGTAATCGACCAGCGCTTCGGTCGCGGGGCCGTCCTCGAAGAGGTCGTCAACGATGCAGTGCCGATGGCGTACGAGAGTGCGGTCCGCGAATCGGGAATCGCGGCGATTGGTCGCCCTGATATCGAGGTCACTGACATCGTCGATGGCGAGCAGTTGTCTTTCACCGCTGAGGTCGACGTGCGCCCCGAGTTTGACCTGCCCGAGTACAAGGGCATCCCGGTCAGTGTTGAAGACGCTTCGGTCTCCGACGACGACGTCGCGGCCGAGGTCGATCGCCTCCGCTCGATGTTCGGCACCCTCACCTTGGTCGAGCGCGCCAGCGTCGACGGCGACGTGCTGCTCGTCGATCTGGCCGGCTTCGACGGCGACGAGGCTCTCGATGACCTGTCGGCCAGTTCACTGTCGTACGAACTCGGCACCGACGGCATGCTTCCCGGTTTTGACGACGCCGTTCGTGGCGCTGAGCCTGGCGAAACTCGCGAATTCATCTTCACCCCCGAGGTGGGCGAGTTCGACGGAAAGCCGCTGCGCGTTGAGGTCACGGTCACCGGAGTGCGCGAGCGCACCTTGCCCGAACTTGATGACTCGTTTGCACAGTTGGCCAGTGAATTCGACACGGTCGACGAGTTGAAGGACGACCAGCGTCGTCGCCTTGAGCGCATCGCACTGCTGCAGCAGGGAGTCGAAGCGCGCGGCACGTTGCACGAAGCGCTCCTCGACCTCGTCGACATCCCGCTTCCCGAAGGCGTCATCGCCCAGGAAATCGACGACCACTTTGCCGAGGGCCACGAGGGTCACACCGACGACGACGAGCACCGCGCCGAGGTTGAGAAGCAGGCGCGCTTCGCGATGAAGAGCCAGTTCATCCTCGACCGCATCGCTGACACCGAGGAACTGTCGGTCAGCGAAGGCGAGTTGTCGGCGTGGCTGGTTCAGCAGGCACCTCGCTACGGCATGCCGCCGCAGGAATTCGCTGACATGCTCGTGCGCGCTGGTCAGGTGCCGCTGGCGGTTGCCGATGTGCGCCGCGGCAAGGCACTGCAGGTCGTCCTGGAAAACGCGGTCATCACTGATGCGTCCGGAAACCCGGTCGACCTGAGCGTGCTCGATGCTCCGCTCGAACCGCCGGTTGAAGAAGAGTTGGCTGAAGACGAGATCGAGGACGAGAGCACCGAAGGCGAGTCCGACGACTGATCGGGCGCGACGGGGCGACGCTTCGGGCGTTGTGCCGTGGGCGAACATTCGGGGGCTGCGGAATGTGGCGGCCGTCGTTGTTCGTTAGGGTCGGATGACAGGCCGGTGAGCCGGTCTCCTCTTACGTATCGGGAGAGCACTGTGAGCATTGAGCGACCGTCCCTGATGGTTCCGGAATTGCGCGCGCCGAGTGGCAGCGGCTTCGGCTTCGGCGACATGATCGACGAACGCCTCCTGCGCGAGCGCATTATCTGGCTCGAGGGCGAGGTGCGCGACGACAACTCCAACCGCATCGCCAAGCAGTTGCAGGTTCTGGCGGCCGACGATCCCGCTAAAGACATCACGCTCTACATCAACTCACCCGGTGGCTCGATCAGCGCCGGAATGGTGATCTACGACTCGATGCAACTCATTCCCAACAACGTCGCCACCGTGTGCATGGGACTGGCCGCGTCCATGGGGCAGTTCCTGTTGTGCGCCGGTGCCGCCGGAAAGCGGTCGGCTACGCCCAACGCGCGCATCATGATGCACCAGCCGCTCGGTGGGCTCGGCGGTACGGCCTCGGACATCAAGATTCAGGCTGAGCAGATGCTGTTCATCAAGAAGCGCATGGCCGAGCTCATTGCCGGGCACACCGGACAGACCCTCGACCAGATCGAGGCCGACTCCGATCGCGACCGTTGGTTCACGGCCGAGCAGGCTATGGAATACGGAATCATCGACAGTGTTATTGGGGCGCAGGCATGAGGAGCGAGCAGAACATGAGCATCTACACCCCGAGCAGTGCCTACACCGCGCCCTCGTCGCGCTACATCCTGCCGGAGTTCCGTGAGCGCAGCGCCAACGGCGAGCGCGTGCACAACCCCTACACCAAACTCTTCGAAGAGCGCATCATCTTCCTCGGCGTGCAGATCGACGATGCGTCGGCCGACGACGTGATGGCGCAGTTGCTGTGCCTCGAATCACTTGACCCCGACCGCGATATTCAGATCTACATCAACTCACCCGGTGGCTCGTACACCGCCATGACGGCGATCTACGACACCATGCAGTTCGTCAAGCCTGATGTGCAGACGGTGTGTCTGGGGCAGGCGGCGTCGGCTGCTGCGGTGCTGCTCGCGGCCGGTAGCCCCGGTAAGCGATTCGCGCTTCCGCATGCTCGCATCCTCATCCACCAGCCCTACACCGAGGGCGGCGGTCAGGCGTCCGACGTCGAGATTCAGGCCAACGAGATTCTGCGCATGCGTGCCGAGATGGAAGGCATCATCGCCTTCCACACGGGCAAGACTCCTGAGCAGATCGAAAAGGACATCGAGCGCGACAAGATCCTCACGGCCGCCGCGGCCAAGGAGTACGGCATCATCGACGAGGTCATCGCCTCGCGTAAGGCCAGCGCTTCCTGACCGGCAATGCGCAGCGCGTTTACAGGCGGACGCGGCCGCCGGAGACGACGTCAAGGTCGTCGTCGGTGAGTGCGTCGTCAGTCACGGGTGCTTCCGGTGCGCCGGGGTAGTTGGTGGCGTCTGGCTTTTCGTGAGGACTCATAGTGGTGTCTCCTTCGCTCTGATGCGCTGGTCGGCGGGTACTTTGACGCCATCCACAAGCGTAGGGCTCGGGTAAGGCCACCGCTTCCTGACCGGTGACGAGTCCCACTGATCGTCGGAGCTGCGAGCAGCGCTTACCTCGGCGCCGCCTCGAGAGGGCACCGATTGACCAAAGAATTCCCGGACGGTCACCGATTGACCAAAGAATCCCCGGAATGCAATCTCGTGAGGCTCGGGGTGGGGGATCGTGGTGGTTGTCTTCCTTGCGTTGCTGCGCCGTTCAGCGCGCTACAAGGCCGCCGGAGACGATCTCAAGGTCGTCGTCGGTGAGTGCGTCGTCGGCGTGGGCTGCGGCGGGTGCGCCGGGGTAGTTGGTGGCACCTGACTCGGGGCTAGGGCCCATGGTGGCTGTCTCCTTCTGTTTGATTCACTGGTCGAAGCGTTAGCTCACGATGAAGACGATAGACCCTGACATCGCTAATGAATCACAGTGGAACTTCGGAGTAGTGTTGGAACGACCCGCGCGATAGCCCGCAGATGCGGTTATCGGCTCGGGTGATGCCAGCGCTTCCTGATCGGTTACGAGTCCAACTGACCGACGGCGCTGCGGGCCGCGGTCACCTCGCCGCCGCCACCGTAGGTCACCGATTGACCAAAGAATCCCCGGATGGGCACCGATTGACCGAAGAATCCCCGGAATGCAATTTCGTGAGGCTCGGGGTGGCGGATCATGGTGGTTGTCGCCTTCACGTTGATTCGCCGTGCGGCGGGTAGTTTGACGATATACACGAAACCCTTGCTGAAACCCTTGCTGAAACACCGTGGAACTACGGTGTTGAGTGGGAAAGATTGGGCTCGGCGGGCTACCCCACTAAGTCGCGCGGTGGCCCTCGTTCGGTGCCCACGGGGCCGGCGGTAGCGTCGTGGAGAGTCGGTGCGACTCCGACTGTGACTCGGCCTTTCTGCGCCTGCCCATCGCGATGAGGCGCTCGCACTCGCCCTCGAGTTCATTGCGCTCGTCTGCGTTCGGCGCCCAGTGTGTGAGGGCGTGGTCGAGCAGTTCGCGCAGCAGTTCCTCTTGGTCAGCTGGCAGCTGTGAGGAAGCGTCGGGACCGAGGGCGGGCACGTTAGGGCCAAACCAGTGGCCCAATCGCGAATACACGATGCGTGAGGTCAGCAGGTGCATCTCGACCATGGTGCGCCGCCGATGGACGATGCTGCTCTGGCGGGAGTACCTGCGCCAGTCGCTGAGCGCGTCGGGGAGCACGCGCAACGCGCCGCGCTCGCTGAGTTGCCACGCCGCACTCCAGTCGTCGCTGAGTGGATATGAATTATCGAAGCCGCCGATGGCGCGCAGGTCGTGTGCGCGAATCATCGAGGTTGGTCCCAGGGGTGTGTCGAAAGGCAGGCGCCACTTCACGGTGAGGTCGCGCATGGGCAGAGGCAGGACCTCATCAGGTGACTGTGGCGGTACGTGGATACCCCACTGATCGATGCGCCTAAAGTCGCTAGCCACCAGCACGACCTCGGGATTGTTGCGCAGCACCGCGACTTGCTGCGCCAGGCGTCCGGGACGCATGACGTCGTCGGAGTCGAGTAGGGCGATCAACGGTGCGCGGGCATGCAGTAGTGCGAGGTTGCGCCCCTCGGGTGCGGAGAGCGGACTGGGGCTGGTCACAACTGTGATGCGAGAGTCGAGTGAGGCAAGGTGGGCCAGATAGTCGCCCACGCCATCGAGGGTGCTGGAATCGGCGACGATGATTTCGAAGTCGGTTACCGACTGCCGACGCACACTGGCGAGCGCAGCGGCCAGCCATTCGAAGCGGTTGTGAACCGCGATCAACACACTGATCGCGGGCGGTTCGCCTGTGTCGGTTACTCGCACCGTGTCAGCCTGTACCCATCTGTTCTGTGGCGCTTGTGTGTGCCCGCAGTCGCTCAGGAGTCTTCGTTACTAGTGGTCGTCGACCAGAGTGGCTTTCTCGCCACTCACCCTACGCATCCCCAAGGGAGTCGAACACCGTGGAACTACGGTGTCACGGCGTCGAGGACTCGTCGATACTGCTGACATGGCCTCCACAGTCCGCGCTGAGTCTCGCGTGGTCGCTAACCCCGACACGGTGACCGAGGACCTTGATGTCGGGGGAGTGGTGGTCAATCTGCACACCCTGCGGCCCACCTCGTTTGACCGTGTGGGGATGGCGATGTGGAAAGCGCTGAGTGCCGCACCCACCATCGAGGGCGCGGTGCAGGTGCTGATGAAGGAATTCGCGGTCGAGCGCGAGGTACTCGAACGCGACCTCATCGTGTTCGCCGGCCAACTTGCCGAACTCGGCCTGGTTACGTTTGCCGACGGCGCCTCTCAGCCAGAGAGTGAGCGAGAGTCGCAGGTTGCCCGCGCGACCGTCGATTCCCACGCTGGGATGGCCCAGCGACACACCGACTGGATTGTCGCCCTCATTTCGCACGCACGCGAAAGTGGCGTTCTCGGAAACGTCACGACGATCGACTCAGCGAATCAGATCGATTCCGGCGACACTCCGATTGCAGTGCTTCACGTCACGCAGAGTTGCCCGCCACTGAATCGTGAAGAGTTCGAAGTTCTGTGTCGACGGGTGCCGCCGGGTGGCATCGTGATCGTTGACGACTACAACCATCCCTCGTGGCAGCAATTGGTCGACGCCGTTCGAGTCGATCGCAAGGTCACCTCAGCGCTCGAACCGATGGACTGGTCGAGCGTGTGGTGGCAGATGTGAGGGAAGCCGGAAAATCTGCCCTTGGCGAAATGCCTCGGCGCGACGGTGATTCGCGCCCCATTTGACGGTCCACGCGGGTAACGTCTCCCCGACGGGTACTCCCCGCCCGTCCATTACCCGGAGGTTCACGTGGCACGCATCGGCGAGAGCGGTGATCTGCTCAAGTGTTCCTTCTGCGGAAAGAGCCAGAAGCAGGTCAAAAAGCTAATCGCCGGCCCCGGCGTCTACATCTGCGACGAGTGCATCGATCTGTGCAACGAGATCATTGAAGAGGAGCTACAGGAGTCCTCCGAGGTCACGTTCACTGAACTGCCCAAGCCGCGCGAGATCTACGAATTCCTTGACCAGTACGTCATCGGCCAAGACGTGGCCAAAAAGGCACTGGCAGTGGCGGTGTACAACCACTACAAGCGAGTGCAGTCAGGCGCCGGCGAACGCCCCCGCGAAGACTCCGTTGAACTGTCGAAGTCGAACATCTTGCTGCTCGGTCCCACCGGTTCGGGCAAGACGCTGCTGGCGCAAACGTTGGCTCGCATGCTCAATGTTCCGTTCGCGATTGCTGACGCCACGGCGCTGACTGAAGCCGGCTACGTGGGCGAAGACGTTGAGAACATTCTGCTCAAACTGATTCAGGCAGCCGACTACGACGTCAAGAAGGCCGAAACCGGAATCATCTACATCGACGAAATCGACAAGATCGCGCGCAAGAGCGAAAACCCCTCGATCACCCGCGACGTCAGCGGCGAAGGAGTGCAGCAGGCGCTGCTCAAGATTCTCGAAGGAACCACGGCGTCAGTTCCGCCGCAGGGTGGCCGCAAGCACCCGCACCAGGAGTTCATTCAGATCGACACCACGAATGTGCTGTTCATCGTCGGTGGCGCGTTCGCCGGGCTCGACAAGGTAATCGAGGCACGCATCGGCAAGAAGTCGCTGGGCTTCACCGTCAGCATCTCTGACGAAACTGATTCCGAGACCAACCCGCACAACATCTTCGGTCGTGTGATGCCCGAGGACATGCTCAAGTACGGCATGATTCCCGAGTTCATCGGCCGCTTGCCCGTGTTCACCTCGGTGACGGCCCTTGATTCTGAGTCACTCGTGAAGGTGCTCACCGAGCCGCGCAACGCGCTGGTGCGTCAGTACCAGAAGTTGTTTGAGCTCGATGGCGTCGAACTCGAATTCAGCGAGGATGCGCTCGAAGCAATTGCTGCTCAGGCACTCAAGCGTGGTACCGGCGCACGTGGACTGAGGGCGATCCTCGAAGAGGTGTTACTCAACGTCATGTACGACGTGCCGAGCCGCGACGACGTAGCCCGCGTGGTCATTACCGGTGAAGTGGTCGCCAACAACGTCAACCCGACGTTGGTGCCCCGCGAAACTCCGGCCCGTCGCGAACGTCGCGATAAGACCGCCTGAGTTATTACTCGCCCGACATCCCGGGCAGCAGCACCATCAGGTAGTAAGCGGCCAGTGCCGCCACCACGATCACGATTGCGATCAGCATCAGCAATCGGCGCTGTGAGCCACTGTCGGCCTGCTCGACCGACGCGGGCGAGATTACAGCGACAGGAGTTTGAGACTGCGCGGCTTTGGCCGGCTTGGGCGCCCTCGGGGTTTTTACTGCTTTTGCGGGCTTGTCAGCCTTGGCCGGCTTGGGCGCCTTACCTGGTTTGGTGTCGATGCGGTGGGTGGGCACGTAGTGGCCAACTTCGGCAGGCTCAGCGAGTGCGACCGGTGTCCCTTGGGGGGCCGGCAAGGTGAGCAGTGCCGTCGGACCCGCGCTGGCAGAGGAAGATCCGTTGGACGCCATGGCGCCCACTAAGACGGGTGCCTTGGGTGCGGGCAGGCTGGCGAGCGTGATCGACGGTGAGGCCACTGCAGGAACTGGAATCGGAACTGGAACGGCCGGTGGGGGCAACTGCGTGAGGGCGGGCGTCGGGGTTTCCTGACGCACCGGTGGCGGGGTGACGACCGCTGCGCTGTCTGGCAGCGGTACGCCGGGAAGGATCGTCGCCGCATTGGACACCTCTGCTGGGCGTATCCCCGACGTCTCGTCCGTCGTGGAACTCTTCCTGCCCATTGGTCCTCCCGCGTGCATTACGACCCGGGCAGATCCCGGCTCACTGGTGCTATCGGCAGATCGGGGGGAAAAACTTGAGCCCTGTGGCTAGTTGTCTGCAGCAGGTTCCAATTCGACCGTCACCTCGACCGACGCTTCGGCGGCGCTGAGCTCCAACAGGCCGATCGAACCAGCGGCCAGCAGGTCGCCTCGGGCTGCCTCGACTCGCGCAATTTCGTTCGCAGGGCCCCGCACGGTGGTGATCCGCACGCGATGGCGCATCGATACCTTGGCCTCGGATTTGGTCTTGCGCACGGCGCTGAGTACCGAGGCGGCAGTACCGAGTAGCCCCGGATCGCCGTCAGCAGCAAGCGCCCGGATCGCATCGGCCTGAGGCCAGGTGGCCGTATGCACCGAGCCCGGCCGCCACCACGACCAGACTTCCTCGGTGACGAACGGCAGGAAGGGTGCGAACAGGCGCAGCAGGGTGTCGAGGGCCACTCCGAGGGTCATCAGGGCTGAACGCTGTGCCTGTTCACCCTGGGCGCCGTACGCCCGCTCCTTGACCAGTTCGACGTAGTCGTCGGTGAAGTCCCAGAAGAACGTTTCGGCGGCCTCGAGTGCGCGCGTGTAGTCGTACCCCTCAAATGAGGTGGTGGCGTCAGTGACCACCGTGGCCAGCCGTGCCAGCAGGGCTCGGTCGAGCGGCTCGGTGATGTCAGCAGGATCGGTGGTGACCTGAGCGTTGAGGGTGAGGCCAAACTTCGAGGCGTTGAGAATCTTGATTGCCAATCGGCGACCGATCTTCATCTGGCCCACGTCGAAGGCGGTGTCAGTTCCGGGACGTCCACTGGCCGCCCAGTAGCGCACCGCGTCGGATCCGTGCTCGTCGAGAAGGCCCATCGGTGTGACGACATTGCCCTTCGACTTCGACATCTTCTTGCGGTCGGGGTCCAGAATCCAGCCGCTGATGGCCGCGTCAGTCCAGGGCAGGCAGTCTTCCTCGAGATGGGCGCGCACCACGGTGGAGAACAGCCAGGTGCGGATGATCTCGTGCGCCTGCGGTCGCAGGTCGTAGGGCCACACAGCAGCCCACAGTTGCGCGTCGTTCTCCCAGCCGCCCGCGATCTGAGGTGACAGTGACGAGGTTGCCCAGGTGTCCATCACATCGGTGTCGCCGATGAAGCCGTTGGCCTGACCGCGTTGTGCTTGGGTGAAACCGGCCGGGCAGTCAGAGGACGGATCGATCGGAAGATCGGCTTCGGCCGGGGTGAGCGGTGAATCCCATTGGGGCAGGCCGTGCTCATCGAGCAGATACCACAGCGGAATTGGCACACCGAAGAAGCGCTGACGTGATACCAGCCAGTCGCCATTGAGACCTTCGACCCAGTTGCGGTAGCGCACCTGCATGTGGTCGGGGTGCCAGTTCAGTTCGCGCCCGCGGGCGAGGAGTTGCTCGCGGAGCGGAAGGTCGCGGCCACCGTTGCGCAGGTACCACTGACGGGTCGTGACGATTTCGAGCGGCTTATCTCCCTTTTCGAAGAACTTCACCGGGTGTGTGATCGCACGCGGATCGCCAATGAGATCACCCGACTCGCGCAACATCGCGACGGTGCGCTCGCTCGCAGTGAAGGCCGTCGTTCCGATGATCGACTCGTACGCGGTTTGCCCCGCGGGATCGGTAATCCATTCAGGAACTTCCGGAAGAATGCGACCATCCCAACCAATGACCGGGCGAGTGGGCAGCTGCAATTCGCGCCACCAGATGACGTCGGTGAGGTCACCGAACGTACAGATCATCGCGATGCCAGACCCTTTTTCGGGATCGGCGAGCGGGTGCGCCACAACGGGCACCTCGACCTTGAACACAGGCGTGGTGACGGTGGTACCAAACAGTTCTTGGTACCGCTCGTCGTCGGGGTGAGCGACCAGAGCGACGCAAGCCGACAGCAGTTCAGGTCGCGTGGTCTCGATGTGCACGGGGTCGTTTCCGGCACGGGCAAAGGCAATGCGGTGGTAGGCGCCGGGGCGTTCGCGATCCTCAAGCTCGGCCTGAGCAACGGCAGTTCGGAAGGTGACGTCCCACAGGGTGGGCGCCTCTGCTTGGTACGCCTCTCCGCGTGCGAGGTTGCGCAAGAATGCGCGCTGAGACACGCTTCGCGCGTTGGAGTCGATGGTTTGGTACGTGCGACCCCAGTCGATCGACAGACCGAGTCGACGGAAGAGGTGTTCGAAGGCCTTCTCGTCTTCTTCGGTGAGTTCTTCACACAGCGCGATGAAGTTTCCGCGCGAAATGGGGAGTTGATCTTTGCCTGGCTCGGCAGGGGGAGCGAAGTTCGGGTCAAATGGAATCGACGGATCGCAGCGCACTCCGTAGAAGTTCTGCACCCGTCGCTCGGTGGGAAGGCCGTTGTCGTCCCAGCCGATGGGGTAGAACACGTTCTTGCCGCGCATGCGTTGGAATCGGGCGATCAGGTCGGTGTGGGTGTAGGAAAAGACGTGACCGACGTGCAGTGACCCGGAAACCGTGGGCGGGGGCGTGTCGATGGAGTAGGTGTCGGCTCGGGCCGTTGACGCGTCGAAGCGGTAGATGCCGGTGTCTTCCCACGCCGCCGACCAGCGGTCCTCGATGCCATCGATGGTCGGTTTGTCCGGCAGTCCGGTCGGCTGTGCGCTCTGCTCCATGCGGCCCATCCTAGGCAGCGCCGTTAGGCTCGCTTCCGTGAGCGTCGATGACCTGTCCCCATTAGAGCGACTTCATGCAGACCTGATGTCGCGGTGGCCCGAGACCAAGATCGAGCCGAGTCTGTCGCGCATCGCCCGGTTGATGGAGCTTCTCGGCGATCCGCAGCACACCTACCGCGTCATTCACGTCACCGGTACCAATGGCAAGACGTCGACCGCACGAATGACCGAATCGCTGCTGCGCGCGTTCGGCCTGAGTACCGGTCTATACACGAGCCCTCACTTGGCTCGCGTGACCGAACGCATTCAACTCTCCGGTGAACCCGTTTCCGATGAGCGTTTCATCGAGGCATACGAAGAACTTCAGCCCTACATCGAGATTGTCGACGCCGAATCGGTCACCGCGGGCGGTCCAGCGATGTCGTATTTCGAAGTGATCACCGGCCTTGCGCTGGCGATATTCGCTGATGCACCCGTTGACGTTGCGGTCATTGAGGTCGGCATGGGTGGCACCTGGGACGCCACCAATGTCGTCGATGGGCAGGTATCAATCGTGACGCCCATCGACCTCGACCACGCCGAATACCTCGGTCCGACAATCGCGGCCGTGGCATTGGAGAAGTCGGGCATCATCAAGCCCGAAGCCACTGCTGTACTCGCGGCCCAGCCCGTAGAGGCTGCTGAAATCCTGATTGCGCGCTGCGTGGCTGTGGGCGCTGAACCACTGCGCGAGGGAGTCGAATTCGGTGTGGTTGAGCGTGAGGTTGCTGTCGGCGGTCAACTGCTGACCCTGCAAACGACGACTTCTGAAGGGGTGACGGTCTATCCCGAACTTCTGCTGCCGTTGCACGGAGCACACCAAGCCGAAAATGCAGGCCTCGCGCTAGCGGCGGTCGAGGCGTTCCTTTCCGACGGAACGCGCACCCTCGACCTCGACATCGTGCGCGAAGGATTCGCGTCGGTGGTATCTCCCGGGCGACTTGAGATCGTGCGACGTTCACCCACGGTCCTTCTTGATTCCGCGCACAACCCGCACGGTGCACGGGCATTGGCCGATGCGCTGGGTGACTCGTTCACGTTCTCGCATCTGGTCGGCATCGTTGCCGTGCTTTCCGATAAGGACTCGCGCGCGATGCTCGAAGCCCTCGAGCCGGTGCTCGACGAAGTGATCGTCACTCGCAGTCAGTCACCACGCGCGACTCCGGTCGACGCGCTGGCAGAGGTTGCTCGCTCAGTGTTTGGCGAGGATCGGGTGAGTGTGGCCGACTCCATTCCCGATGCACTCGAACTTGCGATCGCGCGCGCTGACGAGTCAGCAACTGAAACTGGTGGCTCAGGTGCCGGGGTGTTGGTGACTGGATCAGTGGTCACTGCAGCCGAGGCGCGCATGCTGCTGGCGGGCGACGACGCATGAGAGTTCTCGGATCAACGGTTCTGGCACTTGAAGCAATCATGTTGTTGCTGGCGATTCCTGTTGCGCTCACGGTCTCGCGCAGCCAAAGCACCACGATGGTCGTGGTGGTGTTCGTGGGGCTTGCGATTCTGTGCATTCTCGCCCTCGGTGCCGTCGCTCGCCCACAAGGTCCTGCCGTGGGCTGGGTACTGCAAGCGTTGGTCATCGCCACCGGATTCCTCGTGCCGGTGATGTTCGTTCTCGGGGCTGTTTTCGCGTTGCTCTGGTTTGCCGCCGTGCGATTAGGTACCCGCGCAGACCGAGCGCGACACGCGCCGCGATAGGGTCACGCCGTGACTGAACGCACCCTTGTCCTTGTCAAGCCTGATGGCGTCGAGCGTGGCCTCGTGGGAGAGGTCCTCAGTCGCATTGAGCGCAAAGGCTTCCGCCTCGTTGCCCTTGAATTGCGCACCCTCACTCGCGAGATTGCTGAGGAACACTACGGCGAGCACGCCGGCAAGCCGTTCTTCGGTGAACTGGTCGACTTCATCACCTCGGCCCCGCTCCTCGCGGCCGTCGTTGAAGGCCCAGACGTGATCGTGTCCTGGCGCTCGATGATGGGTGCCACCAACCCGGTCAACGCCGCCCCCGGCACCATCCGCGGCGACTTGGCCAGTGAGATGCAGAACAACGTGACGCACGGATCTGACTCACCCGAGTCGGCCGCTCGTGAGATCACGCTGTTCTTCCCCTCACTCTGATCGAGGGAAAATCTGCCGTCTTGGTGGTTTTCTAGGCTCGAAAACTACCAAGACGGCAGATTTTCGTGTGAGTGGGCCGCGATGAGACCTACATTCCTTGAATGAAGCAGTTCCGCCCGAATTGGGAAGTTTGTTCCTCTAGTGGTCGTCAACGCCCCGCTGACGAACTACGATAGGGCTGTGGCATCCCGTTCAGCAGGCTTCTTCTCGCCCATGTCCGCCAACTCGTTCATTGGCCGTGACATGGCGGTGGACCTCGGCACGGCAAACACTCTGGTGTATGTACGTGGCCGCGGTATCGCACTGAATGAGCCTTCTGTGGTGGCCATCAACCAGACCAGCGGTGGCATCTTGGCCGTAGGCTCTGAGGCCAAGCGCATGATCGGCCGCACGCCCGGCAACATTGTGGCCATCCGTCCGCTCAAGGACGGCGTCATCGCCGACTTCGATACCACCGAGCGCATGTTGCGCTACTTCATTCAAAAAGTGCACAAGCGCCGTCACCTCGCGAAGCCACGCCTTGTGGTGTGCGTTCCCTCCGGTATCACCGGTGTCGAACAGCGCGCTGTGAAAGACGCAGGCTACGCCGCGGGTGCGCGCAAGGTGTTCATCATCGAAGAGCCCATGGCCGCAGCGATTGGTGCCGGCCTTCCCGTGCATGAGCCCACCGGCAACATGGTCGTTGACATTGGTGGTGGAACCACTGAGGTTGCTGTGATCTCGCTCGGTGGAATCGTGACGAGTCTGTCGATTCGTGTGGGTGGCGACGAACTCGACAATGCGATCATCACGTACGTCAAGAAGGAATACAGCTTGATGCTCGGTGAGCGCACTGCCGAGGAAATCAAGATGGCCATCGGATCGGCGTTCCCGACCCCCGATGAGCCGCACGCTGAAATCCGCGGGCGCGACCTCGTGTCGGGCCTTCCTCGCACCATCGTTGTCACCGCTGAAGAAATCCGCCGCGCGATCGACGAACCGGTCAGCGCCGTCGTCGATGCCGTCAAGACAACCCTCGATCGCACGCCGCCGGAACTTTCGGGCGACATCATGGACCGCGGCATCGTACTGACGGGCGGTGGTGCACTGCTCAAGGGTCTTGATGAGCGACTGCGTCACGAAACCGGCATGCCGATTGTCATCGCCGAATCACCCCTCGATTGCGTGGCGATGGGCTCGGGTAAGTGTGTCGAAGAGTTTGAGGCGCTCCAGCAGGTACTCATCAGCGAGCCTCGCCACTAGGCGTATCACGCCGGGCCTTGTTCGGCACTCCCTCGGTTCCTCGTTCGTTGACCTGGGGGGCGCTACCGGTCATCAGGGCCGGTTCGTGACAGTCTTGTGGAGTACCCGAATCGAGTTCCGTCGTCAAGGAGTCTGACCATGCGCGAGAGCCGGCGCCCGAGGATCATCCTCGGTGTTCTGTTGCTCATCGCATTTAGTTTCATTGCGATCGACCTGCGGGCCGACGCGAACGGCCCTCTCGGAGGAGTCAAGAAGATCACCGGCTCGGTGCTGGGTCCGATGGAAAACGCCGCCTCGTCATTTACCTCGCCCGTGCGCGGATTTGTCGACAACCTCACCTCGGGTGGGTCGAAGGATGAGCAAATTGCGACCTTGGAAACCGAGGTGCAGCGTTTGCGTGACAGTGGCGCGAGTGGCGATGCGCAGCATCGGATGACCGAACTCAATGATCTGCTGCGAATGAGTGCGGCGGGCCAGTACCGGGTGGTACCTGCCCAAGTAATCGGAATCGGATCAAGCCAGGGATTTGCGCGAACCGTCACGCTCGACATAGGTCAGCGCGACGGCATTTCAGCGGACATGACAGTCCTCGCGTTGGGTGGACTTGCTGGTCGGGTCGTGGCGGTCTCCTCGACTTCCTGTGTTGTCGTGCTGCTCGTTGATGCCACGGCTTCCGTGGGCGGGCGACTGGAAGGTGCCGGTGAGATCGGTTTTGTGAGCGGCACTGGAAATGAGTCCGAACTCGAGTTTCAACTGCTTGACCCGTACGGACCTCTTAAAGCGGGCGATCGCATCGTCACCTTCGGTTCGAAAGCCGGTAAGCCGTATGTTCCGGGAGTGCCTATCGGTGAAGTCACCGAAGTCAGCGGAACACCTGGGCAGCTCACACGTCTAGCGAAGGTCAAGCCGTTCGTCAATGTGTCGACCCTCGACATCGTTGCCGTGGTGATTGAGCCGCCGCGTGATAATCCGCGAGATTCGGTTCTCGTGCCTTCCCCCGAGCCCACGTCCTCAGCGACGCCTTCGGCGTCGGCGACCATCCCCGTGCCATCGGGCTCACCGGCGCCGAAGGCGTCAACAAGCGCGGCAGCGAAGCCGTCAGTGTCTGCCAAGCCAACCCCGACGACCACGCCGAAACCTTCAGCCAAGCCCACGGGTGACGGGGCCTCGCCTGCGGCGTCAGCCAGGTGACGCTCGGGCGATTGCTTGTCTCGGTGCTCGCCGTGGTGGGCGCGGTCTTGCTTCAAGTGACCCTGCTGTCACGTCTGGGTCTTCCTGGCGCCACCCCTGACCTCGTTCTGGTGGTAGTGCTGGCATTCGGGGCGGTGCGCGGACCTACGACGGGCGCAGGTGTGGGTTTTGCGGCGGGCTTGCTCCTCGACCTCATTCCGCCCTCCATGGGCTACTTCGGGCTGACCGCGCTGTTGCTGGCGGTTGCGGGGTACCTCATGGGTGTGGTCGCCGAGCGAACCGGCGGGGTGGTCGCCATTTCGCTGATCACGGTGGCGCTGATCAGTGTGGGAATCGTAGTTGGCCGGGCGGCAATCGGAACCTTGCTGGGCGATCCGAGAGTCTCGTGGGGTGAGGTTCCGGGGCTTGCTCTCACCGAGGCGGTCTACGCGGTGATCCTCGCGGCGCTGGTGTTTCCTGCCCTTGCTGCGATCGATCGATTTTTGGAACCTCGACTGTCCATGTGATTGTTCGATAATCGGATGGCAAGGGGGAACGGACAGCGGCCCGTCGGTCGTCGTACCGTAGTGAGGACAGGCCCGGCATCGGGCCGCAACCGGGCTGGGAGCTGCACATCGTGACGACCACGTCGAACGTACGGCTGGTTGTGCTTTCTGTGCTCATTCTTAGTTTGTTACTCACGGTTCTCGGACGACTGTTTGTCATTCAGGTGGTGTCGGGTAGTTCATTCCAGGAAGCGGCCGCCAACAATCGCGTGCGCGAGGCGTACACCCCGTCCGTGCGAGGGCTGATTCTCGATCAGCAGGGTCGCCCTCTCGTGTCGAACCGCACCACTTTGGTCGTCACGGTCGATCGCACGACGGTGGTACGGCAGAAGGATGGCGGCAAGCAGGTGTTGGCCCGCTTGGCCAGTGTCCTGGGCACGACGTATCTCGACCTCCAAGATCGTTTGCAATTGTGCGGAACGCCCGAAGCCAAGAAGCCGCCGATCTGTTGGAATGGTTCTCCCTACCAACCCATCCCGGTCGCCAAGGATGTTCCGACTGATATCGCGCTGCAAATCATGGAGCAGCGTGGCCTGTTTCCCGGTATTAAGGCCGAACTGAACTCGGTGCGCATCTACCCCAAGCCATTCGATGTCAATGCCGCCGCGATGCTCGGTTACTTGGGCCCGGTCAAGGACTCCGAACTCGAAGCACTGGTTGAAGGTCAGGACGAACAGGGCCGCCAACTCTCCCGCACCGATCTGGTGGGTCGCGCCGGACTGGAAGACCAGTACGACGCCCAGTTGCGCGGAAAGCCCGGCATCAAGAAGTTGGCGATCGATCGCTCGGGTGCCATCACTGGCGTCCTTGATGAAAGCCAGCCTGTTCCGGGCAACTTCGTAGTCACGAGTATCGATGCCAAACTGCAGAAGGTGGTCGAAGACCAACTGCGCAATGCCGTTTTCCGGGCACGCCAACAGGGCAAGAAGGGTGACTCGGGCGCCGCTGTCGTCATGGATGTCACGACCGGTCAGGTGCTCGCCATGGCGTCGTTCCCCAGTTACGACCCGGAAGTCTGGTCGGGCGGCATTAACAAGAAGGAATACCTCTCACTCACGTCGGAGGCCAGCGGCTACCCACTCGTGCCTCGCGCCACTCAGGGTCTCTACCCTCCGGCGTCGGCGTTCAAGCCGGTCTCAGCGATTGCTGCGGGCGAGTCGGGCTACAAGCTCAATGGAAAGTACAACTGTGGTTCGTACTTCGAGGTGGCCAAGCAGAAGTTCAAGAACAACGAATCACAGGCTTTTGGTCCGATCACCGTTCAGCGGGCCATTGAGGTCTCGTGCAACACGGTGTTCTACGACCTCGCTTACCGCATGTGGCTTAAAGACGGTGGCTCAAGCCCGACCCCTCAGGCGCAGGACGCCATCGAGACCGTGGCGCGTGCCGCCGGCCTGGGTCGACCGACCGGAATCGATCTGCCGAACGAGGCGGCCGGCCGCGTGGGTGGTCGCGAATTCAAGAAGGCCAACTGGGAGCGATACAAGGACATCTGGTGCGCTCGTCGCACCGATCCTGCACGCACTCCCATTCAGCGAGCCGTCGATGAAGACAACTGTTTCGGTGGCAACAAGTTCCGCGGTGGCGACGCGGTCAACCTCGCGATCGGACAGGGTGACACTGTGGTGACCCCGTTGCAGATGGCGGTGGTTTACTCGGCCATCGCCAATGGTGGAACGGTATGGCAGCCGCGCATTGCCAAGGCGATTATCAGTAGCAGCGGTGAGGTCATCGAAACCACCAAGGCGCAGGTGGCCGGAAGACTCGGTGTGCCGCCAGCGGTTTTGGCGTACGTTAAAAAGGCACTCATTGGTGTCAGTACTGACGGCACCGCGGCCCGCGACTTCCAAGGCTTCCCCCTCGCTCAGATCCCGATCGCCTCGAAGACCGGATCCGGTCAGCAGGTGGGCAAGGACCCCGCGACGTGGGTTGCGTCGTATGCGCCTGCCAATAAGCCGAAGTACGCTGTGGTGATGATGGTGAACCAAGGAGAGACCGGTTCAACCACGGTGGGGCCTAGTGTGCGAAAAATCTATGAGGCCATTTTCGGAATTCGCGGTGGCACGGTCGATCCCTCACTCAGTGTTCTGGTCGGAGGAACACCGAACCCCAACTTGCCCAAGATTGGTAAGGACGGCTCACTCACCTATCCGGAGAAGAGCGCGTCCTCGTGAGTCTGCACCTGCCGACAGCGGAGTCGACGCGCATGAATCCGCTCGGTTTCCGAGATTACGGCGGTTGGTGGCGCTCGTACGACTGGATTCTCTGGACGGCAGCCGCCGTGCTCTCCATCGCCGGCTCGGTGTTGGTGTGGTCGGCGAGCAAGGCCGATATGGCCGTCTCGGCGGGAGATCCGCTCTACTTCTTCAAGCGGCACCTGCTCAACATGGCCATTGGCATCGTGCTCGGTGTGGCGATATCCCGAATCGCTTACCCGCAACTACGCGCGTACACGCCGTTCCTGTATGTGCTGTCGATGCTGGGGCTGGTGGTGGTGTTGCTCGTCGGTGTCGAGATCGCCGGTGCCAAGGCGTGGATCCGACTGCCGGGTGGGTTCACCTTGCAGCCCAGCGAGTTCGCCAAGGTCGCGATCATCTTGGCCCTTGCATTCATCCTGGGTGAGAAGCGCAATGCTCAAGATGAGCCCCGCGGTGGCGATGTCGTGCTCGCATTGGCGGTCGCTGCGGTTCCGGTCTTCCTCGTGCTGCGCCAGAACGACACCGGAACAGTGTTGGTGATGGGTTCGATCATCATTGCCATGGTCGCTGTGTCAGGGGCGCCCGCGCGTTGGGTTGTGGGCTTACTCGCCGGTGGAGGCATCGTCGCGGTGCTCGCCTGGAAGTTTGTACTCAAGCCGTATCAGATTGCACGCCTCACGTCTTTCATCGATCCCGAGGCCAGTGCAAAGACTGGCGGATTTAACGTGGCGCAAGCACGCATCGCCATCGGCAATGGCGGATTTCTAGGACAGGGGCTCTTTCATGGGGCTCAAACTCAAGGAAAGTTCGTGCCGGTCAACGAGAGCGACTTCATCTTCTCAGTTGTGGGAGAGGAACTCGGATTCATCGGATCGATCGTGATCATCGGCTTGCTGGCCGTGGTTCTCTGGCGCGGCGTGATGATTGCCTTGCGCGCCAGCGACCTGTTCGGCCGCCTGGTCGCCACCGGAGTCGTGGCATGGATTGGCTTTCAGTCCTTTGAAAACTTGGGCATGAATGTGGGCATCATGCCGGTCACCGGTGTGCCCCTACCGTTCATCAGTTATGGCGGAACGTCGATGTTCGCCAGTTGGATCGCGATCGGGCTGCTGCAGAACGTGCATCTGCGCTCTCGCGAATGAACCGTTAGTCTCACGCCTGTGACCGCAACGATTCCCGATCCCTGTGCCCCCGTCTTCGATCGACTTGAGCAATTGTTGCCGCGGGTGCAAAAGCCCGTGCAGTACGTCGGCGGTGAAGTGAATGCTCAGGTGAGCGAGTGGGGTTCCGCTGACGTGCGTTGGGCGCTCATGTACCCAGATGCCTACGAGGTCGGATTGCCCAACCAGGGGCTGCAGATTCTTTACGAAGTGCTCAACGAGCAGGACGGCACGCTCGCCGAGCGCACGTATGCGGTGTGGCCTGATCTCGCCGCGCTCATGCGCGAGAACGGTGTACCACAGTTCACCCTCGAATCGCACCGACCCGTGGCAGCATTCGACGTCCTCGGTGTGAGCTTCTCAACCGAACTCGGCTACACCAACATGCTCGAGGCACTCGACCTGGCGGGCATACCGCTGCACAGCGTTGATCGCACCGAAGCTCACCCCGTGGTGGTGGCCGGTGGGCACGCTGCCTTTAACCCCGAGCCCATCTCTGACTTCGTCGACATCGCTGTTGCCGGCGATGGTGAAACCGTCGTCTTGGCCATCAGCGAGGCAGTACGCGCGTGGAAAAATGGCGGCCGACCCGGCGGGCGTGACGGCTTGTTGCTTTCTCTCGCAGCACTCGACCACGTGTACGTACCGCGCTTCTACGACGTTGAATACCTACCCGATGGCCGTATCCGTCGAGTAGTGCCTAGCCGACCGGATGTTCCGTGGCGCGTCGCGAAGTCAACATTGACTGACCTTGACGCGTGGCCCTACCCGCGCACGCCCCTGGTTCCCATTGCAGAAACGGTGCACGAACGTGCGTCGGTTGAAATCTTCCGCGGCTGCACGCGCGGGTGTCGGTTCTGTCAGGCCGGCATGATCACTCGGCCAGTGCGCGAACGGTCGATCACTGGAATCGGCGAGATGGTGCAAGCAGCCGTGGCGGCCACTGGCTTTGAGGAAGTCGGGCTGCTTTCGCTGTCGAGTGCTGATCACTCCGAGATTGGTGAAGTCGCCAAGGGACTTGCTGACCGCTACGAGGGTTCGAACACGTCGCTGTCGCTTCCGAGTACGCGCGTCGATGCGTTCAATGTCGATCTTGCCAACGAGTTGTCGCGCAACGGCCGACGTAGCGGACTCACATTTGCGCCCGAGGGTGGCAGCGAGCGCATTCGTGCCGTCATCAACAAGATGGTCACGGAAGAAGACCTCGTGCGCACTGTCACGACGGCATACGCGGCTGGGTGGCGTCAGGTCAAGCTGTACTTCATGTGCGGTCTACCGACCGAAACCGATGAGGATGTCTTGCAGATCGCTCGCCTCGCCCGCGAAGTGATTCGAGTAGGACGTGAAGTGTCAGGCAGTCGCGATATTCGCTGCACGGTGTCGATCGGCGGGTTCGTTCCCAAGCCACACACGCCGTTCCAATGGGCCGCGCAGTTGGGGCATGAAGAAACCGACGCGCGACTGGCGCTGCTGCGCGACGAGATCCGCGCCGACCGTCAGTTCGGGAAGGCAATTGGTGTTCGGTACCACGACGGCAAGCCGGGAATCGTCGAAGGTTTGCTGTCGCGCGGCGATCGCCGGGTGGGCCGCGTGATTGAACAGGCCTGGCGTGACGGCGCGCGTTTTGATGGCTGGAGCGAGCACTTCTCGTTCGATCGCTGGATGACGGCCGCCGAGCGCGGGCTGGAAGGCACAGGTGTCGACGTCGCCTGGTTCACCACGCGAGAACGTCAGCACGATGAAGTACTGCCGTGGGACCACATCGATTCCGGACTCGACAAGGAATGGCTCTGGCAGGACTGGCAGGACGCTCTCGACGAAGTTGAGGTCGACGATTGCCGGTGGACGCCGTGCTTTGATTGCGGTGTATGCGACCAGATGGGAACCGCGATTGAGGTCGGACCCACCGGTCGTGTGCTGATTCCGCTCGAACCGATCAGCCCTGCGCCACTCCTGGCGACTCAGGCCTGAGCGATGGCGCGATCACCCGGACGCGAAATCGTCCCTCCCGTGCAGAAGTTGCGGATGCGCTACGCCAAACGCGGTCGCATGCGTTTCGCCTCGCACCGCGACTGCGCACGTTCCTTCGAACGTGCACTGCGTCGTGTCGGGGTGCCGATGGCCTTCAGCGCGGGCTTTCACCCCCACCCCAAGATCTCGTATGCGAACGCGGTGCCGACCGGCACGAGCAGCGAGGCCGAATACCTTGAGATCGGCGTACTACAGGAGTGTGATCCGCAGGCGCTGCAGGCCGCTCTCAACGCGACCCTTCCCGACGGCATGGAGATCATGGACGTCGTCGTGACGCGCACGAGTGATCTTGCGACGCGACTCGAGGCGGGGGAGTGGCGCTTGGAGTTACCCGGAATTGAGCCCGACGTCGCGCGCGCGGCTGCGCAGGCCTTCCTTGCAGTCGACGAGGTCGAGGTTCAGCGGATGACCAAAGGCGGGCTCCGGCGATTTGACGCGCGCGGTCCGGTAGTGGAGCTCGCGGAGTGTTCCGGTGAGGGTGATCCGGAGGGGTGTGCGATACTGAGGTTGGTCGTACGGCACGGCACCCCGTCCGTTCGACCCGACGACGTACTCGCTGCTCTCGCTGCAGTCGCCGACCTGGCGCCGCCGATCCCACCACGGATCACACGGCTGGCGCAGGGGCCACTCGACGAGAACGCTCGAACGGTGCAGGACCCGCTTCTGCCTGATCGAGACGAGCCAACCGTCGGCGCCTGAACTTCAAGGCGCACCGAAGACTTCCGCGCCGGGGACACTCGGCGCGAAACCAGCCCGACCGAGGGGTGCCCCGGTCCACCAGACCTGCTACGCGAACGCCCTACGGTGCGCGTAGCTGACAGGAGCATCGTGCTCGACGACGAGAACACTTCCACCACCGACAGTGGCGACGCTGCACCCGCCGCACCCAGACGCCGCCGAGCTGCGTCCCGCCCTGCGGGACCGCCCGTGGCGGCAGCCTCCGCTGAGATCGTGGCCGAGGTCCCTGTCGATGCGGCAGCCAAGCCCGCCAAAAAGACCGCTACCAAGTCCTCGGCGACCAAGTCAACGGCCAAGAAGTCCACGGCCAAGAAGAAGTCGGCTGAGCCTGCCGAGCAGGCCCCCGAGGTGGCCCCCGCACCGACCGCGGCGAAGCGCACTCGCGCCAAGGCGACGACTGCTGCTGCTGTGGACGCAACCGACCTGACCCCCACCGTGCCGGTGCTCTTCCAGGCTCCTGAAGCGGCCCCTGCTCCCAAGCGTAAGCGTGCCGCAGCGGCTCCGGCGGCGGCGGTTGAGGTGGAGGAAGCTTCCACTGAGTCGGCCGACGAGTCGCCCGCTGATGCGGCTACAACCGGCGACGCACCCGAAGGTGAGGCGGCTCGTCGTCGCCGCCGCCGCGGTGGACGTGGTCGTCGCAAGAGTTCAGGTGGCGGTGACGCGGCAACTTCGGAGTCTTCGGACGACGAGTCCACAGACGAGGCGCAGTCTTCCGAGGAGCCCGCAGAAGACGATGAGTCGGCCTCGACTCGTCGCCGTCGTCGCCGTCGTCGTCGGGGGACTGGCGGCGATGATGACGCCTCGACCGATGACCCGCCGAACACTGTGGTGCGCGTGCGTGCGCCCCGTGATGAGGTCACCGCGGTACGTGGTTCCACGCGGCTCGAAGCCAAGAAGCAGCGTCGTCGCGATGGTCGTGAGGCCGGGCGTCGACGGGCACCCATTCTTTCCGAGGCCGAGTTCCTTGCTCGCCGCGAAGATGTCGAACGGGTGATGGTGGTGCGCGAGAAGGACGGCCGCACCCAGATCGCCGTACTCGAGGACGGCATTCTCGTCGAGCACTACGTCGACCGCGGTTCCAGCGGGTCGATGGTGGGTAACGTTTACCTTGGCCGCGTGCAGAACGTTCTTCCGAGCATGGAAGCGGCATTCGTTGACATCGGCCGCGGTCGCAATGCTGTGCTCTACGCCGGTGAAGTCAACTGGGATGCCGCCGCACTCGACGGTCAGCCCAAGCGCATCGAGTTTGCGATGGCATCGGGTGATCCGGTGCTCGTGCAGGTCACCAAGGACCCGATGGGTCACAAGGGGGCACGCCTGACGAGCCAGATCAGTTTGCCCGGTCGTTACCTGGTCTATGTTCCCGGTGGCGGTATGACCGGCATCTCGCGCAAACTCCCCGACACCGAGCGGTCGCGACTCAAGCGCGTGCTCAAGGAGATCGTTCCCGGCGAAGCAGGCGTGATCGTGCGCACGGCAGCCGAAGGCGCCAGCGAAGCCGAATTGCAGAGCGACGTGTCGCGGCTCGCGGCTCAGTGGGAAGACATCGCTGAGAAGTCGACCACTGTCACGCCGCCCACGTTGTTGTACGGCGAGCCTGACCTCGCCATCCGCGTCGTGCGCGACATCTTCAACGAAGACTTCACCAAACTCGTTGTCGCCGGAAGCGATTCGTGGGACACGTTGCAGCAGTACGTCACTTACGTAGCTCCCGATCTGGGCGAGCGACTCGAGAAGTGGGTAGGTGCCGACGAAGTGTTCGGTCACTACCGCGTTGAAGAGCAGTTGACGAAAGCGTTCGACCGTAAGGTGTGGCTGCCGTCGGGTGGTTCGCTGGTCATCGACCGCACCGAGGCAATGACCGTCGTCGACGTCAACACGGGGAAGTTCACCGGCCAAGGCGGAAGCAACCTTGAGGAGACGGTGACCCGTAACAACCTTGAGGCCGCCGAAGAGATCGTTCGCCAACTGCGGTTGCGCGATATCGGCGGAATCATCGTCGTCGACTTCATCGACATGGTGCTCGAAAGTAACCGCGACGCGGTGTTGCGCCGCTTGGTCGAGTGTCTGGGGCGCGACCGCACCAAGCACCAGGTGGCTGAAATTACCTCACTGGGGCTGGTTCAGATGACCCGCAAGCGCATCGGGCAAGGATTGCTCGAGACCTTCTCCGAGTCGTGTGAGCACTGCAATGGACGTGGAGTGCGCATTCAGATGGATCCGGTCACTCCTCCTGCGGAAGGCGGCAGCTCTAGCCGTCCCGCCAAGGCAGGTCCGCAGGCACGCAAATCGAAGGCGAAGGGCAAATCAGGGGCCGATCCGGCTGACGTGATGGCCGCGGTCTCGACGCCGGCTGAACCCGAAACATCGGCTCCCGAACCCCCCGTGGAGGAGCCAGTTTGACCGGCCCCGAGGGGCTTGCAGTAGTCTTGTCTCTCGGTGCCGTCGTCGGCCCTGCATGAGTCGCGATCATGACTGGTAATCACGAGTCGTCATCACGAGTCGTAGCAGTGCCCGTCACATCCAGCATCCGAACGAATTAGCAACCACGAGGAGTCACCGGTGTATGCCATTGTCCGCGCAGGCGGCCGCCAGGAAAAGGTTGAGGTAGGCGACGTCGTCGTCCTCGATCGCCTTCAGGGTGCGCCTGGTTCCACCGTTGAGTTTCCCGTGCTGCTGCTGGTCGACGGCGACGCCGTCACCACTGACAGTTCGGTTCTGTCGGCTGCCACCGTCACCGCTGAGGTCGTCGGGCACAGCCGTGGTGAGAAGATCCGCATCCTCCGATACAAGAACAAGACCGGCTACCGCCGTCGTCAGGGTCACCGCCAAGACCTGACCTCGGTGAAGGTCACCGGCATCTCGACGGGAAAGTGACCTCATGGCCCACAAAAAGGGTGCGTCCAGCACCAGAAACGGTCGCGACAGCAACTCCCAGCGTCTGGGAGTGAAGCGCTACGGTGGTCAGCAGGTCAACGCTGGCGAGATCATCATTCGCCAGCGCGGCACGCACTTCCACCCGGGTGTCAACGTTGGCCGGGGCGGTGACGACACTCTGTTCGCTCTCACGGCGGGCAAGGTTGAGTTCGGCACTCACCGCGGCCGTCGCGTCATCAACATCGTCAGTTCTGACTGACCAAATCTGGGGCTGCTCCACCGCTGGCGCTTTAACCGATCGGCTGGCAGCCCCGCGGAAGTTGATGGCACCTGATGGCTACCTTCATTGATCGTGTGATCTTGCACGTGGCTGCCGGAGACGGTGGTCACGGTTGCGCGTCGGTGCGACGCGAAAAGTTCAAGCCACTCGGTGGCCCCGATGGGGGTAACGGTGGCAACGGTGGCGACATCGTTCTGGTGGTCGACCCCAGCGTGACCACGTTGCTCGACTACCACCATCTCCCGCATCGCAAGGCCACCTCCGGCAAGCCCGGTCACGGTGACCACCGCAACGGCGCCGATGGTGGAGACATCGAATTGCCCGTACCAGCCGGCACTATGGTGTCGACTTCCGATGGCGAGGTGATCGCCGACCTCGTGGGCGACGGCACGCGTTTTGTCGCCGCACGCGGAGGTCGCGGCGGCCTCGGAAATGCTTCACTTGCCTCACAGCGCCGTAAGGCCCCCGGCTTCGCGTTGCTCGGTGAGCCCGGCGATGCACTTGACCTCGTTCTTGAACTCAAAACCGTTGCCGATATTGGCTTGATCGGATTTCCCAGCGCGGGTAAGTCCAGTCTGGTCGCTGCCATGTCGGCCGCTCGGCCCAAGATCGCCGACTACCCCTTCACCACACTGGTGCCGAATCTCGGCGTCGTGACGGCAGGCGACGTTGTGTTTACCGTGGCTGATGTCCCTGGCCTGATTCCCGGTGCCAGTGAGGGCCGCGGATTGGGTCTGGAATTCCTGCGCCATGTCGAACGCTGCGCCGGACTCGTTCACGTTCTTGACTGCGCCACTCTCGATCCTGGTCGCGATCCACTCACCGATCTCGACGTCATCGAGGCTGAACTCACTGCCTACGGTTCTGGACTGGAAGACCGGCCTCGATTGGTGGTGCTGAACAAGGTCGACGTGCCGGAAGCACGTGAGCTCGCCGAACTTGTCGCGCCGCTGTTGGCCGAGCGTGGCTACGACGTTCACATCGTGTCGGCAGTCTCGCACGAAGGATTGCGCGAATTAGCGTTCGCGATGGCGCTCATGGTCAATGCAGCGCGTGTTGTCACCCAGGGAGCTGTTGCTCCCCGCGTGGTGGTGCGCCCCGTTGCCGTCGATGATTCGGGCTTCACCGTGACCCGTGAAGGCGACCGGTTCCGGGTGCGCGGTGAGCGGCCCATGCGTTGGGTGCGCCAAACCGATTTCTCCAATGACGAGGCTGTGGGTTACCTTGCCGATCGCCTTGCCCGCCTCGGTGTTGAGGATGCACTGGCGGCCGCAGGCGCTGTTCGAGGCGACGAGGTGCTCATCGGAGCCGATGACAATGCGGTGGTGTTCGACTTTGACCCGACAGTCGGCGCGGGCGCTGAGGTGCTCATGACGCGCCGAGGTGAAGACGCGCGACTTGATCGCAGTCATCGACGCACGACAGCCGAGCGGCGTGCCGCGCACGCAGGTGAGGCCATCAGCGAGGACGATGGCACCGTGGGCACTCAGGGCACTCAGACCGATGACCTCGATGAAGATGCGATCGACGACCTCGAGGTTGAAGTTGAATGGGTTGGCGAGACCGGTGGCACGTCCTGGGATCAGGATCGGTGAGTTCGATGGCCACTGCGAAAACCATGCGCGACGCAGTCGCGTCTGCCCATCGAATCGTGGTCAAGATCGGCTCGTCGTCGCTCACCTCGTCCGAAGGTGGAGTCGATCCCGCCAGCGTGCAACGACTTGCTGACGCCGTAGCCGCGCGACGTGCGGCCGGAGCCGAAGTAGTGCTGGTATCCAGCGGAGCTATCGCGGCCGGCCTTCCTGCACTCGGACTGACCCGCCGACCACGTGACCTCGGAAGTCAGCAGGCAGCAGCGAGTGTGGGCATGGGTAAACTGATGGCCCTGTACTCGCACGCATTTGAAGTTCACGGAATCACCGTCGGACAAGTGCTGCTCACTGCCGAAGATGTCACGCGCCGCGGTCACTATCGCAATGCGCAGAGCACTCTGAATCGACTGCTCGATCTGCACGTGGTTCCGATCGTCAATGAAAACGACACGGTGGCCACAAATGAAATTCGTTTTGGCGACAACGACCGACTCGCGGCGCTCGCGGCGCACCTCGTGCGCGCTGATGTGCTCGTGTTGCTCTCCGATATCGACGGCCTTTACGACGGCCCGCCGTCACGTGAGGGAAGTCGGTTGATCCATGAGGTTCGATCGGCGGCCGACCTTGAACAAGTTGAGGTCGGAGGAACCGGCAGTGCGGTTGGCCTCGGTGGTATGACGACCAAGATTGAGGCAGCGCGTATCGCGACGGGTGAGGGTATTCCCGTCGTGCTGTGTCGTGCTGATGCGGTGCAGGCGGCACTCGCAGGCGAAATTGTCGGAACCTATTTCCATCCGCAATCGCGGCGCCGATCGACGCGATTGCTGTGGCTGGCGCATGCCAGTGCACCGCAGGGGCGGGTGGTCGTCGACGCCGGTGCGGTGGCGGCCTTAGTCGATTCCGGAAAGTCGCTGCTACCTGCCGGCATCACGGGTGTCGAAGGTGAGTTCAGTGCGGGCGATCCGGTCGACATCGTGGGTCCTTCGGGCACTGTCATCGCTCGTGGGCTCGTGAGCTACGACAGTGCCGAGTTGCCTGCGCTGCTCGGCCGGTCAACTCGTGAGCTTGGCCGTGAACTCGGATCTGAATATGCGCGCGAAGTGGTGCATCGCGACGACCTCGTCTTGCTGGGTCAGTAAGGCCGCGCCCGCTGGGCAGTAGCCTTGGACGCATGGATCAGTCGGACGAACAGCGGGCGGTACTTGCGGCGGCATCAGGTGCGCGTGAGGCCGCTGCCGAACTTCGGATTCTTACTCGAGACCGCAAAGACCACGCGTTGCTCGCAGTGGCTGATGCACTCGTGGAGGCCACTGATCGCATTGTGGCGGCTAACAACGGCGATGTTGAGCGCGCTCGAGACGCAGGCACCGATGCCGCGATCATCGACCGGCTCACTCTCGATGCTGCGCGCATTGCAGTGATTGCAGATGCGGTGCGTGACGTGGCGGCCCTGCCAGATCCAGTCGGCGATGTGGTGCGCGGATATCGACTTCCCAACGGCCTTGAGGTGCGTCAGGTACGGGTGCCGTTGGGAGTGGTGGGCATGATTTACGAAGCCCGTCCCAATGTGACTGTCGATGCCGCGGTGCTGTGCCTGAAGAGTGGCAATGCGGCATTGCTGCGCGGGTCGTCGTCGGCGCGGGCTACCAATGAGGAGTTGGTCGATGTGATGCGCGCAGCCATTGCTGCTGCGGGGCTTCCTGCCAATGCGATCACGTTGGTACCCGGTGATTCCCATGAATCGGTCGGCTACTTGATGACCGCGCGCGGATTGGTCGACGTCCTCATTCCGCGCGGGGGAGCAGGCCTGATTCGCAGTGTGGTTGAAGGGTCGACAGTGCCGGTCATTGAGACAGGCGTCGGAAACTGCCACGTCTACGTCGATGCCAGTGCCGATATCGACATGGCAGTGGCGATCGTGCTGAACTCCAAGACCCAGCGGGTGAGCGTGTGCAACGCGGCCGAGACTCTGCTGGTGCATGAAGCGATCGCTGACCGGTTCCTGCCGGCGGTACTTGAGGCACTCAAGGCGAAGGGCGTCACTGTTCACGGTGACGACCGAATTGCCCTGGCTGCTTCTGCCTCCGAAGTCGCATTCGAGCCGGTCACAGACGTCGACTGGGCGGCCGAGTACTACTCGCTCGACATTGCGGCGGGAGTGGTCGATTCGCTGGATGCCGCGTTGGCACACATTCGGCGTTGGTCGAGTGGGCACACGGAAGCGATTGTCACGGGTTCGCAATCGGCCGCCAACCGGTTCATTGCCGGTGTTGATGCGGCGGCGGTCATGGTCAATGCCTCCACGCGCTTCACCGACGGTGGCGAATTTGGGTTCGGCGCCGAAATTGGCATCTCAACCCAGAAGTTGCACGCCCGCGGACCGATGGGGCTGGCCGAACTGACGAGCACCACGTATGTGGTGGTGGGTGACGGGCACCTGCGCCCGTGACTCAACGCCAGTAGGTGACCGTAGGCTGACCCTGTGGGAGCCACGACGACGACGCGCCGCCTGGGAGTGATGGGCGGCACTTTCGACCCTGTACACCAGGGGCACCTCGTGGCGGCCTCGGAAATTGCGTTCCGGTTCGAGCTCGATGAAGTCGTGTTCGTGCCCACCGGAGACCCGTGGCAGAAGGCGGGCGTGTCGGCCGCGGAAGATCGCTATTTGATGACCGTCATCGCGACGGCCGCCGACTCTCGCTTCACTGTCAGTCGGGTCGATATCGACCGTGACGGGCCGACCTACACCGTTGACACGCTGCGAGATATTCGATCAGAACGTGGCGATGGCGTTGACCTGTTCTTCATCACGGGCGCCGACGCGCTCGAGCAGATTCTCACCTGGCGTGATCCCGATGAGGTGCTCAGGCTCGCTCACCTGATTGCGGTGTCGCGCCCCGGTCACGTGCTGTCGAATCCGGGACTGGCTGAGGGTTCGGTGTCGCTCGTCGAAGTTCCAGCCCTCGCGATTTCAAGCACCGACATTCGGCGTCGGGTGAATGTGGGCGAGCCGATCGCCTACCTCGTTCCCGACGGAGTTGAGCGGTACATCGCCAAGCGTGCTCTCTACCGCCAGTCGCGAGGGTCCGGTGGCTGACGAGCCCGAGATTCGCCATTCGCCGTGGCGCGCGATGCTGTCGTTGCTGGTTGCCATGGTTGTCGCGGCGTTACTGATCGTGGGTGGGCGTGCGCTGCTGACGCGAGGCTCTGAACCGACGCCTACCCCCTCGCCTTCACCTACCGCGACCGCGACCGCCACCTCGACAGCCAGCCCGTCGCCGACGCCCGTGGGGCCTAATCAGCAGAGCCTGCTCATTCAGATTCGTGACGACGAGGGGTTAGCGCAAGCGAACGCCCTGATGGTGACGACCCTCGATCCACAGAAGGGATCGTTTGTCGCGATTGCGCCGCGGTTGTTGGTTGATGTGCCCGGCGGACCCCAGACCCTGCTGGAAGCCACCGCCGCCAGCACCAACGCTTTCGCGTCGCAGGAGTCTTTGTCACACATGCTGGGTGTCACGGTGGACGCCACATGGGCGCTTGATCGACTCGCGCTTGCTGGATTGGTCGACTCGATCGGCGGCATTTACCTTGATGTGCAGACGCCCGTGGTTTTCCGAGCCGAGGATGGCAGTGTCTTGGTGCCCTTGCTGCCGGGCATTCAACAACTCGACGGCACGACTGCCGCGGCCTATGTGCTCACTCGGCAGCGAGGTGAGTCCGAGGCCGACCGGATGGCCCGATTCACCGAAGTGATGCGGCAGGTGCTGCTCCGCCTTCCCGCCGATGCCTCTCATGTCGAACTGCTGCTGGGTTCACTTGGTTCATTGTCGCGCGTCACGATTCCGGTTGATCAGATGAGCGAGTTGCTCCTGCGCCTGCGTTCTGCAGTCGACACGAACAGAGTCGAGCACCGGGTACTGCCCGTCAATCCGGTCACCCTGGGTCCGGCCCGCGCTGAGCGTCTGGATTTCGTGGCCGCTGAAACGCTGATGTCGGCTGACTTCGCCGAGCTTGAATTGGTGCCGAGCGCGGAGGTGCCGGTGCGGGCGTTGGTATTCAACGGAACGTCCCGGGTCGGAATGGGAACGACGGCGCGTGCACCGCTGGAAGCTGCCGGAATGGTGTACCTCACGGGCGGAACCGCACCCAAGGTCGGAGTCGCTACCTCGACGGTGACGTATCGCGAGGGGGTGGCCGGTGCAGGCTCCTGGGCCTACGACGTTGCGAAGGCATTGAAACTCCCGTTGACGGCGATGAAGGCGTCAAGCGGTCCGCCCAACACCGCAGACGTCACCGTGGTGCTCGGTGCCGACTATCGGCCAGCGGTCGCTCCGTCTGCCGAACCGACCTTGAGCCCCGAACCCACGCCGAAGGCCTAAACCGCGCTGTGAGAGGCTGAAGACAGGCGCAGCCGCGCTTTTCCCAGTCTCAGTAAGGAAACACGCGTGACCGCGACTGACCGCGCCCTGCACATCACCAACCTCGCCGCTCAGGCTGCCGTCGACAAGATGGCAACCAACATCATCGCCCTCGATGTGAGTGATCGGTTGGCCATCACCGACGTCTTCCTCGTATGTTCGGCCGCGAGCGACCGCCAGGTGCGTGCTGTAGTCGACGGAATTGAGGAAGCACTCGATGCGATCGACCTCGACCCCGTGCGACGCGAGGGTGAGCGCGGTGGGCGCTGGGTTCTGCTTGACTACCTCGAACTCGTGGTGCATGTGCAGCATGTCGAAGAACGCTCGTTCTACGGACTTGAGCGGCTCTGGAAAGACTGCCCGATGATTGAACTTCCGGGCATTGAACTACCGGAGTCCGTTGAATCGGACCCCATCGCCGACGCATGACCAGCAAGCGAGTGGTGTTCTGGCGCCACGGTCGCACCGAATGGAATGCCAGCACCCGGTTTCAAGGTCAGACTGACGTTCCCCTCGATGAGGTCGGACGGGCGCAGGCGCTTCGTGCTGCACCGCTCTTGGCCGAACTGGCTCCAGCCCTGTTGATTTCCAGTGATCTCTCGCGGGCCTATGAAACAGCCGGCGCCTTGGCCGCGCTGACGGGGCTGCAGATTGTGACCGACGTGGGCCTGCGCGAAACGTACGCTGGTCAGTGGCAAGGGCTGGAGCGAAGGGAGATTCAGGAGCAATTCGGTGCGTCGTGGGCCGCGTGGTCTGAAGGTGACGACACAGTGCGCCCCGGTGGTGACGGTGAACTTCGAGTCGAGATCGCCGATCGCGTGGTCGCATCCCTTGAGCGGCATCTGGCGATGGTGCCGGATGGTTCCACGGTCGTGGTTGCCACCCATGGAGGTGCGGCGCGTGCGGCGATCGGTCGTTTGATGGGGCTGCCGGTGTCGCATTGGGCGTCGTTGGGCGTGCTGAGCAACTGTGCGTGGAGTGTTCTCGTGGAGAGGCCCGAGACGGGTTTGTGGCGACTGATTGAGTACAACGCGGGCTCACTTCCTGAGCCACCGTTGGCCGACGATCGCTGAGAGGTCACGTGGCGACGGCCGATTCGATCGTCACCGACGCTCTCGGGTATGCTGACGACGCTTGTAAGGGGCTGTGGCGCAGCTGGTAGCGCACCTGCATGGCATGCAGGGGGTCAGGGGTTCGAGTCCCCTCAGCTCCACACTGTGAAGTCTCGGGACATCCTTATGGGATGTCTCGGGACTTACTTATTTTTTGAACTTGTATCCCTTGGGCATGCCGCCTTTTTTGTTGCCGGGTTTGGGTCCTGGTTTGAGGCCGCGGGGTTGGCTGTCTTTGTTGGGG
>CAIYMF010000284.1 GCA_903927265.1 uncultured bacterium | reverse complement strand
GGCTACATCGACCGCGTCATTCAACCGAGCGAGACACGGCCCATGGTGATTCGGGCACTGCGCACATTGCGCGGTAAGCGCGCGACCCTTCCGCCCAAGAAGCACGGAAACATTCCGCTCTGATGACCGACGAGTCAATAACCCCTGAGCCCGCGCGTCCGATGCTGCGGGTGGTGAAGGGCGATCCAACGGCCGAAGAACTCGCAGCGCTTGTCGCCGTGGTCGCGTCGTTGTCCGCTCCGGTTACCACTGCGAAACCCGATCGACCGTTGTGGGGTCGCCCGGAGCTGACGCACCGCCGACCGATGAGCACCGGCGCCGGAGCCTGGCGGCAGTCGAGCCTTCCGCACTGATGCCCTCCCTCACTCTGATCCTCGCGTCAGCATCACCGGCGCGACGTCGCCTCCTACATTCGGCAGGCGTGGTTCCGCTCGTCGTGGTCAGCAACGTTGATGAGGCGGCCGAAGTCGCGTCACTTCCCGTCGATGCCGATGCCGAAACTGTGGCCGAACACTTGGCGGTGCTCAAAGCCCGTGACGTGGGACGCAAGTTTCAAGGCGCCGACCCCGGCCCCTTCCTGGTACTCGGCTGCGATTCGGTGCTTGAGCTCGACGGCCACCTCCTCGGAAAGCCCACTGACGCCGCTGACGCGCGCGATCGCTGGCGAACCATGCGTGGTCGCACCGGCACACTGGTCACAGGCCATGCCCTGATCGATGCTGCCGACGGCAGCGCACGAGTCGCCAGCGCGAAGACCGCGGTGCGATTTGGAACTCCCGACGATGCCGAGATCGACGCCTACGTGGCCTCGGGTGAGCCTCTCGCAGTCGCAGGTGCCTTCACCCTCGATGGCCTGTCGGCCCCCTTCATCGACGGAATCGACGGCGACCCGTCGAACGTGATCGGACTGTCACTGCCGTTACTACGCGACATGGTGCGGGCGCTCGGTCACTCGTGGACTGACCTGTGGGATGCCCGGTCCGTCGCGGGCAGTGACTCCCCCTAGACTCAAATTCCCCTCGTTCGCATGGAGATGCCGTGGCTGAGCCTGTTGCCCGACCGTTGTCGAAGGTGCTTATCGCTAACCGCGGAGAGATCGCTATCCGGGTGGCGCGCGCCTGCCGCGATGCTGGTCTCACCAGCGTCGCCATCTACGCCGACCCCGACCGCGACGCCCAGCATGTGAAGGCCGCTGACGAGGCCTACGCCCTCGGCGGCAGCACGGCGGCCGAGACCTACCTCGTGGTCGACAAGATCCTCGACATCGCCGCTCGCAGCGGCGCCGATGCCGTTCACCCTGGCTACGGGTTCCTCTCCGAGAATGCTGACTTCGCCCAGGCCGTCATCGACGCGGGTCTCACCTGGATCGGCCCTCCTCCCGAGGCCATCCGTTCACTCGGGGACAAGGTGAGCGCACGCCACATCGCAGCGCGCGCTGGTGCCCCGCAAGTCGAAGGAACCCCCGACCCGGTCAATGGGCCTGACGAGGTCGTTGATTTCGCGCGTACGCACGGGCTTCCCATCGCGATCAAGGCAGCGTTCGGTGGTGGCGGTCGCGGCCTCAAGGTCGCGCGCACCCTGGAGGAGATCCCCGAGCTCTTCGACTCAGCGGTCCGCGAGGCCATCGCCGCGTTCGGCCGCGGCGAGTGTTTCGTTGAACGCTACCTCGACAGCCCGCGGCACGTTGAAACGCAGGTGCTCGCTGACATGCATGGCAACGTGGTGGTCGTCTCCACTCGCGATTGCTCGCTTCAGCGCCGCCACCAGAAGTTGGTCGAAGAGGCACCGGCTCCCTTCCTCACCGACGACCAGCACGATGAGCTCTACCGCTCATCGAAGGCGATCATTCGCGAGGCGGGCTACTACGGCGCCGGTACCTGCGAGTTCCTGATCGGACTCGACGGCACCATTTCATTCCTCGAAGTCAACACGCGGCTACAGGTTGAACACCCCGTCACCGAAGAGGTGTCCGGCATCGACTTGGTACGCGAGCAGTTCCGCATTGCTGCGGGTGAGCCCCTCGGGTTCGACGACCCGCCCCTGCGCGGACACTCGATTGAGTTCCGCATCAATGGCGAAGACCCCGGCCGTAACTTCCTGCCTGCACCCGGTGTTCTTGCCGTCTGGAATCCGCCGAGCGGCCCCGGAGTTCGCCTTGACGGCGGTTTCGTGCAAGGCGATGTCATCGGTGGCAACTTCGACTCACTGCTCGCCAAACTCATCGTCACCGGCGCCACCCGTCAGCAAGCGATCGAGCGCTCACGTCGCGCGCTCGCCGAGTTCGAGGTCGACGGAATCGCCACTGCCCTCACCTTCCACCGGGCAGTCGTCGACGATCCCGCGTTCGCACCGGCCGATCCCGAGACACCGTTCACGGTGCACACGCGCTGGATCGAAACCGAGTTCGACAACACGATTCCTCCCTACTCCGGCAGTGCCGACGCCGACACGGAGGCCGCAGAGCGTCAGGCAGTGGTCGTTGAGGTGGGCGGCAAGCGGCTCGAGGTCACACTTCCCGCGGGTCTGGCGTCCACGGGCGGCGCCACCAAGGCTGCCGCACCGAAGCGCTCACGCTCGAAGTCAGCGGGTAGCGCGGCATCAGGTAACGCGGTGGCCGCGCCCATGCAGGGCACAGTCGTCAAGATCGCCGTCGAAGAGGGTCAGCAGGTGGCCTCAGGTGACCTCATCGTGGTGCTTGAGGCCATGAAGATGGAGCAGCCCATCACCGCGCACCGCGCGGGCACCGTCACGGGTCTTACCGCCGAGGTGGGCTCCACGGTTCCGACCGGCACCGTGTTCTGCGAAGTCGTCGACTGAAATCACCGCACTCGGCGTCCGCTCGGCTTGCGTGGCCTTGCTAGCGTGGAACACATGAGAGCAACCACTCGCGTCGCCAGCGTCCTCGGACTACTGCTGATTGCCCTGCTCGGCCTCGCTTCTGCCACGTCGGCGCTCTCGTCAGTCGATGCCGTTGCCGCCTCGCTCAAGCAATCACCGGTCTACAACGACCCCGATTCGGAGCGCCCGCTCTCCCCTTCCCAGGAGAGTGCACTTCTTGAACAGGTGCAATCGGCAGGCACTCCGGTCTACATCGCCGTTGTCCCTAAGTCGTTTATCTCATCCAACGGCGGAACCGCAGACGCCGCGCTTAGTTCGCTTTACCGCGCCGTCGGCAAGCCAGGAACGTACGCACTCGTTGCGGGTACAACCTTCCGCGCGAACTCAACACTGTTTGCCGTGAACGACATCGCCGCGCAAGCCGTCGTGAAGAACCAGGGTGGCAGTTCCTACGATGTTCTCACCCAATTCGTCACGGGGGTTTCAGCACGTGCGACGAATGGAGGATCTGGTGGATCCTCAGACGGCGGCGGATTCCCTTGGGGTTGGTTGCTGATTGGTGCCGGAGCCGCGGGCGCTGGCGGTGCAGTCACCTATAGCGTGCGCAAGAAGAAGAAGGCGGAGGCAGAGCAACTCGCTGCAGTGAAGGCAGTCATCGACGAGGACGTGACTTCATTCGGCGAGCAGGTCGCAGGGTTCGATATCACCGATCAGCGACTCGATGATGCGGGACGCACCGATCTTCAGTCGGCCATCGACTCCTACCGCAAAGCGAGCGACGGCGCCGATCGAATGACCACCGCTAAGGAAGCCTCAGCCATCACCTCCAATCTAGAGGACGGCCGTTACGCGATGGCGTGCGTCCAGTCGCGCGTCAACGGTGACCCACTCCCCGACCGGTTGCCTCCCTGCTTCTTCGATCCCCGCCACGGCCCAAGCACGGTCGATGTGTCGTGGGCACCACCCGGCGGTGCCGAGCGCAAGGTTCCTACGTGCGCCGCCTGCGCGCACACCGTGGCTACCGTACACACACCCCAATCACGTGAGGTTCCGGTTGGT
>CAIYMF010000283.1 GCA_903927265.1 uncultured bacterium | reverse complement strand
GTGAGCGCCGACGCGTGCAGCATTGACCTGCAGTTGTTCGTCGCGCAACGTGTTGAGTACTGCAAGGCCGACCGCGCACGACACGGGACTTCCACCCGTCGAAGAGAAGAAGTACCCCTGTGATCGAAAGCGCTCGGCGATCTCACGAGAGGTGATGACTGCGCCGAGGGGATGACCGTTACCCATCGCCTTCGCCACCGCCACGATGTCAGGCACGACATCCTGTTGCTCAAAGCCCCAGAACCATGAGCCCAATCGGCCGTAACCGACCTGCACTTCATCGGCGATAGCCAGACCACCGTGTCGGCGCACTGCGTCGTAGACGGCGGCGAGGTATCCCTCGGGAAGTGCTACCCCGCCCGCGTTTCCGTAGAAGGTTTCGGCGATGAGTGCGGCAGGGGGTCGACCCTGCGCGGCTAACTCGTCGATGGCGCGCACCGCATCGGCGGCGTAGAGATGAGCGTCGGCGCCGCGGTGAGTTCCGCGGTACGAGTTCGGCGAGTCGAGAATGCGCACCCAGTCAGGCCGCGTCTCAAGTGCCGTGGGGTTGTCTGCGGTTGAGGTACTGACGGCGTCGGAAAGGAAAGTCCAGCCGTGGTACGCCTCGCGCATGGAGAGTACGTCGGTGCGTTCCGTGGCTGCCATGGCGAGCCGAAGTGCGAGGTCGGTGGCTTCCGATCCGGAGTTCACCAGGAACACTGTGTCGAGTGAGTTTGGTAGTAGATCAGTGAGGCGTTCGCTGAGTTCGGCGATTGCGGAGTAGTGAAAACGCGAGTTGGTGTTGAGGCGGTTGAGTTGTCGCGCGGCCGCGGCCGCAACGTGCGGGTGTGCGTGCCCGAGCACCGTGACGTTGTTGACCATGTCGAGGTAGGCGCGGCCGTTGGTGTCGATCAAGTGGTGACGCCAGCCGCGCTCGATGCGAGGCGGCTCGACGTAGTAGTGCTCCTGCACAGACGCCACGCTGCGTTCCCTGCGCGCGAACGTGTCGTCGTGTTGAGGTTGATGTTGTGCGAGGCCGAGCAAGGTAGCGGGATCGGCGACCTGTGCGAGCCAACCGGCTGCGTACTCGGGTCGCACGAATGCGGGCGCGTCGACTCCGACGACCACTGTGATTCGTGCTCGAGTGGTCGTGACGAGCGGGTCGCCCGCGACGACTGGGCCGGCAGGTGTTGCTGTCGCCTCGTCGCATTCAATGACGAGCGTCGCCTCGGAACCGCGCAGCGCGAAACCATTGGTACGCGGCACAATGTCGCCACTCCAGGGTGCAGTGAGCGTCAGAGGAACAGCGAGCCACACGTCAATTCCGGTCGGAACGGTCGCGGGTGACCACTCGGATAAGGCCCGCGACGCCGTGAGTTGCGGTTGGCCCCATCGCGTGACGACGGCGCGTGCACCTGCGGCAATCAACGTCGATGCGCCGCGGTCTGCTGTTGATGCGTCGAGCCAGGCACCTGCGTTCATCAGGTTCGAATCCCAGCCCAGATCGAGCACGGCGATGTCGTCGGGGCTGAGGTCGGCGAGAAGTGAGCCTGCTGGTGTGAGGCGAGGGGAGGCGTCACTCATTCCGAGCATGTCGCCAATGAGTGCTTGCATCACGGGAGAGGGCACCGATGATGCCCCCTCGAACATGGCCGTTTCCTCAGCGATCGATTCGGCGGCGTAATGGTTGTTCTCGTCGATCGTCACTTGCTGTTCGCTACTCATCAGGCATACGGCGCCGCGCACAACGACCAGCGGCCACAGAGCGGCGACCTCACTTTCCGACAGAGGCCTGATGGCATGGAATGCGCTGATCGCCGGCAGCGTGCGGGCGGGGTCGACGCCTGGGTGCCGAAGAACTGAACTGAGTGCGACGGCAAGATCACCCACTGACCATGAGTAGGTGAGGTCACCAAAGTCGATGATGCCGTCGGGAATGCGTGCACCGTTGCGCACCGTGCAGACGACGTTGGTGTCGGTGACATCGTTGTGCATGGCCTGGGTTGGAAGCTGCGGTGCGAGCGCGAGGATCGTGGCCCATTCCGCATCGACGATTGACTGAATGCGCGTGCGCTGTTCGTCGTCGGCGATGTGTGCGATGAGGTGTGCCACCACGACGTCTGCGTACTGCAAGTCCCATTGAATTCGACGGTGTAGACCCGGGTGATCGAAGTCGGCGAGAGCGAGGTTGGCGCGTGCGGCGAGCGCGCCGAGTTCGGCGATGGCGCGGGTCGACAGATGGTCGGCGTCGTACAGAGTTCCGCCGTCGAGATAGCGCAGAACACGGGCTCGCGCTGGGCCGTCGGGAGTGGGCACCATCGCAGTGAGTGGCGCCTCGCGACTTAGCACGGTGGCAACCCGAAGGTCGGGATCGCGAGCTGCCATGTGATCGGCGGCTGCATCCTGCGCGTCAAGTTCGGCGGCGGTGAACGCGGGGTTCGCCACACGCAGTACGCCGATGATGGTGCCGTCTGCGTGGGTCAACAGGAAGTTGGCGTCCTGTTGGCTGCCGAGTGAGGTAGCGCTCGCGTCGATACCGAAGTGCTCGTGTGCGAGTCGCTGCGCGTCGGCTTCAGTGAGGCGCGGTGCTGGCAGCGCTCCCTCAGCGAGGAAGTCGATTCCTGCGTAGTCGGCCACGAACTCACGCTAGTGCGTCTCGCGACGTGGGTCACTACGGCAGCGGCCACCCTTCCCCCGCTTTCCGCGCTTCCCGCGCTTCCCCGCTTTCCGCGCGAGTCCATCGGTTACGCGGCCTAAGAGGGGCGTTTGACCCGCGTAAGTGATGGACTCGCGGGAAGGGGGCGGGAGGGGCAGAAGTGGGTTGCGGAAGGGGATGGTGCACCCTCCGATGTGACCCTGCGCTGACGTCCCGGCCTACACTGACGCCGTGTCGAACTCGGGGTCAAGCAGCAACAGTCGCGGCCGTCGCTCACGTCAGGAAATTCTCGACGCCTCGGCACGGGTGATGGCTGCCCGCGGCTACGCCGGTTCGTCGATGTCGACACTTGCCGACGAGGCAGGAATTCCGAAGAGCGCGATCTACCACCACTTTGGTTCGAAGGCAGGCTTGCTCGCCGCTGTGATGGAACGTGGTGCCCGCGAGTTCTTTGACGCGATGACTGAGGCACACCGCAACCCACCATCGGACGGAACATCGCGAGAACGCCTGGAGTGGTACTTCCAGCGCACTGGTGACGTGTGGGTGCATCGCGCGGAGTTCTTGCGCCTGCTTATTTTGCTCGTCATCAGTGACGAAGCCGAAGAAGCGCCTGAAGCCATGGAAACGGTGGTGCGTGTACGCACGGAAGGCCGCGCCTACCTCGAGCACATGATTCGTTCATCGTTCATCGGTGAAGGTGACGACGTCGCGAGAATCGTCGGTCGAGAGCTGTCGTTCTACGCAATGGTCGGGTTCGACGGGCTATTCGTGTCGTTGCAGTCGCACGATGGAAAGCCGGTGGTTGAACTGATCGACCAGATGGTGGCCGGTTTGGTTGCCATCGGTGAGGCGCGCAGCCGTGAACTGCGTACCGCCCCTCCCGCCTAGTAACCGCGCACCACTCCTGTCGTCCGTATAACGGACATTTTGACGATATCCCTTGACGCCTGCGGCTGTGGTGAGTGACTCTCGTCACTTATAGACCAACCGATCGGTCCAATACTTGAATTCCGGTGACGTTAAGGAGCCCTCGCAATGGCCACCCCCACAGTCGAAACAGACGTTCTCATCGTCGGTGCAGGACCCGCTGGCGCCAGCGCCGCGGCGCTGCTCGCCACCTACGGCATTGACACCGTGATGCTGAACAAGCACGGCGGGGTGGCAAACGCGCCGCGCGCCCACATCACCAACCAGCGCGCGATGGAGGTTCTTCGTGACCTCGGCCTGGAGCAGGAGGCCGTAGAGACGGCCACCCCGCAGGCCCTGATGGGCGAGCACGTGTGGGCCACGAGCCTGTCGGGTGAAGAACTGGGCCGCTTGCGCACCTGGTACACCCACCCGCACTTCAAGGCCGAGCACGATCTGGGCTCACCCTCGTCGGTGTGCGATCTGCCGCAAGATCACCTCGAGCCCATCCTCGTGAATGCCGCCTCCTACCGCGGTTCGAAGGTGCGCAACAACACTGAACTGATCGGTTTCACGCAAGACGACGACTTTGTGACCGCGCAGGTGGTCGACACGCTCACCGGCGCTGAGTTCGAGATCAAGGCGAAGTACCTGATCGGTGCCGACGGTGGCCGATCGCGCGTCGCCGAGATTGCCGGCCTTCCGTTCGAAGGTGAGATGGGTCTCGGCGGTTCGATGAACGTGGTCTTCAAGGCTGACTTGACGCACCTCGTTGAACACCGCCCCGGCGACATGTATTGGTTCATTCAGCCAGGCGTTGGTCACGCAGGAATGGGAATCGGCGTGCTGCGGGTAGTACGTCCATGGAACCGGTGGATTGGCGTGTGGGGTTACGACGTCTCCGCTGGTGAGCCCGACCTTACCGACGCACTCGGCGTTGAAATCGCTCACAAGCTGATCGGTGACGACAGCATCGAGATTGAGGTCGAGTCAATGTCGACGTGGTCGGTCAACCACATGTGGGCGACTAACAACACCGCAGGCCGTGTGTACTGCGTGGGCGATGCAGTGCACCGCCACTCGCCCATGAACGGCCTGGGATCCAACACGTCGGTGCAAGACAGTTACAACCTCGCGTGGAAGCTCGCGATGGTGCTGCAAGGTCAGGCCGGAAGCGACCTGCTCGACACCTACCGTCAAGAACGCGTTCCGGTTGCCGAGCACCTCATCGACCGGGTATCGCGCAGTAACCACCTCATGCCGCCGCTGTTCATGGCACTGCACCTTCCGCCGGCTTCAGACGAGGCAGTGTTCACCGCATCGCTTGCAGCACTCAATGCGCACACACCCGAGTCGACTGCTGCACGCAAGGCATTCGACGACGCGATGCACGGAACGATCATGTGCTTCAACTCCCACGGCATGGAACTCAACCAGTTCTACACGTCGTCAGCCGTCGTCACCGATGGTGCCGAATCGCCTGCGCCGCCGCGCGACCCCGAGGTGTACTACTTCGCCTCGACGTTCCCCGGTCGTCACCTTCCGCACGTGTGGCTCACTAAGAACCAGCGTCAGGTCGCGTTGTTCGACCTATGTGGCAAGGGCAAGTTCACCTTGCTCACGCGCGAACTCAATGCGCCGTGGGTTGCCTCTGCACAGAAGGCCAGTGCCGCTCTCGATATCGACCTCCGCGTGGTGACGATCGGTCGCGAATGCGATGTGCAAGACATCTACGGCGACTTCGCTGACATCTCGGAAATCGGTGAAGACGGCGCCATCTTGGTGCGCCCCGACCACATGGTCGCGTGGCGATCTGCTGATGCCGACTCTGCTGACGTCAACCTCGAGCGTGTGCTGCGTCAGATCTTGGCTCGGTGATTCGTGAGTACATCGGCGATGCCGACACAGCAGTCAGTTCAGACTGGAAATTTCTCCACCGCGTACTACCACGCGGGCGAGGGCTCGGGTCGGCCCGTCATCTTGGTTCATGGTGGCGGTGCTGGCGCGGAAAGCGTCAGTAACTGGCAGCGTAGTTTCCCGCTATTTGCGGCACAGGGATCGACCTACGCGATGGACATGGTCGGCTTCGGAAACTCCGATGCTCCGTCCCCCGATGAGTTTGCGTACACGCAGGATTCGCGCAACCAGCAACTCATTGACTTCATCGAAGAGCTCGACCTTGGCCCTGCGCATTTGGTGGGTAACTCCATGGGTGGCGCGACGTCACTCGGTGTCGCGATGAAGCGACCCGACTTGGTTGAGAGCCTCGTACTGATGGGAAGTGGTGGGCGCGCGCGCACATTGTCGGCCGATCTGGGCCCGGTCATTCACTACGACTTCACCGTCGAAGGAATGCGCGCCATCATCGGCGTGCTCGCCAATCCCGGCTTTATTCCTTCTGACGAACAGGTCGAGTACCGGTTCGAGATGTCAACGCGGCCGCACCTCGTCGCGGCGTACAAGGCAACGATGGGGTGGGTGCGCGAAAACGGCTTGCACTATCCCGACGAAGCAATCGCTGCGGTGAAGACGCGCACGTTGGTGGTGAACGGTAAGGAAGACAAGGTTGTGCCAATCACGCAGGCCTTCGAGTTCCTCACGTTGCTGGAGAACTCAACGGGCTACCTCATTCCGCATTGCCGTCACTGGGCGATGATCGAGTACCCCGAGCTGTTCACCAAGGTGTGTATCGACTTCTTCAACGACCCCACTGACTACGGGGACTCGAAGTGAGCGAGTCAGACAAGCGCATTGCGATCATTGGTGCAGGTGTCGGAGGACTAAGCCTTGCGCTTGCATTGCGCGAACGTGGAATGGAAGCACAGATCTACGAGAAGACTCACGAACTTCGTGAAGTCGGCGCTGCCGTGTACCTCGCTGCGAATGCGTCGCGTTTCATCGAACGGTTTGGTCTAGGCGATGCATTTGCTGCAGTTTCATGGGAACCCACGGCGCTGATCTATCGCGATGGTCGTGACGGTCATGTCATTGCGCGGCACGATGAGACGGAGTCGAGTGCGTACGGCGCGCCTGGCTACGGCATTCACCGTGCCGATCTCCAGGAGATCCTTGCCAACGCTGTCGGGCACGATCAGATTCACTTGGGCAAGGAGATCGCGTCGTACGCGCAAGAAGGCGGCGAGGTGACGATCGACTTCGCCGATGGCACGCAGGCGGTAGCCGACATCGTCGTCGGCGCCGACGGAGCGCGGTCGCTCGTGCGCGAATTGATGGTCGGGCACGACGACAAGATCTACACCGGCCGCAGCGGATTCCGCGGTTTGGTTGATGTGAAGGACTTGCCGAGCCTGCCTGATCCGACGGCGATCCAGTTCTGGATCGGCCCGGATGGGCACCTTCTGCACTACCCCATTGGCGGCAACGGCGATGTCATCAACTTCCTGCTGGTGAAGCGCATGCCGTGGGAGGGCGATGAGTGGACGGTTGACGCCGGACCTGACGAGCACTTGCGATTGTTCGAAGGGTGGCACCCTGCGGTCATTGAAATGATCAGCGCCCCCACGTTCGATCGTCGTTGGGCGTTGAACCGCCGACCACCTCTGTCGCAGTGGTACGACGGTCGCGTGGTGTTGCTGGGCGATGCCGCGCACGCACTGGTTCCCCATCACGGCCAAGGCGCCAACATCACCGTGGAAGACGCTGTCGTACTCGCACGGTGCCTCAGCGAGACCGACGACATCGACGCCGCGATCGCGTCGTTCCAAGACCAACGGCTCGAACGCACGGCCCGCGTGCAGAAGGCCTCGTACATCACGGCCGACGTGCTGCACCTTTCCGATGGCGACGAAGCCACGCAACGCAACGCACAACTTGCCTCAAGCGAATGGATGCACGGCCAACTCGACTGGATTCACTCGTACAACGCAGACCCCAACTTCGACAAGGTGGATATCGCATGAACATCGAACAACTTGGATACCTCGGCTTTAACTCCACTGAGCCGTCTGCGTTTACGCAGTACGCAACTAACGTGCTCGGAATGCAGTCGGTCGATCTGGAGACCGGCCGCCCGTCGTTCCGCATCGACTCGAACGAGCAGCGAGTCATCGTCGAAACGTCAGACACGAACGGTGCTGCGTACATGGGTTGGGAACTCTCAGACTCTTCGGCACTGCGCGCGGCGGCTGGTGAAGTGGAAGCCACGGGCGTTGCAGTGACCGAGGCGACCATCGAAGAGCTCGAAGTTCGTCGCGTCGCCGAGATGGTGCACTTCCTTGACCCCGCCGGTCACCGCGTCGAGTTGTATTCAGGTGCGGCGAAGACCAGAGACGCGTTCGATTCGCCGCGCGGCATTCCGTCATTCGTCGCCGAGGAACTGGGCTTGGGTCACGTCGTTCTGTCGACCCGCACCCTTGCCGAGACCCAGGCGTTCTATGTGGATGTGCTCGGCTTCAAGGTGAGCGACTACATGATCGACTCTCCGTTCACGGCGACCTTCTTACACTGCAACCCTCGCCACCACAGCATCGCGCTGGCCGATGGCAACTTCTTCAACATCCCCAACGTGATGCACCACTTCATGTTGGAGATCGAGGACGAGAATGAGGTGGGTCGCGCGTGGGACTACGTGCAGGCCGAGAATGTTCCGGTCGCGATGAACATTGGTCGCCACACGAACGACAACATGTTCTCGTTCTACGTCGCTTCACCGGTCGGCGTGCTCACCGAATTCGGTGCGGGCGGATGCCTGATCGACGACGCGACGTGGGAGCCCTGGCAGATGCCTGGCCCGGACGTGTGGGGCCACAAGCACGGTCACTGACTTGACCCGGGTTGCTCCAGCCCCCCGCCCCGCTCCCTTCCCGCGCTTCCCCGCTTCCCCGCTTTCCGCGCGAGTCCATCGGTTACGCGGCCTAAGAGGGGCGTTTGACCCGCGTAAGTGATGGACTCGCGGGAAGGGGGCGGAGACGGAATGGGACGGCGGGGGTTAGGACAGCAGTGCGGAGAGGTAGTTGAACAACACGGTGCCGCTATCGGCACTGAACTGATGCAACTGTTGCGGACTTGACGTCACCTGGTCGCCCTCGAGGCGATCGAGCAGCACGGTGCAGATCATCGCGAACGAGGCGAACCCCCACCAGTTGAGGTAGGCCGCGAGCATCGCGCCTTCCATCTCGATATTGGCCACATCGTTCTCATGGCACCACTCGAGGAATTCCTGCTTGCTCTCAGCAGTCTCTAGTCGTATCGCGCCATCGAGTCGGAACTGTTCGAGGAAGAACTCATGCGTGGCAATGGTGCGACCGGTCACCACGGGAATTCCTGTTCCCTCGTTCGCTCGCAGAATCGCCTCACGCGTAGCGGCAGGGAATGTGCCGTCGAACCAATAGGTCCCGCGGGCGCCCTGCATCAGTCGGTAGGGCTTGAGGTCGGGCATCACTCCCTCAGTCGACACGACGACGGTGCCGGCGCGATGTCCTACCCCGCCGCTGGTTCCGACCCGCGCCCAGAACACCTCGTCGATCGCGTCGAGGTTGCCACTCTTGAGGAAGTAGACCATGCGCATCATTTCTTGCACAGCGATGGATGCACTCGGCATTCCCATGCCGTGCGACGCGAACAGCACACCCGCGGTGTAGCGCGTGACGAAGCGATCTTCCTTGGGAAAGGCGATGATCTCGCTGCCACCGTTGAGGTCGCTCCACGTCCGGGCAAACTCATTGATGCGTTCGCCCGAGCCGGCCATGATCACCGCGCGCACCTCGCGCAACGGTTTTAGCATCGGGTCAGAGCTGGACGTTCCAAAGTGGTAGTAGAAGTCTTCATGAGAGCCATTGAGTACGCCGTCAAGGAACTCGGTGTTGATGTTCTCGCGCTTCATGGCTCTCCGTCCGACAGGTGCGTGTCCCTACGAGAGTAGTGCGCCGGAGAGTCGTGCGGTGTGATGCTAGATGCCCCAGGGGATTCCGAGCAGGTACCACGCCATGAAGAATGCCGTCCACACCACGGCGAGTGCCGCGAAGTACGGCAGCATTAATGCAATCACGGTGCCGATTCCGGAACGCTTGTCGTAGCGCGCCGCAAACACGACGATCAGTGGGAAGTAGGCCATGATCGGCGTCACGATGTTGACCGGAGAGTCACCCACGCGGTACGCGGCGAGCACCGCGGACGGATCAACGCCGATGCGCAGGAACAACGGAATGAAGATGGGCGCGAGCAGGGCCCACTTCGCGATCGCCTGCGGAATGATGATGCCGATCACCAGCGTGATCAGAATGGCGATCAGCAGCAACCATCCCGCACCAATATCGACTCGCTCAATCAGATCGCCAAGCTTCACCGCTGCTACCTGCGGCATTTTCGAGTAGTTGAAGTACGCGATGAACTGCGCAATCAGCAGGAATAGCAACAGTAAACCGGCGAGCCCGGCCCACGACTTGGTGATCGCGTCAATCGCCTGGGTTGACGTGCGAATCGTTCCAGCGCCGCGGCCGTAACCCATGCCCGCCGCGAAGAAGAGCAGCGAGATGATCACGATGAGACTGTCCATGAACGGTGACGTGCCGATGATGTCGCCGGTTACGGGGTCGCGCAGAGGTGCGCCCGTCGGCAAAGTAAGAAGGAGCACCACGGCAAGGGCTACGACAAACCAGATGCCCGCTTGCCGAAGTCCACGCTTGTCGGCCGACTGCTCAACATCAGGAGCGTCGTCGGCCTTCTGCACATCACTCGCGTCGACGACCGGTGCGATCGATGGGTCGTACTTTCCAAGTCGCTTCTCAACAACGCGTGACGTAATCACACCCAGCAACACCGTGAGCACGATGGTTGATCCGATTCCGAACCACAGGTTGGCCGTGATGCCGATCGACAGGTTGGGATCAACAATATGAATCGACTCGTTTGTGATCTCGGCAAGCACCGCATCGTTGGGTGTCACCAGCAGGTTCACGCCAAACCCGCCAGCGACGCCGGCGAAGGCTGCGGCCATTCCAGCGAGTGGATGTCGTCCCACACTCATGAAGGCGGCGGCGCCGAGTGGAATGAGAACGAGGTAGCCAGCATCAGATGCCACACTCGACACGATTCCGAGAAACACGATGATGTACGTCAAGGCCGCCGGTGCTGACACGGCAACGAGTTTGCGAATCAGCGACGCAATCAGTCCTGAACGTTCGGCAACTCCTACACCGATCATCACGATGAGGATGATGCCCATCGCGGTGAAACCCATGAAATTCGGAACGAATGAGGTGAACAGGAATCGAATGCCGTCAACCGTGAGCAGCCCCTGAATCTTCACCGTCTCGGTCACGACGTGATAGTCGAGAGCGTCAGGTGGCTGTGAGGGCATGGTCTCGCCCGGCAGTACTGAGCCACCGATTCCGATCGCATCGATGGACTGCGGTGTCGGCTTCACTATTTCGTAAGTTGCGCCAACCCCCGCCCACGCCAGCAGCTGCGAGAGAATGATGGTGCCGATACACAGTGCAAGGAACAGGATCGCCGGGTGCGGCACCTTGTTTCCGACGCGCTCGATGAAGTCGAGTAAGCGCTGAAGCAGACCGCCGCTCTTGGCTTCGGGCTCGTCGGTGATGGTGGCGGTGCTCATGCCTGCGCTCGCGCGCCGAGTCGACCGAAGAGATCGGCGATGGCCACAGTGGTGCGCTCTAGTTCGTCGAGCAGCACCCGCTCGTTTGGGCCATGAATATTCGAGTAACCGTCGGTGCATCCGACGAGCAGGATGTCGGCCGCGGGTGCCGCTTCGTGAAGTGAACGCACGAGGGGAATCGAACCGCCGGCGCCGATCTGCACCGTGTCGGCCTCCCAGGCGTCGGCCCACACCGAACGCGCGATGTCGTAGACCGGTCCGTCGACTTGCGCGGCATATCCGAACCCGGTCTCGGCGCCGCTCACCGTTAGGGCGATTCCGAATGGCATGGCATCGCGCAGATGGCGAATGACCGCCTCCTGCGCTTCACGCGGATCTTGCTCGGGGTGCACGCGCACGTTGAGTTTGGCGCGGGCATAGGGAGACACCGCGTTCAGCGCGTTGTCAACCGACGGAACGTCGACACCGATCACGGTGATGGCGGGGCCGGTCCAGATACGTTCGCCGAGTGTGCCGGTTCCGATCAGGGGAACGCCGTCGGTGACCTCGGCGAGCGAGCGGAACTCGTCGTCGGTGGGTCCGCCCCCTGTCCAGGGGTCGCGCCGAAGTCCGGCAACAGCAACATCACCGCGGTCGTCGTGCAGGCTGGCAATTCCACGCATGAGAGCGAGAAGTGCGTCGGGTGCGGCGCCGCCGTATTGGCCGCTGTGCTTGCCCGAACCCAGCGTGCGGACCTCAATGACGACGTTGGCCATGCCGCGTAGCCCCACGGTGAGAGTGGGTATTCCCGGGCGCATATTGCCCATGTCGGCAATCACCATCACGTCAGAGGCGAACCGAGTCGGATCAGTCTGCGGGTACGTCGTGAATGCGCCGCCGCCTACTTCCTCAAGTCCTTCTACGACGACCTTGATGCCGACCGGAGGGCGTCCACCCCACGCACGAATCGCGCCCGCACACGCGACGATGTTGCCCTTGGTGTCAGCGGTGCCTCGACCAAACATCGCGCCGTCGATAGTCGTCGGAACGAAGGGTGCGGTATTCCACAGACTCTCGTCGCCAGCGCCCACCACGTCGTAGTGCCCGTAGAGCAGCACCGTGGGTGCTCCGGGTGGCGCGGGAATCTCGCCGAAGACGATCGGCGCTGTTCCCGGAAGGTCGATCGTGTCGAAGCGCTCGATTCCGGAGTCGGCGAAGACGCGCGTGACCTCATGCTGCGCGGCCGCAAGTGCTGCGTGTGTCGACTCGGGATATCCCGGAATCGACACCGAAGGGATGGCAACGAGTGTCTCGAGCTCCTGCGTCACCGCGGGCATCAGCGCCTTGACTCGTTCGCGCAATTCCTGGGAAGTGACGTGCTCGCTCATGAGAAGCCCTCCGTTGCGGATCGCCGTCTTCGTCGATGACCCTGTGAAGGGGACCCTAACTTCGAAGTGCGCGGAGCGCGACCGCACATCACCCGTGTGCGCCCGTTTCCGGGCAAATCGGCGCACTGGCTGCATCTATTCGCCCACTGTGTGTCGGGAGTTAGCGGGGCATTCTCTGGGCAAATCCGCACGTTCAACGTGCGGATTTGCCCAGAGAATGAGTGGAATCGTGAATCGTTACGCGGTTACAGCGGATTGCTCCACGCTCGAGCGCCCGTTTCGTCGACCACGACGACTCGTCGATACACCGGATTGGGATCGCAGTCGAGGAAGGCGCGAGTGATGAGTCCGTTGCCGTCGGTGGCGAGTATTGCGCCCATGCGCCGACCGCCCCGACCCACTGACACATTGGTTCCGTGTTCGTGTTCACGCTGAAGGCGAATCGAGCGAGCGGGTGAACATTCGACGATGACGCCACCTTCGACACTCTCGATGGAGTGAATCGAGGGACCGTTCGAGAAGTACGACTGTCCGTGGCGCAACGCGTCGAGGACTGCTTCTTGAGTACGTTCGGCAGCACGCACCATGGTCCATGCGAGACCAAGTTCGAACAGCGGGTAGTGCTGATCGTCGGTACCGATTCCGAACACTGTCTTGCCGCTTGCCAACATCGCATCCCACCACACTGAGGAGTCGCCGCGCCCGTCTTCCTCCTCGGCCGATCCGTTGAACACCTCGATGCCTGCGATGCCGTCTGCATCGATGATGTCGTCGATTGACAACTGGTTCCAGTACGGGTGCGCGGTGTACACGACCGCGCCCATCGTTGCGGCCCACGCGGCTCCGTGCGACAACGACGGGAACGTGCGCGCCTCCCAATTTTCCTCGGCATTGAACATCCAGTTGTCTTTGTCGCCGCCTGGATCTTCGGGAAGGTGGTCGATACCCCACACGAGGAATTCCGCGGGCTGACGCGGATACGCCGGCTTACGCAGATCGAAGCCAAGTTCGGCACCGGGAATCGTGAGCAATCGATCAGTCGACGGCGCTTCGGCGATGCGCCAATGATCGGTGATCGACAGCACATCGAAGCCGGCCTCTTCGTATGCGTTCGCGAGTATGTGAGGTGGAAGAGTTCCATCGCTCACGGTTGAGTGCGTATGCAGCGCGCATTTGAGCCACTCGCCGCCAACTTCGAACGGGTTGGGCCGATTGGTACTCATCGGTGCTCCTTCATCGGTCGCGTAGCCGGGGGTCAAGAACTTCTTCTAACGCATATCCGCACAGGGTGAAGGCCAGCGTGACACATACGACGGCAAGTCCGGGCGGGACAATCCACCACCAGTAGCCGTTGGTCATTGCGCCGCCGTTGAACGCCTCCTCGATTGTGCGTCCCCACGAGATGGACGTGGGGTCGCCGAGACCGAGAATTGCCAATGTCGTTTCCGACAAAATGGCGACGGCGACAGTGAGAACGGCCTGGGCAAAGATCACCGGAAACACATTCGGCAACACGTGCCGGGTGATGATGCTGCGGTCACTTGCGCCAAGAGCCCGCGCGCGTTCCACGAAAGGCAACTCGCGCACGCCGAGAGTCGACGCGCGCACAACACGCGCCGTGAGTGCCCACGACGTCACTGCGATGACGATGATGATGTTGAGCAATGTGGGTCCGAGGATGGCAGCCATCACGATGGCCAAGACCAACCACGGAATGACGAGGAACCAATCGATCAGCGCACCGAGCACGCGATCGACAGCAGTGCCCCCGTAGTACCCGCTGAGCAAACCAAACGTGGCGCCGATGAAAACGGCAGCCACTGTTGCAGCGAGGCCGACCGTCAACGAAACGCGAGTTCCGACAATCAGCAGACTGAGTACTGAACGACCGAAGGAGTCCGTTCCCAACGGGTAGCCGGCGGTTGGCGGACTATTCGGTGTTCCGGTCGCACTCGATGGATCAACGGAATCGGGGGAGACCAGTAGCGGCGACAACACTGCGACTACTCCGAATGCCACCAACACGATCAGTCCGAACATGCCGCGTCGGTTGTGTCGGAATGCCGCCCAGCCACGTGAGAACCCGATGCGCCGGCGCTGCCAGGTGAGTTTGGAAGCCGAGGAGGCGTTGGCGGGCTGAATGTCGACCATGTCAGATCTGCTCAATCCGCGGGTCGAGTAACCCGTATGCGATGTCGGCGATTAGGTTCGCGACGATGACCGCGGCGCTCGACAACAGGAAGACCGCCTGCAATACGGGATAGTCCAGAGTTTGAATCGCTTGGTACGTGAGCAATCCGAGCCCGGGCCACGAGAAGACTGTCTCGATCACGATTGCGCCGCCGAGCACGAATCCGAAACTCAACACAATGAGTGTGATGGTGGGAAGCAGCGCGTTCGGCGCAGCGTGGTGTCGGCGCACCGCAGGATCGGTGAGACCTTTCGCGCGTGCAAGTCGAATGTAGTCCTGCGACTTCACGTCAATCATTGACGCGCGCATCACGATAAAGAACTGACCGACGTAGCCGAGTGCGAGTGTGAGTACTGGAAGCGCGAGGTGCGAGGCAACGTCGCCCGCACCCCCTTCGCCACCGGACGACGAATAGCCACCCGCGGGAAACCAACCTAAGGCTCCGGCGAACAAGATGAGCAGCATCATTCCGAGCCAGCCCTCAGGCGTGGAGTACAGAAGGAGCGAGCCATACATGCTGCCGTTATCGACTCCGCTGCCGCGACGCCACCCGGCGCGCATGCCGAGCAGTACGCCCACAGCAGCGGCGATCAGCGTTCCGATTCCGACGAGCAGGATGGTCGGCCACATGCGTGAGGCCACCATCGACACCACGTCGGTTCCGGACAGGATGCTGACGCCTAGGTTGCCGCTGAACGTTTCACGCAGGTACGTGAGGTACTGCTGGGGCAGTGGCTGATCGAGTCCGAAGAGTTGTCTCTGACGATCGAGTGCTTCGGGTGACAGTCGCTGGCTGCGTGCCAGCAGCGCTACCGGATCGCCGGGCATGATGCGGAACAGGAAGAAGTTGACCGACAGAATGAACCACAGTGTGAGCAGCGCCCAGCCTGCCTTGCGGGCGATGTACTTCAGAGTCATCCGCGTTGACCAGCGCGCGTTCTAGTCGAGTTCTTCGCGGTCAGCCTCGCCTCGGCGTCGACGAACCAACAGCAGGCCCAGTGCGATGACGACGACCGCGACGACTGCCCACACCCACGGCGGGATGCCCGAACTTCCCGACGTTGTGGGTGTAGTGCCCGTATCAGCTTGCACCGGATGCGCGTTCACCATGCTGGTGTAGACGTACGAGGGCATCAGGTATCCGTTTCCCTCGGGTACCGCAGTGAGTCCAGCCACCTTGTCGGTGCGGTACGCCTCAATAGTTTCGGGGTACGTGAGCACAATGTTGGGCACCTGGTCGTAGACGTACTGCTGCATCTCGTCGACGATCACCTTGCGCGCAGCCGGATCGAGGGTGGCTTGCTGCTTGGCGAACATCGCGTCGTACGTGGGGTCCTTCCAGCAGCCGTCGCTCAATCCAGGGCACGCTGAGCTTGCGAATCCTGACAATTGGTAGTTCGGGTCAGGGTCGCCGCTCCAGTACCAGATGACAGCGTCGAAGTCGCCCGCCTGCTCGATGTCGTACATCTTGCCTGCGGTCACGGGTTGAACGGTGACGGCGATGCCGATCTTCTTGAGGAACGACGCGACGAGCTGTCCGGCTTGTGTGCTTCCCTGAGTGTCGTCAGATACGGGCAGCCGAATCTTGAGCGGCTTGCCGTTCTTGGGATCGATGCGTACTCCATCTGACCCCATCGTGTACCCGGCCTGATCAAGCATGGCGTTTGCGGCTGCGGGGTCGTATGGAATGAGCTTGTCCTTCGGCACGGTGAGGTGCCAGTACGTCGACAGTGGCCGAATGATCGTGTCGCCGGGACTGGCCACACCGGGATACACCTTGTCGACAATCTGCTGCTTGTCGATTGCCATGGCGATCGCCTTGCGCACGCGAATGTCTTGAAGTGCAGGAAGACCATTGGCAGTGGGACGCCCGCCGAAGTTGAAAGCGAGGTTGATCCACGAGTCGGCGACGACCTTCTGCACCGCGACGTTCGGAAGAGCACTCACGGCGGGCAGCAGTGAACCTTCAATACCGTCGGCGATATCGATTTGCCCGTTCTTCAACGCCTGCACCATCGCGTCTTGGTTGGTGAAGAGTTGAAACTCGATGCTGTCGTACGCCGGCTTGGGTCCCCAGAAGTTGGGGTTGCGCGAGAAGGTCCAGTTCTGTCCGGGGTTCGCTGCGGTCATCATGTAAGGTCCGGACCCTACGGTGGGGAGCGCCGAAAAAGCGCGGATCGTCTTGGCGTCGGCGGTCGCGTACTTGCCCCAGATGTGCTCGGGAACAACGTACGTCCACGCGGGAACCGTGGGTCCGTTGGTCGGAGTCGGCGACTTCCACACCAGAGTGACGTCGTCGGGCGTCTCGAATGTGGTGCCTTCCGGGAAGTAGCCGCTGAAGACGTCGAATTCCTTGTCAATGACAAACTTGTACGAGAACGCCACGTCCTTCGATGTGAGGGGCTGACCATCACTCCACTTCAGTCCTGGTTGGAGGTGACAGGTCCAGACTGTGCGGTCGGCGTTGGGGTCGCAGCCGGTTGCCAGAGATGGAACAGCGGTGAGGTCTTTATCGCCGAAGCGCATCAGCATGTCGTACTGCATGACGATTGCCTGCCACTCGGCGACGGAAGCCACCGCGAAGATGTTCGGGTTCTCGATTCCTGAGGTCATACCCACGTGCAGCACGGTGGGTGCCGTACTTCCCGATGGGGACGGCGAGGCGGAATCCGCCACCGCGGGAGCGGCCAGGAGGCCCACACCCGCAAGTACAGAAGCCAGAAAAACTAGGGCAAGGCGTTGCGAGCGACTCATATGTGGAGTCTGGCACAGCAAGGTGGCGTGGCAGGGTGCTTCTCAGAGACGAGTTGGTCACCATTCGGACTCGAGGGAGGGGGCGGTTCCCCATTTCCACACTCAGCGGGTTGCTGTCCCAATTGTTCACCTTCGAGACTGATTGAGTTCACGCGCAGCACGCGCAATTCGGCGTTGAGCGCGGTCGCGTACCGAAAGACTCTTAGTTGGATCCGCGACAGTTGAGTAGGCCGCACTGATGAGCACACGCATGCTGACGCCAGTACCCTCGGGAAGTTCGGGGGCGGGCACTGGCGAGCTGTTGCATTTCCTGGCACCGTTCCTTCGGCCGGTGCGCGGCCGAGTAACCGTCGCACTTGTGCTCGCGACGATTTCCCTCGGAGCAGCAGCGATCATTCCGTTGCGCGTGGACGCGGTGTTGGCGGGCGAGGGCAACACGGTGATGATCGCTCTCGGTATCGCAGCACTGATGGCCGTGAGCCTGATCGCATCAAGCATTTCGCGCTGGCTCTCGTACCGTTCAGCCGCTGCGATCGGTCAAGAACTGTCGGAGTATGTCTACGACCACACACTCGATGCCCCCATGCTTCGGCAGCAGGGAATGCGACGGCCCAGTGTGATCAGTCGTCACACGAGCGACGTCGATCGAGTCGAGGAAGCCGTCGACGTGACCGTGACCGAAGGACTTCCGGGCGTAGGTCGAATCGTGGTGAGTCTCGCGCTGCTGATGTACATCGAGCCGAAGGCTGGCTGGGTCACCTTGGTTGCCACGTTGCTCTTCCTCGTCCTCAACAGTCGAATCAGTCGCGGCATGCTCGAGCGCAACAAGGCGCGGATGGATACCAGCAGTGAAATTAGCGCGGTTGTCGACGAGTCGATCACCGCTAATCGCAATCTCACCGGCATGAACCTCAGTTCCTGGATGCGTGACCGCTTCGCACAACGGGCATCAAACTTGAGAGTGGCAACCGAAGAGCAGAAGCGTGAAGCGAGTCGGCTCATCACCGCCGCGCGATTCACCGGCTATGCCGCGCTGCTTGCGGTGGTCGTCATCAGCATTGCCTCCGGGGGTGGTGAGGCGGGCGCGATTGCCGCCTCCCTGTTGTACATCGAGGCGGTGGTGCGTGGGCTCGAATCGCTGCCGACATGGTTGCGCGATATCCGTCTTGCTGTTACCAGTAAGCGGCGCATCGAACAGATCACGCAGGCGCAGCCTCGTGTCACTCGATCGACGAGCACGGCGACGTCATCGGAGTTGCCGTCATTCGTTCTCCGTGACTTGGCACTCAACTCCGGTTGCCCGCTGGTAGTGGGGGACACATTCGTGCCGCGCGGGGGCATCGTCGCTGTCGTTACCGACATGGGAGTTTCGACGAACGCCTTTCTGGAAGTACTCAGCGGCGACGCCGATCCGGCTTCTGGCTCGGTGCTGTTCGACGGCATCGACGTGCGCCAACCTTCGATCAAACGTCGAATTATGTTGCTGACCGATGAT
>CAIYMF010000282.1 GCA_903927265.1 uncultured bacterium | reverse complement strand
CGTCTGGCGCGAGTGCCCCGCGTATTTCTGCTCAATGGCGATGGCGTTGAACAGCCTGGTTCCACCTTCGGCAAAACATTGAACGTCGCTGATGCCAGGAATTCCTGTACCGCGTAATTCGCGCAACATGATTGCTGAGCGCAGGTATTCACGGTAGAGGTACGGGTCGTATGCGGGTGGCTTGTTGGGGGGTACGCCAAGCATGATCGGATTATTTCGCCAGTACATGCCTTCAACCGTCATCACAGGCTCAGCGGGTTGCAGGGCACCGTAATAGCCGGTCCACTCTCCGAAAGGGCCTTCGGGGGCCAGCTTGTCGGGGAAGATATAGCCCTCGAGCACGATCTCCGAGGATGCTGGAACAGGGAGACCAGTAATCGGCAAGTTGACGACCTCATAGGGTTCGCCGCGAATCGCACCCGCCCACTGATACTCGGAGACGCCGTAGGGCACCTCAATCGTCGAGGCGGCGAAAATCAACGGATCCATTCCGCAGACAATTGCTATTGGGCAAGGCTCACCACGACTGAAGTACTCATCACGAATCAAGCGGCCATGCTTACCGGGTGAGATATAGAGACCCACGTTCTTCTCATCGTGAATCATGACGCGATAGGTCCCCATATTGACCCAGTTACTACTCGGCGAGCGCTGCACGATTCCGCAACCCGTGCCGATGTAGCGCCCTCCGTCGAGCGGGTGCCACTGAGGCGTCGGAAATTCGAAAACGTTCACGTCGTCACCTCGGCGAACGTTTTCGAAGATCGGCGCGTCCTCCAGTATCTTGACGTCTTGTGATCGATTGCTCTCGGTGAGGCGAAGAAACTCGTCCATGAGGGGGCGTCGCTCGATGTCCACCGGCAACCCGAGTGTCAGCGCGAGTCGCGACCGAGTGGCATTGATGTTGACAAGCAGACGATGACCCGCGGGATAACCGGGAATGTTGTCGAACAAGACCGCCGGGGCACCTAGCGTGTGCACCAGCAACTCACTGGCGTGACCAATGTCCTCCTGCCACGTCGCGCCGTTCACCTCTCGCAACTCGCCCATACCTTGCACTCGAGCAATCCACGAGCGCAGGTCGTCGTATTCCATCTCCATCATTCCCTTTCACTAGAAATTCGATTGTCGCCGAGTAAGTTCAGTCTTCATTCCATCGAGGCACTCAGTTAACTTTGGTTGTTGGCCCACGGGGTCAGCAGAGGGAAAAGTCGATTGGACAGCCCAACGATAGTCACCGATATCGCGATGATAAACAGGATCGGCACGTACATATACGCCATGCGGAATTCATTCGCATAAGATGTGATCTGCCCTCCCAAACCTGTTTGACTAGAGAGCACTTCCGAGACGATCACGCCGATCCACGCGACCGAAAATGCCATGCGAGCACCGGCAATGACGAAAGGTATCGTGCTGGGTAGCACGATTGTGCGCAAGATCTTTCGCTCTGAGGCGCAGAAACTCCGTCCGGTATCAATTAATTCGGGAGCCACACTATGGACACCTTGCATGGTGTTGATGATGACGGGG
>CAIYMF010000281.1 GCA_903927265.1 uncultured bacterium | reverse complement strand
GGCAGCGATCGAGGCCAAGGTTCTGTCATCACTCGGACCGAACCAATTGGCGCGGTATCGGCAGGCGTGGCCAGAAGTCGCTCACCGACGTCTACTTGGGCTTCAGCGCATGGGAATGCCGGCTCGCCCTGACGAACTTGATAGCTGGGAGTCATTGGATTGGGAAGACGTGGTCACGCGCTATTCGCGTAGTAGCAATTCCTGGGTGAGAGAGACGGCGATCGCGTGGTTAGCAGGGATAGATCGTCAAATACCGATGGTTGACTTACACACGATCTGGAATGACATTGAATCAGCGGCAGGTCTCGTTGGAGGACTTCGCGCTCGGATGGCGTGGACACTTGAACAACTCAAGCCCGCCCCGCCCGCAATCAGAGACTTGACTATCGGAAGTGGCGGCAAGAGTCCGGTTGTGCGAATGCTGATGGACATCGCGGCGCCTGGGTATGTCGTACTAATTGAGGCGCAGGAAGGGCTGAGCGCTCAGTCCTTCGCGTCGTATGGTGACCCCGCGAAGGATGTTCACCTACGCGGCCCGATCGTGCGCATTTGCCTGCTGCAGGAGGGGGTCGAAGACTCTCGCTCATACAATTGGGACTTGCTCTTCGAGATGTGGAGGCGAGTTGAAAGCGCAGGTCATGGTAGGTGGACCTGGGACAAGCGGAAGGCAAGTCCGAAGGCGGCGCACGACAAAGCAGCCGTCGAAAGCCTTCGCCTCCAAGGTCTTCCCGATTTCGTAGGTATCGGATATGGCGACCGCCAAGGGCAGCTCACGGGTCAGGTGCTCTTCGGTGCCAAGATGAGAGTGCGCGCCGACGTCTCTCTCGGGGATTTCGCGGCGGGATTGAATGAACTGGCCGGGTATCTACCGGGCTTACAGACTCTGGGCGCCGTGTGAGTGAAGGCGAGCTCTTCGGCTTGCGCGACGCCAGCACACAGGAAGATCGGTCACTCAGAGAGGCTGCTTGTGTTGCTCTGTCTCCCTGCTGGCATGACTGTGGATATACAGCGACACCACCGCTCCGAGTTCAAGGAGCGTATTTACTAATAGGGCAATCGTAAAGATGATTGCGGCAGCCACGATTGCGCCGACAATGACTGCACCGTTGTTGGGCCAGGGCCACCCGAACCAAATGACAGCGATCATCGCGATGACCGTTATGACAGCGAGGTACATGGCACCATTTGCAAAGGATTCGAGCGTCGAGGCGACATCGACGGCCCGCTGCGCGAGTGTTGTGGTGGTAGTTACTTCGGTCTTCGGCGTTTCCTCTACAGCCGGAATCCGCCATAGGGGTTGGATCTCATCCGTCCAATTGTTACCCGACCAAAAGCGGTTGGTACGCGGGTCTTCCGGATTTGGGTACCAGCCGGGGGGAAGGTTGCCGGCGGTCTCGCTTTCGCCTTCGTTGGCCAATGTTCCTCCCGTTAGTTGTGCATCTCAATAACTCCGTGGGTGGTCACCGACGTTGGTGTCGATGCCCTCATTCTCGGCAACCCGTCGCAACTCGCGTCGTTTGCGTGACAAGGTCGCCTTCGCAGTATCGGCATTTGCGTAACCCATGAGGTCGGCAATTTCTTGGTTTGTGTATCCCAACATCACAAGGGTGACGAGCTCCTTCTCGCGCTCGTCCAATAGCGGAAGAAGTCGGGCCGCGGTTTCACGCAGAATCGCCTGGTTGCTCGTCATCACTCCACCCGCAAGGAACGACATCAACGACCGTTGACTGTCGTCTTCAGTCGGCAGCTCGAACGTCCAGCCTTCACGCTTGCGATCGGCGATGCGCCTTCCGGCGACGCGATTCGCCCAGCCTTCAGGGTTCTCAATCGGACCCCGCTGCACCGCTTCCAAATACGCGGCCACGACCTCTTGTGCGATGTCGTCGGCGTCGGGTCGCACCTCCGGATACGGACACCTACGTACTCGTTCGTACGCCGCGTGATGCACCGCAACTGCCACGTCCGTTGATTCCCCCATGTGCCCTGTTTACCTTTTCGCTCCTCCCACGACAAGTAGGTGAAGCACAAACACACCAACTCAGAGGAGAACACGATGCACAACTGGCCCGAATACGCGCCAACTGAGATTCTTCAGGGACTTTGGCAAGGCGGAACCGAGGACGACGAGGTAGTCGGATGCCCGACTCCGCGCGGCCATTACTCACTTGATTGCCGGTTCGACTTCATCGTCACGCTCTATGCCGACGCGATGCCCGCACCGTGGGGAGTCGAGGAGTTGCGGTTCGGCTTTCCCGACAGTTGTCTTACCCCTCTGATAGAACTGAAAGCAGTCAGCTTGGCACGTAGCGCGTACCAACACTGGCTCGCAGGTGAGCGGGTTCTTATCCGCTGCCAGGCGGGGGTTAACAGGTCCGGCCTCGTGATGGCCTTGGTGTTGATGCACCACGGGTTCAGCGCCGCCGATGCCATGTCACTCCAGCGAAGCCGTCGCGGCGACGCAGTTCTCTCGAACGGGAACTTCGAGGCGTGGCTGCTCGGCCCATCTGCTGAGGCACTCATTGCTCAGCTCGCAACAACCAGCACGTTCGATCGTTCGTCAGCAGCCTGAGGAGGCAACCATGCACATCACAGCCCATCTTGATCTCGACCTGATCGCCCTCGACGAGGAGAACCAGGTCACCTGCCTGCT
>CAIYMF010000280.1 GCA_903927265.1 uncultured bacterium | reverse complement strand
TGGACCTGCGATTTCGATTCCTCGGGGTGTTCGCCAGATGGGCGCGCAAGGGAAGGCGAGGATGGCGACCCGTTGGCCGTAGCGCACTACTTCCGTGGCAACCGCATCTGCGCTATGGCTGTCCACCAAGGTGATCAGGTCTGGCACGCTCGCCAGAACGACTCCGTCCTCTAGGACAACGAGGTTCTCGTTCTGGATCTCGACCCGAACGAGTCTGCCGGCATCAGGGCCGTAACCTTCAACGACGACGCTGCCGCGTACGAAACCGCCGGCGGTACGGCGCTCGACGTCGGTGACCTTGCCCTCGATCAACTTGACTGCGTCAACGGCCTCAACCAACGCGGCCACTGGATCACTCACCGACTGCACGGATCGGCCGATGCGCAGTGCCTGGGAGACGGTTCCTTCGATAATCGCGCCCCGGGCACGGGACACAGGCATGGCGTAGTCGACCATAGCGGCCGAGCCGCCGAACACCTCAGTAACCGCGCGCGCGAGGAGTTCACCCCACTCACCATCAATGGGCCGGATGACAACGCTATTGCGCCGCTCGTCAGCCACCACGATGAAGTCCGGCAACAAGCCGGCGACGTGCATCGAGACCATGTGCACCTCGGGGAAGGCCCGACCAATGCCATCCCCGTCAACCAGCGGCAAGCCCATGCGGGCCGCGGCGGCAATCGGGTAAAGCCCGTTGCCCCCGCCGATCTCACCTGCCATGAGTGCCCCGACTCGCTGATCGAGAGCACCTTCAACGATGGTCCGAAGAAACTCGACCTCGTCGCCCGAACCAATCTTCTCGGCACCGACCGACGGTGCTCCAATGCCGCCAACCGGCATCACAATGTCGTCATCGTGGAGATCGGCGAGAGTCACCACTCGAACGGGGCCGTGCTGTTCGATGGCTTGGCGGGCAACGAGCGCTTCGGTCGTGACGTCGCCGCCACCGCCCGTGCCAAGCACAGCACAGCCGCGAGCTAGAGCGTCGATGTCGCCCGCCTCGATCAACATGTGGCTGAGCCTATGGTCCGCGACCGTATTCTGCTTGTACTATTGATACAAAATATTTTGATTGCCTTGTACTAATAATCTAAGGAGAAGTCACGGCCATCACCGTCGCACGACTGCTCGATGGGCCACTCGGCTCGGCACTGATCTGCCGCGTCATGCCCGACGTTCCTCATGAGATCACCCAGGTGACCCTCCTGGAAGGGATTGCGGAGGAGGAGGCGTTGCGCTCAGGGGCCATCGCAATCCTGAGCCGTACCGCTGAGGCAGAGACTGTCGGCTACCGCTTTGACGTGCTGGTGCGACGGGCAGTCGAGCGCGGTGTCGCAGCCCTGGTCATGCGACAGTCGACTCTTAGGTCGGTCACCGGCGAGAGTTTGGCGCTGCGCGGGAGACTCGCTCTGCTCGAGGTCACCGACACCGCAGACCCCCTTCAGGTGCTGGACTGGCTCGGAGCGGCAGTCAGTGGAGACTCGCGCAACGCGCTTGCGTGGCTGGCCTCAGCAGGGGCGTATGAGCCAGCTGAATTCACTGACGAAACCACGATGCTGAGCGAGTTTTCGCAGCTCGCGGGGGTGCGACTTGCGAGTAGCAGTACCGACAAGACTGGCGCACCCGTCGTCATTGACGGATCGCCTCGCTGTTGGATCATTTCACCCGATCTCGGTGATGGTCCACAGATTGCGGCTCGACTCGCTGCCGCGATGATTTCCCGAATCGTTTCCGCCCGCGAGCGCGAAACATTGGGACCTATTCGTTCACGGTCGAGCGCTGTGAGCGAGATTCTTCTGTGCTCTCAAGCCAATCTTGCCGCGATATCTGAGCGGGCGGTCGACGGTGGTTTCGAGGTGCAGGGCTGGCACGCCGCGGTTCGTATCGGCGTCGACGCCACAGGCCACGACGACGACATGGTGTCGCAAATCAAGGACGACCTGATTCCGATCATCGCGCAGCGTGGACGCGAGTATCGCGCTGCCTGGACAGCTGCACACCCTGACTCCTCGCTCGTACTGGTACGGACGACCCGTTCAGATCCTGGTCGCGACTCAGACCACGTGGTACGCACCGCGATTGAGGAACTACTCATTGAACTAAGCAGTCGGCACCCGAGTGCGCGATTCCGAGTGGGCCTCGGGACACCGCACCAAGGCGCGATCGGGCTGCGCAACTCGGCTGCACAGGCCGGTACCGCATTAGCCTCCGCACGCCTGCTCGACGAACCGGTCAGCATCGTGGCTTTCGACTCGCTGGGCCTGCAACGAATGCTCGCTGAGTGGCTAGTGACCGACACTGCACGCGACACAGTCAGTGACTTGCTCGCTCCACTCGACGCTCTGGGGTCAAGGAAGGCGGTGATCGCGATCGAGACGTTGCACGCCTATCTTGACGAGCACGGATCCTTCCAGCGCGCTGCGGTTCGACTCAATGTGCACCGCAATGCCGTGGTCTATCGAATGGCACAGATCTCCCAGACCTTGCCGCACGACCTCACCGACCCAGACGAGCGTTTCGCTCTACAACTGGCGTGCCGGGGGCGACTCATGTCCCTCGGACGGGCATAAGTACGCAGGCGTTCCGCCGAGTCCGGTGCCGAGTTGGATGTGGCGTCGACGGGTCCTCGCACACCCGCACGCTACCCAAGCCGCCGGGCCGCCACCTCCACTGGCGGAGCAGCGTGCTCACACGGGCCAAAGGCTCAATCCGTCACCTGCGAGCGCCCACGCTTCGCCGTTCGAGGTCATGAGTATGACCCGCGGCAGGTCAGCCGCCGTGGTCCGCACCTCGGACCCATCTGGGCCGGAGACAGTGAGTGGCTTCCATGTGGGCTCGACAACCCGGCGGGTACCAGACGTCACCACGGTCACCCGCCCAGACTCCACATTCCACGCAACGACGGAATCGCGGTCGGCCTCGCACGCTGTGGGTGCCGCATCGGCCTCGAGGTGCTGCTGGGGTTTTGCAGCGCGTACGAGTTGGCACCCGGTACCGTCCGGGATCACGACGGTGCCATCGGGGCCTACGGCCAGCGCAGTGGCCCGCTGCGACGAAACCACGGACGCCGTCCCTTCGGGCGAGACTGCCAGCACCGAACCCGAATGGCTCACCGCATTCGCCAGGTACACGAATCCATCGGCATCGAGCGCCACACTCTGCGCGCCGGCAAACTCCTTGGGGATCGAAATGCGTCGTGACGTGCCCTGGCGGAGATCGGTGAGAGCAATCTCAGACTGACCGTTGAATGCCGCCACAAGCCAGTCGTGGTTGACCCCTAAGCCCGAGATCCAGGCCCCTTCAAGGGCTCCGCTGTCGGATTCCGAAGGCGCTCCGAATTCGTACTCATGCTGACCTGAGCCCGTTGCCGGGTCGATTCGCAGCACGCGCCGGCCGTCTGCCAGCCACACGCTGCCATCCCCCCACACCACAGACGACGTAGGGCCGAGTTGGTAGTTAGTGCCGACGGACACGTCGACGGGCGTTCCTGCCTTTCCACCTTCAACACGCACAATTGAGGCGGTTCCGATCATCGTCTGCCCCAGGACGTAGATGGCCTGATCGCCGCCGGGCACAGCCTTCCATGCGGCTTGAGGGAGTGTCACAGGTGCTGGCGCCGAAGAGGACCCGCTGACTGCCCCAGTTGCCGCCTGCGCACCGGAGGCTCCGGAACGCGGCAAGAGCACCGCAGCAGCTGCGATTGCCAACACAGCGAGACTAGCGATTACGAGCACAGCCGTTCGACGCGAATTCGTCATTACTCAGTCCGTCACTTTGAAGGAGTAGAAGGTCGCGAGATTCGTGCGATAGGGCGGCGAATTAGACCATCCGCCTGATGAGGGGA
>CAIYMF010000279.1 GCA_903927265.1 uncultured bacterium | reverse complement strand
CTCCGCAATCGCCGAACTCAGCGAACGCCTCACTGATCTACTACCAAACTCACTCGACACAGTGTTCCTGGTGAACTCCGGATCGGAAGCCACCGACCTCGCACTTCGGCTCGCCATGGCCGCCACGGAACGCACCGACGTACTCTCCATGCGCGAGGCGTACCACGGCTGGACTTTCCTTTCCGACGCCGTCAGTACCTCAACCGCAGACAACCCCACGGCACTCGAGACGCGGCCTGACTGGGTGCGCATTCTCGACTCGCCGAACTCGTACCGCGGAACTCACCGCGGCGCCGACGCTCATCTCTACGCCGCCGATGCGGTGCGCGCCATCGACGAGTTAGCCGCAAACGGTCGACCCCCTGCCGCCCTCATCGCCGAAACTTTCTACGGAAACGCAGGTGGGGTAGCACTTCCCGAGGGTTACCTCGCCGCCGTCTACGCCGCTGTACGCCGACACGGCGGACTCGCCATCGCAGACGAAGTTCAAGTCGGGTACGGACGATTGGGATCGTGGTTCTGGGGATTCGAGCAACAGGGCGTCGTGCCCGACATCGTGGCGGTCGCGAAAGCAATGGGCAACGGACATCCCCTCGGCGCGGTCATCACCTCACGTGAGATCGCTGAGCGCTTCGCTTCACAGGGATACTTCTTCTCTTCGACGGGTGGAAGTCCCGTGTCGTGCGCGGTCGGCCTTGCAGTACTCAACACGTTGCGCGACGAACAACTGCAGGTCAATGCTGCACGCGTCGGCGCTCACTTGAAGCAACACATGCTCGAACTCGCCGAACGCCACGCGCTCATCGGCGCCGTTCACGGCGAGGGGCTCTACATGGGAGTCGAACTCGTGCGTGACCGAGACACTCTCGAACCCGCCACCGACGAGACCTACGCGATCTGCGAGCGACTACTCGAACTCGGAATCATTGTTCAGCCCACCAGCGACCGCATGTGCGTACTGAAAATCAAGCCACCACTGTGCATCGACATCGCGGCCGCTGACTACTTCGCCGACATGCTCGACAGGGTGCTCACTGAAGGTTGGTGAACGTCAGTAAAGCTCCCTGAGTTAGCGCAATGCCTCGAGGAATCGTAGGTATGCCGTCGCTCCTGCATCGGGAACGCCGATTCCGCGATCACCGGCCCACGCAGCGCGGCCCTTCTTCGCGGCGACAGCGGCGGTCTCCTCGATTCCAGCCGCCGCTGCAGCAGTCGCAGCCTCGAGTGCACCACCATCGGCGCTGAATTCGGCGGCATCGAGACTGGGCACCAGCGCGTCGAGGATCGTCTTGTCACCCACGGCACTCTTACCGCGTCGCGCGATCGTTTCGGCTACCGCCCGACCGAAGGCAACCACTTCGGCAGTTGACATGTCCGTGAGTTCAGTCGCCTTCGCTCCCGCTTTCACACCTGAAGAGACAAGCGAGGCGAACGTCGAGGGGTTCGCTGTTCCGAATGCATCGGCCGCCGCGAGCACGACGTCATTGGGAAGAACATCAGCATCAAGTGTTGCCAGACGCGTACGCACTGCGGCCGCCCCCTTGGTGACCGTGATGCCTAGATCGCCGTCACCCACTTCAGCATCGAGTTCACGAAGTTCGTCGCCTGTCGATGCGAGCCGTTCGCACGCGGTGTCGAGCAGCGCGCCAAGTTGCGCTCCGTTCACAGCATCGCGCCCACGAATGGTGATGATGCCGGTTGAGCCAGCAGGTGACGAATGCGATCATCGAGCCGCACGACGGTGAGCGAGGCTCCCGCCATTTCCAGGCTCGTGGCGTACTCGCCAACGTAGGTGCGCTCGAGGATGATGCCGCCTGCGTTGCAGCGTTGCGACACTCGCCGAGCGAGTATGTACAACTCCTCAAGCGGTGTGGCACCGAGTCCATTAACAAGAACGGCAATGCTGTCGCCGCTACTCAGACCCAGATCGTCGGAGATCGTTGCGAACAACTCGTCGGCAATACTGTCGGCCGGATCGAGCGGTCCACGCCGCACCCCGCGCTCGCCGTGGATTCCGATGCCAATCTCCATCTCACCCTCATCGAGAGTGAAGGTGGGCTCGCCCGCAGCAGGCAGGATGGTCGGTGAGAGTCCAACGCCCATCGAGCCCATGTTCGCGTTGAGGTGCTCGACGGCCTCCGCAACCTCGTCGAGCGTCGCTCCCTGCGCCGCGGCCGCGCCTGCGACCTTGTAGGCGAACGCCAGTCCGGCGACTCCTCGGCGATCGTCGCGCCGATCAGCAGGAGCAGACGTGACATCGTCTGCCACCAGCACCGTTCGCACGGTGATGCCTTCTTCCTCGGCGAGCTCGGCGGCGTCGTCGAAGTTCAGCACGTCGCCCCCGTAGTTTCCGTAGACGAACAGAACGCCAGCGCCACCATTGCTCTCGCGGGTAGCGGCGAGTACCTGATCTGACGATGGTGAAGAGAAGACATTTCCGATAGCCACGCCCGTGCACAGTCCTTGACCGACGTAACCCAGGAACACCGGAAGGTGACCGGAACCGCCGCCCGTCACGATTCCGACCTGGTTCGCGATGGGGGCATCTGCGCGCACGATGGCACGGCTGTCGTCGGATGCGGCTCGCAGCGCGTCGGAGTGCACCGCCAAGATGCCCTCGATTACCTCGTCGACAAACGAGTCGGGGTCATTGATGAACTTCTTCATCTCACGTCCTCATCCTGTGCGGAGTTCACGGTCACGCCAACCTTGGGGCAAGCGTGGCACACCCCCCACATGCACTTCTCATCGCCTTCCCCGCCCTTTATCTTTCCGCGAGTCCATCGGTTACGCGG
>CAIYMF010000278.1 GCA_903927265.1 uncultured bacterium | reverse complement strand
GGCCGGGGTGACTTCGCCACCGTCTTCGTCGGTGTGCCGTTGCACTACTTGCGAGAACTCAATCTGAAGCCGACGGGGAAGTTCGAGCGAGTGCTCGGTGCGCATGATGTACGCAACGCCGCCCTTGCCCGACTGCGAGTTGACGCGAATGACGGCTTCGTACGTGCGGCCAACATCCTTGGGGTCGATGGGCAGGTAAGGAACTGCCCACGTGAAGTCGTCGATGCTGACGCCGGCGGCTGCTGCGTCGGCAGCCATGACGGCCAGACCCTTGTTGATGGCGTCTTGGTGTGACCCACTGAACGCGGTGTACACCAGGTCGCCACCGTAGGGGTGGCGCTCGGGCACGGCCAGCTGGTTGCAGTACTCAACCGTGCGACGAATGTCGTCGATGTCGCGGAAGTCGAGCTGCGGGTCGACGCCCTGGCTGAACAGGTTCATGCCCAGGGTCACCAGACACACGTTGCCGGTGCGCTCGCCATTTCCGAACAGGCAGCCTTCGATGCGGTCAGCGCCGGCCATGTAGCCGAGCTCGGCGGCAGCGACTGCGGTTCCTCGGTCGTTGTGCGGGTGCAGCGAAATGATCACCGAGTCGCGACGCGCGAGATTGCGGTGCATCCACTCGATCGAGTCGGCATAGATGTTGGGAGTCGCCATCTCAACCGTTGCGGGCAGGTTGAGAATCACCTTGCGTTCGGGCGTGGGCTGCCACACGTCGGTGACGGCGTTGCACACCTCAATGGCGAAGTCGAGTTCAGTGCCGGTGTACGACTCGGGGGAGTACTCGAAGTACACCTCTGTGCCGCCGGTGAGTTGCTCTGCGTACTTCTGACACAGCTGCGCGCCGTGAACGGCAATGTCCTTGATGCCTTCGCGGTCGAGGTCGAACACTACGCGCCGCTGCAGGGTGGACGTCGAGTTATAGAGGTGCACGATGGCCTGAGGTGCACCATCGATCGCTTCAAAGGTGCGCTCGATGAGCGCTTCGCGGCTCTGGGTGAGCACCTGAATGACGACGTCGTCTGGAATGTGGTTGTCGTCAATCAGTAGACGCACGAAGTCGAAGTCGGTCTGTGAAGCAGACGGGAAGCCGACCTCAATTTCCTTGAAGCCGATCTGCACCAGCAGTTGGAACATCTTGAGCTTGCGGGCCGGAGTCATCGGATCGATGAGTGCCTGGTTGCCATCGCGCAGGTCAACGGCGCACCAGCGAGGTGCTTGAGTGATGACTTTGTCAGGCCAGGTGCGGTCGGGCAGCGCGATGGGGGTGAACGGCGTGTAGCGATGGAAAGCCATCGGCGAAGGTTGTTGAGCGTTGCGCTCTGCGTAGCTGGTCACTGCGGTCTCCTAGATGAGGGGGTCGGTACGACCAGCGCGCACAACTCACCGCAGCGGGGAGGCCGGTCTTTCAGGCCCCGCTGCGGCAGCGAAGAAGCAAGCGCGCAAACGACATGTCTACAGGGTAGCACCGGGAGTTGTCGGGTAACGCCGACCGCGCTGCGGCGGGGGTTTGAGCGCCGGAAGTGGACGTCTCACCGGGGCATCTCTTGACCAAAGAAGCCCCAGACGGGCACCGATTGACCGAAGATGCCGGGTTTGGGCCCAGTGAGCGACGGCAGCAGGCGACCTTGATGCTGACGTCAAAATCGGCCCCCTAGGCTTACGGCTATGTCTACGAGCTACCGCATCGCTGTTATTGCCGGCGACGGCATCGGAACTGAGGTCGTCGATGAGGGCCTCAAAGTGCTGCGCTCCGCAGGTGCTCCGGCCGGTCTGACGTTTGAGACCACCGAGTACGACCTCGGTGCCCGGCGCTACAACGCCACGGGCGAGACGTTGCCTCCGGCAGTGCTTGAGGAGTTGCGCGGACACGATGCGATTCTGCTCGGTGCCATCGGTGACCCCAGTGTTCCGCCTGGTGTGCTTGAGCGCGGACTGTTGCTCGCGCTGCGCTTTGCCCTTGACCATCACGTGAACCTGCGTCCGGTGAAGCTGTACCCCGGCGTGTCTACTCCGCTGGCGGGCAAGGGGCCGGCCGACATCGACATGGTGGTGTGTCGCGAGGGCACCGAAGGCCCGTACGCGGGCGCGGGTGGTTCGCTGCGCAAGGGCACACCGCATGAGGTGGCCATTGAAGACAGTCTCAACACCCGCTTCGGTGTCGAGCGCATCGTGCGCGATGCGTTTGCGCGTGCCGAGCGTCGCCCTCGTAAGAAGGTGACCCTCGTTCACAAGACCAATGTGTTGGTCAACGCCGGCGATCTCTGGCAGCGCACGTTCAACGACGTTGCCGCCGAGCATCCCCACATTGCCACCGACTACTGCCACGTTGATGCCGCGACGATGTTCTTCATCACCAACCCCGAGCGTTTCGATGTGGTCGTCACCGACAACCTGTTCGGCGACATCATCACCGACATCGGTGCGGCGATTGCTGGTGGAATTGGTCTTGCCGCAAGTGGCAACCTCGATCCCAGTCGCACGAACCCCAGCATGTTCGAGCCCGTGCACGGTTCGGCGCCCGACATCGCCGGACAAGGTAAGGCCAATCCCACCGCCACGGTGCTCAGCGTCGCGATGATGCTCGATCACCTCGGCGAGACAGAGGTTGCGGCGACGGTTGAGGCGGCTGTGTCGGCCGATCTCGCCAGCCGCAGTGGCGTACGCAGCACCACTGAGATTGGTGATGCATTGGCCGCTGCAGTTGCAGGCTAACCGCTTGCCCGAAAGGAGTACCGTCACCCCATGAGTACCTCAGGTTCTACATCGGATGAGATCTCAACCGCTGGATTGCTGGCATCGGCCATCGAGGTTCGGCCGAGCACTGCGCCGGTGAGCGACGAACGTCGCGCCGAGATTTTGGCCGACCCCGGATTCGGTCGTTTCCCCACCGATCACATGGTGCGCATTCAGTGGTCAGAGCAACACGGCTGGCATGACGCCGTGCTCGAGTCGTACGCCCCGCTCGTGTTCGATCCGATGACCAACTTCATTCACTACGGTCAGTCGATCTTCGAAGGTCTCAAGGCGTACCGTCACGCCGACGGGCACATTCGCACGTTCCGACCGCTTGCGAACGCGACGCGATTCCAAAAGTCAGCGCGCCGGTTGGCGATGGCCGAGTTGCCGCATGAGTTGTTCATCGCCTCACTTGAGGCGCTGGTGCGCGCTGACGCTGAGTGGGTGTCAGACGATCCCGAGAAGTCGCTGTACCTGCGGCCGTTCGAGTACTCGACCGAGATTGGTCTTGGTGTGCGGCCCGCGAATGCGTACGAGTACGTGCTGATCGCGTCGCCGGCGGGTGCGTACTTCAAGCATGGAGTGAAGCCGGTCAGCGTGTGGCTTTCCGATGACTACGTACGCGCGGTTCCTGGCGGTACGGGCGAGGCGAAGTGCTCGGGCAACTACGCCGCGTCGTTGTTGGCGCAGGCCGAAGCGGCCGCGCACGAATGTGACCAGGTGGTGTGGCTTGACGGAATCGAGCGCCGCTGGGTGGAAGAGATGGGCGGCATGAACCTGTGCTTCGTGTACGGCACGGGTGACGCGGCACGGCTGGTCACTCCACCGTTAACCGGCTCGTTGCTTCCGGGCATCACGCGTAACTCGCTGCTCACGCTGTCGACCGATCTGGGTATGCCGGCGAGCGAAGAGGCAATCAGCGTCGAAATGTGGCGCGAGGGCAACGAGTCAGGCGAGATTTCCGAGGTGTTCGCGTGCGGAACGGCGGCCGTCATCACGCCGGTGGGTCACGTGAAGTCGCGTGCGTTCGGAAGTTGGACCGTGGGTGATGGTGAGCCCGGACCGGTCACGATGAAGATGCGCAGGGCCTTGCTCGATATTCAGACCGGCCAGGGCCCTGACAAGCACGCGTGGATGCACACACTCGTGTGAGCCCCGGTCTGGTGTTGCCGCAATCCACGTGGCACACTGGAGCCATGCACAGCACCATCATCATTAGAGAGCGCGTCGACGTCTGAACTGACGACGACGCGCATACCCCTTCGCCACTAGGCGAGGGGGTTTTTCATTGCCCAATTTGTGGAGGACCCCATGGACCGCCCCGACGATTCGTTCCACGTCTACGACACTACGTTGCGCGATGGCGCGCAGCGCGAGGGGATTTCGTATTCGGTCGAGGACAAGCTCACCGTTGCGCGCCTGCTCGACGGTTACGGGGTTGGCTTCATTGAAGGCGGGTGGCCGGGTGCACTTCCGAAGGACACCGAGTTCTTCGCGCGTGCCGCCACCGAGTTGAACTTGGTGAACGCTGAACTCGTGGCGTTCGGTGCGACGCGCAAGGCGGGCGTCGCGGTCGCTGACGACGCGCAGGTGCAGGCGTTGGTCGATTCCGGTGCACCGGTCATCACCCTGGTCGCGAAGAGTGACGTGCGGCATGTGACCGAGGCATTGCGCACGACGCTTGATGAGAACATCGCGATGGTCACCGACACCGTGGCGCACCTCGTGGGTCTGGGGCGTCGGGTGTTCGTCGACTGTGAGCACTTCTTCGATGGTTACTTGCACGACCCGGACTACGGCGTGCGATTGCTGAAGGCCGCGTTCGAGGCAGGCGCAAGTGTGGGCGTGCTGTGCGACACCAACGGAGGCATGCTTCCCAGTGGAATCTCGCGCATCGTGACCGATGTGGCCGAGCGCACGGGCGGGCGGCTGGGTATTCACTGTCAGGACGACACCGGCTGTGCTGTGGCGAATTCCATTGCAGCCGTTGAGGCGGGCGTGACGCACGTTCAGGGCACGGCGAATGGATATGGCGAGCGCACGGGTAACGCCGACCTGTTCGTTGTGATTCCTGATCTGGAGCTCAAGCTCGGCATGAAGGTGATTCCTGACGGTAAGTTGCGCGAGACCGTGCGCGTGGCGCATGCGATCGCAGAGATTGCCAACCTCGCCCCCAACACCCATCAGCCGTACGCGGGTGTGTCGTCGTTCGCGCACAAGGCAGGCCTGCACGCGTCAGCGTTGAAGGTGAACTCGGATTTGTACAACCACATCGATGCCACCGAGGTCGGCAACGACATGCGCGTGCTCGTCACTGAAATGGCGGGCCGGGCTTCCATCGAACTCAAGGGTCGCGAGTTGGGGTACGACCTCGCCGAGAACCCGGAAGTGGTCAGTCGTGTGGTCGAGCGCATCAAGGCCCTTGAGGCGCAAGGGTGGACCTTCGAGGCGGCCGATGCGTCGTTCGAGTTGATCTTGCAGGACGAGTTGCAGGGTGGTCGGGCGCGCCCGTTCGAAGTCGAGTCGTGGCGCACGATCGTTGAGCAGCGTCCTGACGGCGAGGTCGTCAGCGAGGCGACGGTCAAGCTGCATGCGCGAGGTGAGCGCATCATTGCGACCGGTGAGGGCAACGGCCCCGTGAATGCACTCGACACCGCATTGCGCGGAGCGTTGGTGCAGATTTACCCGGCGCTGGCGAATCTGCAGTTGGTCGACTACAAGGTGCGCATCCTTGAAGGGGCTCAGGGCACGGGTGCAGTCACTCGTGTGCTGATCGAGACGCGGGATGGCGAGCGCAAGTGGAACACCGTGGGTGTGCACGAAAACGTCATCGCGGCGTCGTGGTCGGCACTGCGCGATTCACTCGAGTACGGACTGCTCGAGCGGTAACTCTTCTCCGAGAGTTAGTCGGCAATCTCTTCCCACCACTGACACCACCACTCGAATCCCACCGGGATTCGTAGCTTGGGGTGCCAGCAGTAGGCGATGTCCTTGTCGGTGTCGAGGTAGTACAGGCAGTTGCCGCACTTCTCGTCCTGGTAGGGCCGACCGCGCAGAATGGCGTCCTCAATCAGCAGGCCGAACTTCATGGCCAGTTCCTCATCGACCTCTACAGGCTCAGGGGCGCTGATGACCTGGTCGTAGATGTCTTCGGTGGGTCCGCCATGCGGGTTTTCAGTCATGGGATGTTCCTACCACCGTCGGCCGTCGTCTGCCACTAGAGGTGGGTTCATGGGGTAAGAAAACTGCGTCTATGCGTGTCTAATGTCCCCCCATGCGGAAAGTGAGGGGGTGGGGAGGGCGGGTAGGGTGACGGCATGAAGATTGCTCGGTTTGCGCACCGTGACTCCAGTGTCGGCGACGTGTCGTTCGGAATCGTTGAAGGACTCGACGAGCACGACGAACCCACCCCTTCCACTCAGATTTCCGAACTCGACGGCCACCCGTTCGGCACCACCGATCTCACCGGTCGCGTGTTCCCATTCAGTGACGTGCGTCTACTCGCGCCGGTCATTCCGAGCAAGATCATCGCCGTGGGCCGCAACTACGCCGCGCATGTTGAGGAAATGGGCAGCACCGTGCCCGACGAGCCGATGATCTTCCTCAAGCCGAGTACCTCGATCGTCGGCCCAGGCGACACCATTCGCCTGCCCGCGTCGAGCAGTGAAGTCGACCACGAGGCCGAACTCGCCGTCGTCATCGGCCGCCTGTGCCGCAATGTTCCGGTTGAGACTGCCCTCGACGTCGTGCTGGGCTACACCTGCTCGAACGATGTCAGCGCGCGCGATCACCAG
>CAIYMF010000277.1 GCA_903927265.1 uncultured bacterium | reverse complement strand
TCAATGGTGGCGCGGGGATCGGCCTCGGGAGCCGCTGCACGAGCGATGGACCACAGCGTGTCACCCGAGTGCACCACCACATGACGCGTTGGGAGCGGCTCGGCACCGCCGAACGCGGCCGACGCCACCATGAGCAGCCCGATGACGCTGGCAAGCATCGCCGCCAGGGTGAGGGCCAAGCGACCGCGCCGAGTGAGGCGCAGACTGCCGGACGAACTGTGAGCGTTCAGCGAGATGGTGGCCATGGGAACTCCTTGGGGAAGCGCTGCTGTTGACTTTGTGCTGTTCGAACGGCTGTTCGATCGAACATCTGTGCTATATGTACCACGCGCCACCGACACTTCGCTACGACACGCCCGAACATATGTTCGGAATATGTGTTCGAATTGCGCTACCGTGGGCGTCACAACAGCACCATGCCCCAGGGGTCTGACAGAGCCAGCCAGTCAGCAGTTCAGCCAGCCCCAGCAGCCCCCCGCCGATCAGGAGGAACGATGGCCCGCACCCGCAGGAGCGACGGAACCGCAACAGACCCGACGGTGGTCGAGTTGCCCGACGGTCCAGCCGACGACAGCGGCCTCACTCCTCGCCAGCGCAAGGTGCTCGAGGCCATCATCGACGCGGTCGAAACCCGCGGTTACCCGCCGAGCATGCGCGAAATTGGCGAACAGGTAGGCCTCACCTCCAGTTCCAGCGTGGCCCACCAGCTCAGCAGCCTTGAGCGCCTCGGGTATCTGCGCCGCGACCCCAACCTTCCGCGCGCCATTGAATTGCGCCACCCCGACGGCCATGTGGTCTCGACCCGCAATGGCAACGCGTCGACAACCCCCGAACACGTCGACGAGACCGGCATCAACGATTCGGCTCCCGCACCGGCCTACGTTCCGATGGTGGGGCGCATTGCTGCCGGTGGGCCGATTCTCGCCGAGCAGCAGGTTGAATCGGTCATGCCGCTGCCACGCGAATTGGTCGGTCAGGGCGAGCTATTCATGCTGCGCGTGGTGGGTGAGTCGATGATCGACGCCGCCATCTGTGATGGTGACTGGGTTGTGGTGCGCAGCCAGAGTAACGCTGAAAACGGCGAGATTGTCGCCGCGATGCTCGATGGTGAAGCCACCGTCAAGACCTACCGCCAGCGCGACGGACACGTGTGGCTCATGCCGCACAACCCCGCGTACGAACCCATCATGGGCGACCACGCGCAGATCGTCGGCAAGGTCGTGGCCGTACTACGCAAGCTCTAAGTGCGCGTCAGGCCGACGACAGCGCCGCCAGCACAACGCGTGAGATGCCTGCCGCACTCTTCTCCGGCGTGTCAGACGGCTGCATGATGTGGCTTAGAACAGTACGCACCAGCACGTCAATCGCGGCTTCTCGGGTGCGTTCATCAACTGCAAGGTCGTAGGCAGACATCCGGGCGCCAACGACAGTTCGCGCCATGTCGAGCAGCGAGGACGATCTCGTGGTCAGCGGCGGCAGCAGTTCGGTCTCGGTTCCGTTCGTTGAACTCACAATGGTCACCATGAGCGCGCTGTCACGCCCACGCTCCAAGACTCCGAGCACCGCGGCCTGCACCGCGTTCGCCACACTGCGGGGATGACGATCGAAGCCTTCGTCAACGACTGCAAGAAAGCGCGTGAGTTCATCGAGAACCACGGCTTCGGCTAACTCACTTTTCGACCCGATTTCGTTATAGACAGTCTGGCGACTGACACTCGCTCGCTGCGCCAAGTGCTCCATCGTGATCGACTGCCAACCCTGTTCGGTCACCATGTCGATCGCTGCGGCCAGAATGCGCTCGCGCGTCGTCATCGCCGCAGTGGCAGTGGCGCTCACGCCTCGACCGTTCCGATCTCCACTAGGAAGTCGGCCTTGTCACGTACCCCGCAGTCCGGACAGATCCACGAGTCAGGAACAGCCGACCACGGCGTGCCGGGGGCAAATCCTTCGTGCCGATCGCCCCGCATCACGTCATAGATGTAGCCGCAACCGGGGCAACGCGCCACCTGCCCCGCTTCCAACTCCGCCACTACTGGCACCGCGCCGTCAATGGGGGTCGCGGATGACTGCGTTGGGTTCACGGCGTACTTCGACAGAATGCGAGCACGTTTGCGAGGCGAGATGTTCGCCAGCGAGATGTCACCGTCGACATGTGCGACCACGCGCGGGTCCATCACTCGTCGCCACAGCGCCGGTACTAATGCCGTCAAGATCATTCCGGCGTAGCCCGTCGGAAGCGCTGGCGCCTCGTCGTAGTTGCGCAACGCTTGATAGCGGCGCGTGGGATTCGCGTGATGATCGCTGTGTCGCTGCAAGTGGTACAGCAACACGTTGGTGGCAATGTTGTTGGAATTCCAACTGTGCCGCGGCTCGACTCGCTCATAGCGCTCGCGGTCACCGACCCCCACGCGCTGGCGCAGCAGCCCGTAGTGCTCGAGGTAGTTCACTGCTTCAAGCAGCGTGAAGCCAACGACTGCCTGCAGTACGAGGTACGGAATGACCGCGACCCCAAGCCACAGCACAACCCCTGCGAAGAGCACCACCGACATCAACCACGCGGTGAGAATGTCGTTGCCTAGACGCCACGGCGACTGCTTGCGCCGTGCGAGTCGCTTGGCTTCTAGGTTCCATGCGCTGCGCGCAGAACCAACTACCGTTCGCGGCCAGAACTGGTAGAAGTTCTCACCCATGCGACTACTCGCCGGGTCTTTTGGAGTCGCAACGCGCACGTGGTGGCCACGGTTGTGCTCGATGTAGAAGTGCCCGTATGCACTTTGCGCAAGAGCGACCTTGGCCAGCCACCGTTCAACGGGTTCGCGCTTATGGCCAAGTTCGTGCGCAGTATTGATTCCGAGACCAGCGATGAAACCGATGGTGATGGCAAGCCCAACGCGTTCGGCCGTCGTGAGGTCGGCGCGCACAAGGTAAGCAAAGGCGAACAAGAACCCGGCGTACTGCAGCGGAAGGAATAGGAACGTGATCCAGCGGTAGTAGCGATCACCTTCAAGTGCGTCGATGGCGGCGTCGGGCGGATCGCTCGGGTCGAGTCCGACCACGAGATCAAGTAGCGGAATGAAGCCCAGGATCACCAGTGGACCGATCCACAGGAACACTGCCTGCCCGGTTGTAGCGAAGCCAGCGACGGCCATGAATGGAAGCAGTGGCATCAGTAGCGCTAGAGGCCACAGATACCGCTTGCGATCGCGCCAGGTGACTGTTGCGTCTGCCATGGTTCGCCCCCTCCTCGGTTTACAAAAGAGAACCATATGTAAACCGAGAAGGCAAGGGTATCGGGCTTCGGGAAGTGACGCGCTAAGGCCGCTGGGTCATCTCGCCGTCGGCGCCCCACAGCACAAGAGCGCAGTCGGGGTGACGTTCGACGATGCGCTGCGCTGCAGCCATTCCGCCGACAATCGCTTCCTTGGTGAGCACCTCGGCCAGCCAGCCATGGGGTGCAATCGCGCTGGCCGCAACGATTGCGCTGTCTACTAACGGTTCGCCGGTGGCCGGGTCGAGGATGTGGTGCGCCACGGTTCCGTCATCACGAGTCCAACGCCGCTGCAGGGTTCCGCTGCTGCACAGTGCACCAGACCGCAGCGCGACGATCAGGTCGGCATCGGGGCGCCCAAACGGATCGGCGACGCCGATACGCCAACCTTCATCAGGATGATCTCCCCCGACCGCGACGTCTCCCCCGAGGCTCACCATGGCTCCGGTGAACCCCGCTGCCAACATCCACTGCACCGTCATTTCAGCGCCGAGCCCCTTGCCGATTCCGCCGCTGTCGACGACCAAGCCAGGTGACAAGCAGGCCTGTCCCCGCGATTGATCGAGTAGGAGGCCGGTGAGAGTGACGGGTTGGTGGGTGGCGTGGGCAGGTTGAGGCGCCGCTGCTTGCGACGGTTGAGGAACAGGCGACGCGGCCAGCAACTCGAAATCACGGTCATAGCCGGTCGAGACCATGCGATCACCGAGGAAGGGGTCGAACAGGCCACTGCTGAGCCGGTAGCCCTCAAGGGACCGGCTCAGCAGCACCATCAAATCGTTCGACACGGCACTGAAGTGCCCCACCGATCGGTTGAAGCGTGACAACTCACTGTCATCGTCAAAGCGCGTCCAGCACGCCTCGAGCGCACGCACTCGCGCCACGGCGGCTTCGAGAGATTCCTCGGTGCCGCCGAGCGAGAGCACCTGACACTCACACCCCATGGCGCGGAACCGCCGCTCACGCAGCAGTGCCTGCACGGTGAGTCAGCTTTGCTTCGACTGGCCGTGCTGGTTGCCCTGGCACGCCTGAACGACGGCCTGCGAAGCACCCGAGCACACCTCGAAATAGGTGGAGCCTTCTTTGGATCCGCCGGCGTTCACCTCAACGAAGGTTCCGCCACCGTTGCCTGACACACCGCCGCCCGAGCCGCCGTACTGACCCCAGCCGCCGCCACCGGTTCCTGAACTCGTGATCGTGAAGCCCGCCTTCGACAGAGCGTCCTTGTAGTACGTGACGACATCGGCAGGAGTCTGCGAAGTCTTGTATCGCTCGTAAACGGCACCCTTGTCGTCTTCAGGACCTACAACGCTGGTGGCACCACTCGGCGGGGCGGGCACCTTGTCGCCGCGCGTGGCCGGTGCAGCAGTCGCGGTTTCAGTCTTGGTGTCGCCACCCTTTTCGGTCACCGTCACCGTTGAGGTGGAGGAATTTGAGGAACATCCGGCGAGCAACAACACCCCGATTCCAGTTGTCGCAGCGATCGCGATTCCACGGTTACGCACTCGTACATCCTTCATAAACCACCCCTTCCAACGGTCGGTCAACAGACCAACACGCCCCGCACTTTGCGTGGTAATTCAACGGTAACCCGAATGGTGCCCGCGGAATCAGGGTCTAAGGTCCGACTCGCCCATTGGGGTTCTGGCACCCTGATCAAGTCGAGTGAGCGCCGCACGAACTGCCGTTCCGTCGGTGGTTTGCCAGAAGGGCGGCAGTGACGAGCGTAGGTAGCGGCCATAACGGGCGGTCACGAGCCGGGGGTCGAGCACCGCCACGACGCCTCGGTCGTCGACCGATCGGATGAGTCGCCCCGACCCCTGAGCGAGCAGAAGCGCCGCGCGTGGCACCGACACCGCCATGAATCCGCTTTCGCCGCGAGCATCGGCCGCCGTGGCGCGGGCCGACATCACCGGGTCATCAGGGCGAGGGAAGGGAATGCGATCGATCACCACGAGCGTGCAGGACTCCCCTGGCACATCGACTCCCTGCCACAGCGCCAATGTTCCAAGCAGTACCGAGCGAGGTTCGGCAGCGAAGCGCCGCACGAGTTCACTGACCGGCTCACCACGCTGGGCAACGAGTAGCGGAATTGCGTCGTCGCCGGTGCGTCTTCCAAGCCAGACGCGGAGACGCTCGGCAGCTCGCTCGACGGCACGCCACGATGAGAAGAGCGCCAGTGTTCGGCCACCTGCCGCGTCAACGAGTTCGGCCAATTCGTCGAGCGCTTCTTCGGGCAAACCCTCGCGACCCGGTGGCGGCAGGTGCGCGGCGGTGTAGAGGATTCCTTGCGTGGCATGGTCGAACGGCGATCCGACATCGAGTCCGGTGAAGTCGCCGGGATCGAGGCCAAGGCTCGCGGCTAACGGAGCGAACGAGCCGCCGAGTTCCAGAGTCGCACTAGTGATGACCACAGGAACCTCATCAAACAGTGCCGACCGCAGCACCCCTGCCACCGACAGTGGCGCGAGTTTCAGTGCGGGAACCCGGCCCGGCTCGAGCCACGCAACCTCGTAGTTGCTGACCATGAGCAGGCGGCCGGCCACGTCATGCACCTCAAGCAGGCCTGCTCGCGCGCGCTGACGCCGCGCCGAATCTTCCGGATCGCTCTCGTCACGGCCAGCGAATACTTCGGCGGCCGCTTCATGGGTGGCATCGCGCAACAGCGCGAGCGTTGAGACAAGTGAACCGGTGATGGTGGCGAGCCGTGTTGGCCCTTCACTGCCTTCGGCGCGCTCGTCGAGTTCAGATCGGAACACCGCGATGGCATCGTCGACGCGATCGACGGTGTCGGGGTCAAGCATGCGTCGCGCGACAGCGAGTGCGCGGTCGACGTGTGGCACCGACAGTTCAACGGTGACGGCTCCTGTGACGCGGTCGACGAGTTCGTGTCCTTCATCAACGACGACCGCGCGGTGCGGAGGCAGCAGTGGGATTCCTTCGACAGTGGCAATGGCGAGCATCGCGTGATTGGTGACCACGATGTCTGCCTCGGCCGCAGCGGCGCGCGCCTTTTCGGAGAAGCACTCATCACCCACCGGACATGCAGTGGCTCCTACGCATTCGCGACTCGTGACCGAGACGCCGCGCCACACCCGCGAGTCAACGCTGAAGCCGACATCATCACGGTCACCGGTGTCGGTGCTATCGATCCAGGTGCGCAATTGCACCGCCTGACGGCCAAGTTCGCTGGAGGGCGTGGGTTCAAACAACCCTTCGTCGGGGTCGGAACTTCCGGGTGCGCCGCGCAGTAGTTTGTCGCGACATACGTAGTGGTGTCGACCCTTGAGAACGGCAAACGTCGGCCGACGGTCGAGTAGCGGTTCGAGTGCGTCGGCGATCACGGGGAGATCGTTTTCAATCAGTTGACGTTGCAGTGCGAGCGTGGCGGTGGCGACAACCACAGCCGGGCCGTCGTTCACTGCGGAGAGTATTGACGGAACGAGGTAGGCCACCGACTTTCCGGTGCCGGTACCCGCCTGCACCAGCAGATGACCGCCACCACCCACGGTCGCGGCGACGCACTCGGCCATCATCCGCTGACCTTCGCGAGGCTGACCGTCGAGCGCCTCAACGACCGCGTCGAGTGCAGCCGTGAGCGACGTCGGTTCAGCCATTGTCACTCTCTGTTGGGGCGTCGGAGCGCGCTAGGTGCGCACTTGGGTGCCCCCGATGCGAAGTGGTGGGGGTGTGGGGGGTGTGGGGGGTGTGGGGGGTGTGGGGGGTGTGGGGGGCGGGGGAAGGGTACGGGGCGAGGGCTGCAGCGAGGGGGGCCTCCACGCGGGCGCGCACCAAGGTTCCGGTATCGGTGTGTTCAAGGGAGATGACAATGCCGTCGGCTTGAACGCGCGCTGCGAGATCTCCGCGGTCGTAGGGAATGAGCACGTCGACGAGCACGTCGGGGCCGGGCAAATCCTCCTCAATCCGATGCATCAGCTGCTCAAGGCCCTCACCCGTGCGCGCTGACACGGCCACACTGCCGCGTTCATTGCGCAGTAGTCGGCCGACCACAATCGGGTCGGCGATGTCAGCCTTGTTGACCACAACAAGTTCGCGAATCGACGCCGCACCGATTTCGGCCAGCACCTCACGCACCGCACTCAACTGACCTTCAGGATCGTCATCAGATCCGTCGACGACGTGCACGATGAGATCGGCGTCGACGACCTCTTCCAGAGTCGATCGGAAAGCTTCGACCAGTTGGTGCGGAAGGTGTCGCACGAAGCCAACTGTGTCGGCCACTGTGATCGCCCGGCCGCTGGGCGTGCGTGCCTTGCGCACCGTGGGGTCGAGAGTGGCGAACAGCGAATCGTCAACGAGCACACCCGACCCGGTGAGTTTGTTCAGCAACGACGACTTACCGGCGTTGGTGTAGCCAGCAATGGCCACGGTCGGAATCGACGCTCGACGACGGGCAGCTCGCTGCGTGGTACGCACGCGCTGAAGATCTTTCAGCTCGCGGCGAAGTCGACTCATTTGCTCGCGAATGCGACGCCGATCGGTTTCGATCTTCGTTTCACCCGGTCCACGAGTACCCACACCACCAGTGGCACCGCCCGCGCGACCACCCGCCTGACGTGAGAGTGATTCACCCCAACCACGCAGTCGCGGCAACAGGTACTGCATCTGCGCCAGCGACACCTGCGCCTGACCTTCACGACTCTTGGCGTGCTGGGCGAAAATGTCGAGAATCAACCAGGTGCGGTCGACGACCTTGACTTTGGTGACGTCTTCCAAAGTACGCAGTTGCCCAGGTGACAATTCACCGTCGCAAATCACTGTGTCGGCACCGGTGGCCAGCACGATGTCGCGTAATTCGCGGGCCTTGCCACTTCCGATGTAGGTGGCGGGATCGGGCTTGTCGCGCCGTTGAATGATGGCTTCAAGAACCTGCGATCCAGCCGTTTCAGCAAGCCGCGCCAGTTCAGTCAGCGAGCGCTCCGCTTCTTCAACGGATCCACCAGTCCACACCCCGACAAGCACCACGCGCTCGAGCCGCACTTGGCGGTATTCGACCTCGGTGACGTCCTGGAGTTCCGTCGACAGACTGTCTACTCGACGCAGAGCTTGGCGATCTTGCAGTTCAAGTTCACCCGTCGTGAACTCATCGTCGAAGGGTTCATCAGAACCGGTGGGGTGCACTGAATTGGTCATCGTGACCAGCGTGTCATGAATCGGTGGGTCACAGCGAACTCAGGCGCGACCACCAGCGGTCGTCGGGTATCACCGTTGCGACGATGATCGCCGGACCGGTGAGGTCAAGTGTGCCGTCGGGCTGTTCGGTGATCGTGAGGGTTCCGCCTGGAACATCGACTCGCCACGTGGTGGGCGCCCGCTCGAAGTCGGGCTCATTTCGACGTGCCGCCCAGGCCACGGCGACCGCGCCGGTGCCACATGACCGCGTTTCGCCGACACCGCGCTCGTGAACCCGCATGCGCACATGGCCGGCGTCGATGCGCTCAACGAACTCGACGTTCGCTCCGTCGGGAAAGACGCTGGCGGGCGCAATGTCGGGCGCACTCAGCAAATCGCCCGCCTCATCTAGCGAGTCGACGAACACCACGGCGTGGGGATTGGGTACGAGCACTGCGGTGGCATTCCACTGACCACCGGGAACGCTGACCACCGGCATCGCGCGCACCATCGGCGTGGTGGCAGCACCCAGACTCACGGTGATGTCGCCACTGGCAGGTACATCGAGCCGATGCACGCCGGCTCGCGTGGCGATGTGAAGTTCGCCCGCCGCCGCCAGACCTGCGTCGACGAGGTAGCGAGCAAACACGCGAATTCCGTTGCCGCACATTTCGGCGGTGGATCCATCGCCATTGCGGTAGTCCATGAACCACTCGGCTTCAGACGCTTGATCGGCGACTTCAGCACACAGGGCCGTGGGTACCACGCGCAGTAGCCCATCGCCCCCAATGCCGGTACGTCGATCACACACGGCGGCCACGTGCCTTGCGCTGAGGTCATACTGCCCCTCAATGTCGGGCAAAAGCACGAAGTCGTTGCCGGTGCCGTGACCCTTGCGAATCGTGGGCGCGCTCATGTGGGCACCACAAACTGTTGCTGCGATTTCGATGCCGCGACCCACGAGCGCAGGTTGGTCGCCGAGACGGTCCACTGGAACCGACTCACGCCGGGGAAGATGTAGGGGTACTGAACGCGGCCCTGCCCGTCAGCTGTCAGTTTCACCGTCTTAATGACCTTGAACTTCCCGCCTTTCACGCCCTCGATCATCAATGTGACAGGGGTGTGAGGGATGGGCGTCCACTTGTCGGCACCACAGGCGGAATTGAGCGCTGCACCGGCGGCACGCGGAAGGCTACTGCGTCGTTGAAGTACGCCGTAGATGGTCAGCGAACGACCCTTCTTGATCGACTGCGACGAGAAGGCAATCGTGATGCGCGACTGCGTGCGAATTCCTAAACCGCTCGTGGGCACCGTGGTGTCGGCCGTTTGATCAGTGAATGCCGACAGCGTCGCAGGCGGCGTCAAGGTGAATGACGAATAGCGCTGTCGCGTGGTGACGCTCGTGAGCGCCGTGACGCCGACATCACCGGGACACCAGCGTCGATCGGTGCCGCTCACCGTCATGTCGGTTGCGCTCGCGAGTGATTCCGCGCTCAGCGGGTACGGCGTCACGGATGCACCGTTGAACCGGAGCAGCGCGCGGGTTGTTGCGTCACCCTCGAGCGTGCCAACTCCGGAACAGTGATCGGTGGCCAGCCCTCGAATGTGGGCGAGCCCGCCGCCGGCAGGAACCGTGAACATTGCCGTGGTCGAATAGGCACCCTTCGCCGACCGCACGCGCCACCGCAGCCCCGAGACAACGGGCGCCGAAGTGTCGCCGTACGTGACTGAGTCGGGCGGCACGCTCGACGACGAGGCGCAGTCGGACGGGGTTCCGGCGTCCCACACCGCATCAGCCATCGCAGGCCCGGGAGCGACGAGGGCAAACGACACCATGGCAGTACCCGCCACGATCAGTGATCGTGTACGCATGAGCCCTCCTTCCGTCGCATCGATTCGTTCTCACGATGCTACGTCAGAAGGGCGCCATGCCACTCCCCCGCTGTGGATGGGTGCCCGACTACCGGGCGACGACCGACACGGGTGCCGAGTTCGAGGCAGCGGCCGCACGAAGTCCCGCCGCTGAGTTTCCGCCGTAGACGAGTCGGTACGAGGCCGAACGGCTCACCACGGTGCTGAAGGAGACGCGCCCCGCGCTCGATGACGTTGCCGAGGCGATCGACTTCCACGCGGCAGTTCCGATCTTGCGCTGCAATGACACGCGACCGCTGAGAGGCGCCCACGCGTGCGATTCAGCCATTCTCAGGAAACCCGACACGGCGATAGAACGACCCGCAGTCACCGACCGTGTGGAGTACGTGGCCGACAACAGCGTCTGTCGCAGTACCTGAAGGGCAGGAAGATTCGACGCCGACACGCTCGTCGCAGCAGAGGTGTCAGTGCTCGTGATGAGTTCACCATCCATGTTCAGTTCGAAGGTTGTGTAGCGTTCGGCCGCCAGCCAGAACAGCGGTTGAACGCGCGCTCCGATTCCACCCGCAATCGTGGGCGTGCCCCTTCCCAGCGCATCATAGGGCGCGTCGAATAGGTCATTCCACGAATTCACCGGACCGGTGTGGGTCAGCACCACCGGGCGGGTGATATTGGTAGCGCCAATCGACGCGCGCAGATACAGGTAGCCCGCACCGTACGACGGCGTGAACCAGGCCGGACCCACTCCGGAGCACCCCGACGTCACCCGACCCACCACTCCCACATGCGAAAGACCGTTGGGCCCGACTACCAGGGTTCGCCCTGCACGCACCCCGTCGACAGTGAATTCCAAGGAGGCCAGCGTCGGAACCGTGGTGTCGGTGTAGGTCACTGAATAGGGGTTGAGCACGACGGTGCTACATCCCGGCGGGAAATATCCTGCAGGCGCCCACGGATCGGGCGGCATCGCGGCCGCGGGCAGGGCAGTCATGACACCGAGAGCGGCGCAAGCGGAAAAGGCAGCGATCAGACGTCGGGAACGACTCGACACGATGGGCTCTCCTCGCATGGGACGGACAGACAATGGGTCTGACGCCCCCGTCGAACACGCACTCATGAGCGTCGCTGAGCGCATCGGCAGATTGCCCGAAATACTTGAATCGCCCGATTTAGTGCGCGACGTTGACGCTTGCCACGGCGTACGCCGCTTCGACTTCGTCGAGCACGTTCGGCCACGTTTGCTCGGGCTCAACCTCGCGATTGTGAGCGGCGATGCGCTCACGCAACGGCACATCGGCGGCAAGCCGAGCCAGTGCGCGTGCCATCTCGGCGTCAGAGCTGGCCAGCAATCCCTCGACTCCGTCATGCACGAATTCGGTGATCCCCGTCTCGCGACGCGCAAGAATCGGAAGACCGGCAGTGCGCGCTTCAAGAGCGGCCAGGCCGAACGATTCCTTGATCGAGGGCTGCACGAAGATATCGGCCGAGGCGTAGAGCGATCGGATTTGCTCGTGCGAGAGGCGGCCCGCGAGTACGACGTTCAAGCCTTCTTCCTGCACGCGACGTTCGACTCTCGAACGATCGGGCCCCTCACCGACGAGCGTGAGGTGAATGCGCACGGTTGAGGGCAGCGAACTCACTGCGTCTCGCAGGATGTCGAGCAGCGCAAGCGCGCGTTTGCGCGGCGCGAGGCGCATCACTGACACGGCGTGCACATCGAGTGGATCGTGGGCGACCGGCTCAATGCGCCACAGGTCGGGGTCAACACCGTTCGGAGTGACGAGTACAGGCACGTCATCGCCAACGACGGCGCGAATGCGATCGGCTGCCACCTCACTGACCGCGGCCAACTGAACGCCAGTACGCGACCAGTGCACGAGTGCGTCGAGTGCCTGAAAGCCCGGCTTCGCCATAGGTCCCCACACGCTGTGCACGGTCACCAATGTCGGAACCTGCCTAGTAGCCGCGGTGCGCATTCCGGCCCAGGCGAAGGGCGAGATGACACCGGCGTGCACGTGAGCAACAGGAGCACCCGATGCGGCAGTGACCTCGTCGAGGATCGCGTGCACGTGGTGACCGGTGCGCGGATGCACCGGAAGTTCGAAGGGCAGCCGAGCGGCTACTCGATGAACGATCACACCGTCGAGAACTTCGGTTCCACTGCGCACGCCGTCGTGGCCCGGTGTTCCGGTGATGACGTGCACTTCTCTACCAGCGGCCGCTTGGCGCATCGCCAATTGGCGCACCTGCACCTCAATACCACCGAGTCGAGGCAGGTAGCAGTCGGAGATGTGCACGATCGGTCGTGCCACGCGTCCCACCTCCTGACCTTCCCGTCGCCCGAAGGTGACGCTACCGTGCGATCGTGGCCAACACCGCAGACGCGTCGACCTTGGTCTTCCTGCATGCTCACCCAGACGACGAAGCGCTCTTCACTTCAGGCACGATGGCGCGCGCGTCGACCGAGGGCCACCGAGTGGTGCTCGTCGTGGCAACGTCGGGTGAATTGGGTCTGGCATCCGGATCGTTCGGCGACTCCGCGGCATTGGCGGCCACCCGCCAGCGCGAACTTGAAGAGTCTGCCCGGGCACTCGGCGTGCATCGCACGGTGCTGCTGGGTTTCGGAGATTCCGGGTTGCACGGCGAGGCACCCGTTGTCGAGGGGCAGCCACTGCCGTTCGTGCACGTTCCTGTCGACGTAGCCGCCGAGCGCGTGGCCGAGGTACTGAGCGAAGAATCGGCCTACGTGCTCACCACGTACGACCCGGCGGGAGGCTATGGACATCCCGATCACCGTCAGGTCAACATCGTGGGCGCACGGGCCGCTGAACTCGCCGGCACACCGATACTTCTGGAAGCCACGGTTCCGCGCGACACCATTGCACGCGCTGTGCGCCTCGTCGGCAAGGTCTACAAGTACCCGCCGGAATTCGATGCAACAAGCTTCGAGCGCGCCTACACTCCACGCGGCGAGATCACCCACTGGGTTGACTGTCGCAGCGTGATCAAGGCCAAGCGCGCGTCGATGGCCGCACACTCATCGCAGGCAACCGCAGATGGCGCCGATCGAACCCTTGCAGCATTCCTTCGTTTGCCGATGCCGGTATATCGCCGAGTGTTCCGCCGCGAGTGGTACGTGCGTCGCTCACTCGGAGCCTCGAGACTTCCTTCGCTCTTCGAACCCGCACACTAACCGGCGGAGGCGATGAGCGCGGCTGCGTGGTCGACGAGGTCGGGCGCATCGAACGGCAGCCACTGCACACGCTGATCACGACGGAACCACGTGAGTTGACGCTTAGCAAAACGTCTCGTCGCGGCCACTGTTTCGTCGATTGCCGTAGATTCGTCAATTTCTCCAGCCAGCAGTTGCAGCACCTGGGCGTAACCGAGCGCACGCGAGGCAGTGCGTGTGGCGGCAAGCCCGTGCAGTTCGCGCACCTCGTCGACGAAACCCTCCTCCCACATGCGATGCACGCGCGTGGTGATACGCACCGCGAGAATGTTGGGCGGAACATCAAGCCCGATACGCACATCGTTGTACACAGGCGTTTCGTCCGGAAGTGTTGCGGTGAAAGGCTTTCCGGTGATCTCGATCACTTCCAGTGCACGAACGATGCGACGTCCGTTGGTGGGAAGTATTGCCAGTCCGGCTGCAGGGTCGAGCTCAGCGAGTCGTTGGTGCAATGCCGCCGAACCTTCAGACTCAAGTTCGGCTTCAAGTCGCGCGCGCACTTCCGGGTCGGTGCCAGGAAACTGCAGGTCGTCGAGAACAGCGCGCACATAGAGCCCGGAACCGCCAGTTACCAAGGGAAGTCGGTCACGTCGACGCACGTCATCGACAGCCGCGCGCGCCAAGGGTTGATACTCGGCAACAGTCACGTCGTGATCGATGTCCCAGACGTCGAGTAAGTGATGCCGAACGCGTGCCTGCTCATCAACGGTTGCTTTCGCAGTGCCGATGTTCATTCCGCGATACACCTGCATCGAATCGGCATTCACGATCTCGCCGTCGAGTTGTTCAGCGAGTTCGATCGCCAACGCGCTCTTGCCCGAGGCGGTGGCACCGACGACAGCGACCACAGGCCGCTCGCCTTCGCTCACGTGCTGCGCCAGGTGGCGACGAAGTAGCCGACACCGAACGGCGACGTGTGCAGCCGCAGCGACGCGTCGATTGCGCGCCCGCTCAGCGCGGCGCCCAGTGCACGGAACACCGGCACTCCCGCTGCTTGAACGCGTTGCCCCTCCGCGGAATCGAGCGATGCGAGCACCGAGGCATCACCGGATGCGAGCGCTGCAGCGAGCACGTCATCGAAGTCTTGGGCTCCGTCGATGACGTAGCCGGGCGCCTTGGGTCCAAGACCCGCCGAGCCATCACCCAACACGACGACGGCGTCCGCTGCGGTGAGCGCTTGCACCACCAGTGCCGAAGACGCAGCCACATCGTCGTCACATTCGACGACGTCGATCGAACCCTGCCACCCTGCCTGAGCGAGCAGCCACAACGCAATTCCAGCCGGCCACTGCACCGACTCCCCCACGCCTACCTCACGGTCGACGCCAAAGCCCGCAAAGGACGCGCTCACTGGACCCTCAACCGCGCGCGCGGCTGAACCTACGGCCACGACAACCACGTGCGAAGCGTCACCAACGACATCGCGCACCGCCTCAATCGCGGCCGCGCGCACGCCGTCAAGTTCAGGCGAGGAATCAACGGCAATGTCGGGAATCAGTAGAGGAGCACTCGGAACGAACGCCATCGCGAGCGTCATACGCCGACTCGCGGCATTCCGAGCAACACGCCTGTGCCACTGGTCGGTGCGGGCTGCCTGGTTTCCCATGCATCCCCGGCCCTCGTGGCTCGAACACTGGCCACCGTGTCGGCCACCAGATGGTGTGGCGCGGCCTGTGTCACTACCGCCGTCACCATGTCACCAGGACGAGCAGCAGCCTCCGGACGCGCGACGTGAACGAGGCGATTGTCGCGCGCGCGTCCCGAGATGCGATCGGTCGCAGCGTCCTTGCGTCCCTCACCCTCGGCGAGCATCACCTCAACCTGCGTGCCGATCAGTTCGCGATTCACCGACCACGAGATGTCTTCCTGCAGTGCAGAAAGTCGGTCGTAGCGCTCACGCATTACTTCCGGCGAAATTTGATCGGGGAAGTCGGCTGCGGGGGTTCCGGGGCGCGGTGAGTACTGGAACGTGTACGCCGACGTGAAACGCGCACGCATGACGACGTCAAGGGTGCGATCGAAGTCGTCATGCGTCTCGCCGGGAAATCCGATGATGATGTCGGTTGTGATCGCCGCATTCGGAATGGCATCGCGCACTTCATCGATGATGGCGAGGTAACGCTCGGCGCGGTACGAGCGGCGCATCGCCTGCAGAACCCGATCACTGCCACTCTGCAGCGGCATGTGCAACTGCGGCATCACATTCGGCGTCTGCGCCATTGCTTCGATCACATCGGACGTGAAGTCGCGCGGATGGGGTGAGGTGAAGCGCACTCGTTCGAGACCCTCAATATCGCCGCACGCGCGCAGCAGGTCAGCGAATGCGCGTCGATCTCCGAATTCGACTCCGTACGCATTGACGTTCTGTCCGAGCAGCGTGACTTCGATGACGCCGTCGTCAACCAACGCCTTGATCTCGGCCAGAATGTCGCCTGGCCTGCGGTCTTTCTCGCGACCGCGCAGGCTCGGCACGATGCAGAAGGTGCAGGTGTTGTTGCAGCCCACACTGATCGATACCCACGCGCTATATGCCGAGTCGCGGCGACTGGGCAGTGTCGACGGAAAGACATCGAGTGATTCGAGAATCTCAACTTGCGCTTCCTCAGCAATGCGAGCCCGTTCGAGAAGTACTGGAAGTGCTCCGATGTTGTGAGTTCCGAAAACTGCATCGACCCACGGCGCCCTCTTCAGGATGTCACCGCGGTCCTTCTGCGCGAGGCAGCCGCCGACAGCGATCTGCGCGCCCGGCTTGGCGTCCTTCCACGATTTCAGGTGCCCCAGCGTTCCGTAGAGCTTGTTGTCAGCGTTCTCACGTACCGCGCAGGTATTGAGCACCACGATGTCGGCGTCAGCCGCGTCAACTGCCTGCTCGTAGCCCGCCGCTTCGAGTAGTCCGGACAGTCGCTCGCTGTCATGCACGTTCATCTGACACCCGAAGGTGCGAACGGAATACGTGCGTGCAGGCATGGGCGTAGTCCATCAGATGGGATCCGTGCGGACGCGGGCGAGGGGTCGGCCATGTCAGCAAGGTGACAGACACCGAACTCTGCCGAGAGTGATAATCAATGAATCGGTCACTGCGACTCGGGCAGGGCCACGAGCTTGGGAGCATCTGATGGCGAAGATTCGGCTCGAACGGGTACTCGCGGTGACCGGAGCCGCGGCAGTGCTAGTGGTCGGCTTCGACAGCCTGACCTACGCAGCTACCGGAGGCAGCATGATCCTGGGACAACTGAACTCCGCGAACCACACCACGTCTGTGACGAGCACCGCAAGCGGCCCGGCACTGTCGGTAGCAAAGAGCGCTGGAGCCGGAGCAGCTCTGAGCATTACTGTGCCGGCCGCCAAAGCGGCCACCAGCCCACCGCTGAGCACCAACGCTCGAGGCAAGGTGGCCAACCTGTACGCGGCTCGGGCCGGAACAGCCGACAATGCGAGCAAGCTCGGTGGCAAGACTCTGGCCGAAATCCAGAATGGAGCCAAGGGTAGTTCGAGTATCGAGACCGTGTCCGTCGAAGTGACGGCGTACGCGGGCGCTTCCACCTACCAGTATGCGTGGTGCCCAGCCGACAAAGTCGCCACAGGCGGTGGATACATCGTCAACTATCCCAACGATCTTGTCGTCGCCTCGTACCCGAGTAACAACGGCGACCCCGGAGTGCACCCGCCCACCAACTGGCGCGTCGGTGTCTCCAATCCCACCGGCGTAAACCACCAATTCGGCATTTACGTCGTCTGCATGTCGTAGCGGGCGGGTAGCACCGCCACAGCGTTAGTGCGTGCCGACCGGATCGGAATCGGTGTCGACGATTGACGCCAACTCGGCTTCGAGTTCGGGGTCGTCAGCGATTTCGTCTGCGCCTTCAACATCGAAGTGGGGCAGGCGACTGTCGAGCCACTTGGGCAACCACCAGTTCGCCTTGCCGAGAATGTTCATGACGCTCGGAACGAGCACCAATCGCACCAAGAACGCATCAATGATGACTGCGCTCGCCAGCGAGATTCCGAACAACTTGATGGTCGAGTTGGTCGCGGGGATGAAGGCCGCGAACACGCTCGCCATGATCGCCCCAGCGATGAGCACGACACGTCCAGAACCTGCCAGACCACGCCGCACTGCCCGGTCGTTCTCGCCGGTGCGCTGCCATTCCTCTTGCATACGCGACACGAGGAAGACCTGGTAGTCCATGGAAAGCCCGAACAAGATGGCGAACACCATCACGGGTAGGAATGGAAAGATCGGACCCGTCGCCGTGATTCCGAGCGGGCCAGACAACCAACCCCACTGGAAGATGGCCACCGTGATACCCATCGCTGCCGAGAACGACAGCAGACTGGTCACGACCGCCGTGAGCGATACAACCGCCGATCGGAAGAGCACCATGAGGGCGAGGAAGCCCAGCCCCATGACGATCGCGAGGAAGAGCGGCAAAGCCTTTCCGAGGACGATCGAGAAGTCCTGAATGATGGCCTGCTCGCCGCCGACAAGTGCCACCACACCTGTTGCCTGACGTACCGGCGGAATGGTCTCGGTGCGCAAACGATTCAGCAGTTCGCTGGTCGCGAGATCCTGCGGTCCAGATTCCGGAACCACCTGAACGGCCACTACCTGCTGGTCTTTGCCCAGTATCGCCGGAATCATTTCGGCGTTGGGAAGCACCTTGGCGACACCCTCGGTGTTTTCAAGTGCCGTGATCAATGTCTTGAGGTCTTCGGTGTCGTTCAACTTGGGCAACTGAGCAACCACGAAGAACGGACCGTTACTGCCGGGACCAAAACCCTTGGCGTTCAAGTCATACGCGATGCGTGAGGGGGTACCCACCGGCTGACCGCTTGCATCAGCGAATCCGAGCCGCAGACTGAGCATCGGGAATGCCAGCGTCAGCACAATCAACAGTGCCGCGGGAGCCGTGATCCAACGGCGCTTCTGCAGCCAGCGGCCATAGTGCGCCCAGCGACCACCTTCGGGGTGGAATTCGCCACGCTTACGTGCCCACGGCATCTTGAGAGCGAGTGCTTTGGTTCCGAGCAGTGACAGCAACGCCGGCAACAACCACACCGCCGACAACATCACCATCAGCACCGTGCCGGATGCGGCAAGCGCGAGGCCGTTGAAGAAGTTGATGCGCATGACGAACAGTCCGAGCAGCGCGATGATCACAGTCGAAGCGGCGAACACCACAGCACGACCCGACGTACGCACCGCTTCGTGCGCGGCATCCTTCGGATCGTGGCCGGCCATGATGGCCTGCCGGAATCGGTTGATCACGAACAGCGAGTAGTCGATACCGACACCGAGTCCGATCATTGCCGCAAGTGTCGGCGCGAAGGTTGCCACGTCGGCGAAGTTCGCCACGAAGTTCACGAGGGTCAGACCCAAGCCAAGACCCAGCACCGCAGTGATGAGCGGCAAGCCGGCCGCGACGAGAGAACCGAAAGCAACCAACAAAATGATGAGGGCAACCAGAAGGCCGATGCCCTCCGATGACGGAGGCTCAGTTCCGGCGAACTCCAGCACCTGACCGCCGGCACCGGCCTGCAGGCCGTCCTGACCGTTGAGTGCCTTCACTTCGGCAAGAATTGCCTTGGAGTCGGCCAGAGGTACGTCACCGGGTGACCCGCCCTTAAATGTGACCGTCGCGTATGCGACCGTACCGTCGGGACTGATGGGACTGTAGGCCTTCTGGGTCGCAGCAATCGCGGCCATCACCTTGGCCTTGACCTCTTCGGGAGTGCCCGCGGGGAACGTGGGAGCAGTAAAGGAGGGGCAGTCAGCGCCGAGCGGCTGGCCATACGGGGACGTGACGCACGTGACTGAGCCGAGTTCAGAAATGCGTTTGAGAGCCGGTTCGACCGCGCTCTTCACAGTGGCGTCGGTCACTTGGCCAGATTCGGGAGACCACACCACGCGCGCATTGATCGAGTTGGCGTCGCCCGCTCCCTTGACCTGCCCCAGCAGCTGAGTCGCCTGCAGAGACTCGGTGTCGGGAAGCGAGAACGAGTCATTGAGTGTTCCGGCGAAACGAGTACCCAGAACGCCGATCACCAGGCTCAGAACGATCCAGGCTCCGATGGCGTACCAAGGGCGATTGACGGCCCAACGCGATAGTGCTCCCACGATGCGTGCTCCTTGAAGTCAGTTCGCGACCGGGTTTGCCCTATCGCAGTTCAAGAGTAGATTGGGTGTGTCGCACACGCAAATCGAGTGTGTTACACACCTAATTCTAGACTCACTTCGATCGAGACTCCGGGGGGAGACACTCGCATGGCCCAGAGCCTTCCGCCTGACTCGGCGTCTTCCGTGCGCCCGATTCTGCCCGAGCAGCCTTTGCCTGTCAGTGTTCTCGCTCGCCTGGACCACTCGCTGATGTCGTTGCGTCACATTCTGGTGCGGCCGGTGACAACGGGCCTTCCCATCCCTTCGCTGGGACGCTCAGTCGATTTCGCCAAGGTGGCCGCCTGCGAAGCCGTGGCGCAGTGTGCCGCCGGCAGCGTGTCACCCTCGGTGAAAGACCTCGCCTCGCTATTGCACCTTGATCACTCGACAATGAGTCGCGTTCTCGCCGATGCAGAAAGTGAAGGTCTGGTGGTGCGAGCCACGGATGAGACTGATCGCCGACGTACCGTCGTTGAACTCACTACCGATGGAGCTTCGCTTGTTGACGACGGAGTGGCTCTACGCACGTGGTTCATGGGCCAACTCCTCCAAGACTGGAGCGAAGGCGACGTCACCTTGTTGACCGATCTACTCGAACGAGCAGTCACCACTTTTGACGAGCGATTCGCTGCCGTGCGCGAAGAAGCCGAAGCGCGTCTTGGCTTTCCGGTACTGCCTGACTAGAGGTCGTCGCCCGCCAGGTCGTCGGCGGATTCACCCACAGCATCAAGCACTACCGACATGGCAAGACCTGACGAATACCCGCGGCGTGCGAGCATTCCGACCAGTCGCCGCACTCGAGCCTGTCGATCAAGGGATGACGTTGAGGACATGCGCTTGAGAACTAATTGCCGGGCTGTCTCGCGCTCATCATCGATTGACACGGACTCAAGTGACTCTTCGATGACTTCACGAGGAACCCCACGCTGAGTCAGCTCCTGTCGCAGAGCACGACGCGCCAGTCCCCTACTGCGCATTCGTGATTCGATCCACATCGAGGCATAGACCGAATCGTCGATCAGCCCTACACGTTCGAACCGGTCGAGCAAATCATCAGCGACATCGTCCGGAATTCCGCGCGATGACAGTAGGTCTGCCAACTGTGATCGAGTAGCAGGTGCCATCGACAACTTGCGAAGAAGGAGTGCTCGCGCCACTGACTCGGGGTCAGCGTCGGCGCCCTCGGCGGCGAGCGAACCAGGCGTGGGACCCTCGGGGCCGGGCTTGGGGCTACGCCGCCGACGGGTCACCGCGGCTGTGCTCACAGTTCGATGGGCTCAGGCAGATCGTCGACGAACCCTGCCGCCGCGGCATCGGCCGGAGTGTCTAGGTGCGGGCCGATTCCGAGCTTCTCTTTGATGCGCTTTTCGATCTCGTCGGTCAGATCGGGGTTATCGCGTAGGAAGGTACGGGCATTTTCCTTGCCCTGACCGAGCTGGTCGCCTTCGTAGGTGTACCACGCTCCGGCCTTGCGCACGATGCCTTCCTCGACACCCATGTCGATCAGGCCACCTTCGCGTGAAATGCCTTCGCCGTACAGGATGTCGAACTCAGCCTGCTTGAACGGCGGGGCCACCTTGTTCTTGACTACCTTGACTCGAGTGCGGTTTCCGACAGCGTCGGTACCGTCTTTGAGAGTTTCGATGCGTCGCACATCAAGACGCACTGACGAGTAGAACTTGAGCGCGCGACCGCCGGTGGTGGTTTCAGGCGAGCCGAACATGACACCGATCTTTTCGCGCAACTGGTTGATGAAGATGGCCGTGGTGTTAGTGCCCGACAGGGCGCCGGTCATCTTGCGCAGCGCCTGACTCATCAAGCGAGCCTGCAGACCCACATGACTGTCACCCATCTCACCTTCGATTTCGGCGCGAGGCACGAGGGCCGCGACCGAGTCGATGACGATGATGTCGATAGCGCCGGAGCGGATCAGCATGTCGGCGATTTCAAGTGCCTGCTCACCGGTGTCGGGCTGCGACACCAGTAGTGCGTCGATGTCGACGCCGAGCTTGGCTGCGTACTCGGGGTCGAGCGCGTGCTCAGCATCGATGAACGCGGCAATGCCGCCGGCAGCCTGAGCACTCGCGATGGCGTGGAGCGCGACGGTGGTCTTACCGCTGCTCTCAGGGCCGAAGATCTCAACGACGCGACCGCGCGGCAAGCCGCCAATACCGAGTGCCACATCAAGGGCGATGGACCCGGTGGGAATGACCTCGATCGGTGCGCGGGCCTCTTCGCCCATACGCATGACCGAACCCTTGCCGAACTGGCGCTCGATCTGCGACAGCGCTGAATCAAGCGCCTTGTCGCGGTCGGGCACGCTGCCGTTACTGCGGTCGACCGGCTTGGGGGTCGGAGTGGACGACGAAGCCATGAAGCTCTCCTGGTGTGAGACGTGGAGTGGACGAACAGGACGCTAGATGAAGCCACCGACAATCGATCCGTTCCGAGCACAGGCTGTGACTTCCGGGGCGGTTCGAACACTGTGGACATTACCCGAACACCTGTTCGATTCAATTCGACACGCCGGTGGACACATGTTCGAATCTCTACGCGATTCCTACGCTCAGGCAGGCGTAGGAGTGCTTGAAACCTGCACCAACGTAGGAATCGCGCAGAGATTGGGCGGGGGAAGAGAGGGGGAACTATCGCTCCGAGAGCGGCATGCCCTCGTGGCGCCACACTGCGCGCCACACATCGCGCGCTTCCCAGTCACCAGCGAGGGCTTGCTCGACGCTCAATCCCCCAAGTTCGGCAAGGTGCTGATCGTGCGCCCACGATCTGGAATAGCCGCGACCAAAGTGCTGGTCCATTCGGCTCCAGAAGTCAGTCAGGCGCATGCGCACATCATCGCCTACCGGACAACCTGCCTCGTAACGGCCACACTGAGTGACTGTTCAGATACCTAGCCAGACATCAGATCTACCGATCGGGTGAATGAGGGACTTTTTGCCCGGAGAGTGAAACCAGAGGAACCCGAGCACCGTCGTATGGCTACCGCGGTCGATCAGGTACCGCTTCCTACACGGAGGAACCACCATGCTTGGAATTCTCGCCACACCTGGCCGCCTCGCCTTCGGCGCCGGCGTGCTCGTAGTCTCAGTGGCCGGCGTCGCCGGTCTCGCATCATCCGCCTTGTTCTCGGACACGCAGTCGGCCGGCGCTGACTCGTTCACCACCGGAACCGTGGCGATCAGCCCGAACTCAACCAGTTCCACACCGATCTCGCTCAGCACGATGGCTCCTGGTGACTCGGCCAGCCGCAACCTCGTTGTTGAGAACACCGGCTCGCTCGAGCTCAAGTACACCGTCGCCTCAGTGGCAACCGGCGACGCTGGCTTGGGAACTGCATTGACTGCAGTCCTGCGCACGGGCACCTGCTCAGGTTCAGGTACTGAGCTCTACAACGGTTCCTTCTCCGGCGTTTCGGCCGCATCTCGCACTCTTGCCGCCACCGCGAAGGACAACTTGTGCCTCACCGTCTCGCTCGCGTCAAGCGCCACCAACACCGTGGCCGGCAAGACCGCTGGCAACAACCTGTCGTTCGCAGCAGTGCAGACCGCCAACAACCCGTGATCGATTGATCTCCTGATCGACCTCCAAAGGGGAGGGCCTGCCTCCAAGCGTGGGCCCTCCCCTTTGGCATGCCTTCACCCATTTGGCCCATTCACTCACTCGATGACTTTCTTCACCCGATCGTGGAACCCGCGCACTCTTACTCGCGTCCAAATCCCGACTCCCCAATAGACACCAGGAGACCTCCATGGCCCCCACCGGACCCGCACGCACCGGACGTAACGCCCGGTACATCGTTGGCGGCATTGCCTTGCTCGCCATGAGCGGCCTCGGCCTCGGAAGCCTTGCCTCTGCAGCGCTTTTCACTGACAGCAAGAGCACCAGCGCCGCGACAATTTCATCCGGAACCATTGCCCTGACTCTCGGTCAGTCGGCAAGCTCGGGCGGTCTTGCGCAGTCGTCGATCATGCCCGGCGACACGGTGTACACGAAGTCAAGCATCCAGAACACCGGAACCGTGGGAGCCCGCGTTTCGGCCACAGCCAACTGGTCGACGGCCAATACCTTTACCAACGACCTGCAACTGTCGATGGTCTCTGTTGTGAATGCCGCATCTACGTGCGACTCCACGGTCGACTTCAGCGCGCCCTTGAACTCGGCGACGACGTCGGCGACCGTGTCGCGAGTCGCACTGACCTCCAATGTGGGAACGATCACGACTGCAGCGGCACATGGCCTCGTCATCGGTCAGCCAGTCACCATCTCGGGACTGACCGCTGGCACCGCTCTCAATGGCAGCTACCTCGTGGCGACAGTGCCCACCACGACCACTTTCACCGTGGCCAAGACCAACGCCAACATCACCTCAGCGGCGTCAAGCGGAACCGTGACGATTCCGACTGTGTCGACGGCCACGACGGCCCTCACCCTCTACGGCGACTCCACCAGCGGCCAGCAGACCGGTGACCGGACTTTGGCTGCCAACGCCACTGAGTACTACTGCATCAAGATGTCACTCCCCCTGGCATCAACGCAGAACGGCTCGACTAGCAACTTGACGCTCAACTTTTCCGCAGAACAGACGACAAATAACCCATAGGCCGACCGGCACTTCAGAAACTCCCTGCTGACCCACCGACCTGAGAGGCACCCGAGATGACCAGCCTGGCCCGCAACCCACGCCTGTGGGTCGCTGGTGGTGCCTTGGTTCTCGTGTCGATCGGGGGCCTTGGCGGTATCCCGTCACTCGCTCTGATTAAGAGCACCCAGGCAACGACCACTGCGGGTGTGACGTCGGGTTCGATCGCGATCGGGCTGTCCAATGGCGCTTCTTCAACAGCGTGGCTGAGTGCAACCGGTGTCGGGGTCGGAACGCTCAACGCGGTCTACCAGCAGTTGGTTATCACCAATTCGGGCACCGGCGAAATGCGGTATGCGATGACGTCGGCAAGCAGCAACGCCACAAGCCCACTCATCGAGATCGACATCGTGAGCACGGCATCGGGAACCGCCGCACGCCCACGGGCAGCGACCACCTGCGACGCCGCCTCATACAGCGGCGGTACCGCAGTCAGTCTCTCCACCGCCACACTCGGCGCTGGCTCAGCTACGGAAGTTGCGATCATCGGTAGCAAGAGCACAGGCGGTCAGACCGGCGATCAGGTACTCCCTGGCGGCGGGTCGCAAACGCTGTGCCTGCGCGCCTTCGTAGTTCCCGGCGCCGGTCGCACCGCCCAGGGCAAGTCGTCGATCACCAGCACCTTCAAGTTCTACGCCGAGCAGACGGCGAATAACGCATGAGCGCCGTCGACATCGCCGTGAGTGAGCCGGCCCCCGCGGGTAAGCACGTTGCCCCCGAGGCACCTACGCCCAGTGCTGTGCGCACCACGCTCAAGTGGGTCTATCGCATCGCGGTTGTACTCGTCACCGTCGCAGCAATCGGCATCACCGTGATTCCGTTCATGATTCAGCGCAGCGGCAACAAGCTCGTCACCATCACCAGTGGCTCAATGACTCCCCTGTACCCCGTCGGCAGCACAATCATGATGGATCCGAACATTGACAAGAGCGGCGTGCAGGTCGGACAGGTCATCACGTTCTCCACACGTTCCGGACTCACCGTCACGCACCGCGTCGTCGAGCGTGTACAGAACAAGAACCTCGAGGGTGTCTGGTACCAGACCAAGGGTGACGCGAACAACGCGCCCGACGCCGACCTCACACCTGCTAGCGCCGTTATCGGTCTGTCACTCGGCGAGATTCCGTGGTGGCAGCAACTCGCCGTCGAAGGCCAAACCCCTAAGGGACGACTCGTGGTATTCGGCACCCTGTTCGTGCTTGTCGCCGTTGGCGAAGGCGCTGACCTCATGCGCGCGATGCGTCGTCGCGACGAGGAGGTCGAGCAGTCATGAGTACTCGACTCACTCGCCGTGGCGCCATCACACTCGCGGTCGCCGCCTTGCTGACTCCGGTTCTGGTCATTACCGCCAGTTCAGCTTTGCTCACCACGACCAACTCAGCGCTCTCGGCTAACTCGGTGTCGACCACAGCGTGCTCAACTAGTGCTTGGAACACGCTGCTCACCGGTTTTGGTGATGGCACCGGTGGTACGGGCGAACTCACCGCGTGGAATCCGTTCGATGACAACGGCGCTGGCCTATGGAATGGCGGGCAGAACAACAACGCGGCGTTCGCCACCTCAGGTTGGATCACTGGAAACTTTTCGACGAGCACCACCAAGCCCACGGTCAACAGCTCGGGTGCCCTGTACTGCAGCAGCAGCACCGCGGCCACGCTTGCCAGCACCTCCTACTTCCAATCGCCAGGTAAGACCAACGACGGCTCACCCAGCGGTACAGCCACCACCAGCACCTGGAACCTCTCCACCGGCACCAACACTCTTGCCATGTGGTTCCAGACGAGCACGGCCACGGGCGGCGTGCTCGCCAGTCTCAACAACAGCACCACCACTATCGACCGGGCGTTGTGGGTCGACTCGACCGGCAATGTCGCCTTCGGTGGCCGCAATGCCACCGCCGGTTGGAAGATCAGCTCGAGCGGCACCGACTACACCGATGGTCGCTGGCACCTCGCCGCTGCTGTGATGGGCACCACCGGCGCCACTCTCTACGTCGACGGCGTGCAGCAGGCAACGAACTCCACCGGCGGCTACTACGCAACGACGACGGGTGCAACAAGCACGACGTGGCGCATCGGAACTCCGGCAATTACATCGGGCTCCATTCCCACCAGCATGCCTTCCGATGCGTTCATCGGAAGCGTTGACGAATTCGCGCTGCTTCACACTGGCCTCACCGCAGGCCTCCTCTCGCAGGGCTACAGCTCATCGGTGTCGACTGTTGCGGTCGCGCCTCCGACCGACAACATCACTACCGCGACTGTCGGAACGCGCAAGACGGCAACCAGCGTTTCGCTTACTCCCCCCGTTGCGAATGCAACGTCGGTATCGATCACGCCCAACACGTCGATTACCTCAGCGAGCATCGCGCCGCACAAGGCGATCAGCAGTTCCACCATCACTCCGCAGAAGGTCGTCAGCGCACTCACCACGAGCCCGCAGGCCACTATCGCCGCCAGCATCATTCCGCAGAAGGCCATCAGCGCTCTGGGCTTGACGCCGCAAACGTCAATCACCTCGGCAGTGGTCAAGCCCAATGCCGACATCAGCTCGGCGAGCATCGCACCGCATAAAGCGATCAGTAGTTCGAGCCTGACGCCTCAGCGTGCGATCAACACCGCAAGCGTCACTCCGGTCGCAAGCATCAGCAGCGCGGCTATCACGCCGGTTGCCACTCTCGGCACCATGTCGATCACGCCCCAAGTAAGTGTGAGTCGCGGCCAGTTGCCGACAACGTCGAAGACTGTGACGGCACTGGCGATCAGTTCAGCAACGGTCAGCAATGTGAAGAACGACAACAGCAGGACCGTTCAGCTAACCGCCACCTGTAAGGACCTGACGAACGCAACTGTCACCTGCGGTGGGGCCGGAACCGGCTTCGATACGGGCGACTGGGTCTACGTCAACGTCACGTGCGGCACGTGCGCCACCGGCTACGCCGCTGATATCAATGGCTGGAAGCAACTGAGCGCAGCGGCTGCTGGCTCACTGTCGTACACACTGTCGGCGACCAAGAGCTACGCGACTGGTGCTGGTGGCAAGTCTGCGTCGGGTTCTGCGGTCCAAGACACCGTCGTGGCCACCGCGGCCACCCACGGATTCACCACCAGCGACACGTTCAACATGGCGGTCAACAACGCAGGAATAGACGGCACGGGCTACACGCCGACCGCCGTGACGACGAACTCGATCACCTTCGACCTCGACCGCACGACAACCACGGTTCCCTCCACCACCGTCAGCAACACCCCTGCAACTGCGTCGGCAGTCAAGTGGGCCACGACGGCCACCATCACTGCCGACAACTCGTTTTCCGTGAGCGACTCGGTAACGGTCGCTGGTTTCAGCTCAGGCAGCCCGCTCAACGGAACATTCACTATTGCCTCGGCGACGGCCACCACCTTCACCTTCACCGTCACCGCCTACAACGGCAGCGTTGACTTCAACCCGGTGAGCGGCACAGCGACGGTGCCCGAGAACACACTCAAAGTCGTGACGACCTCGGCTCACCAATTCACCTCGGGCAAGATCGTCACACTCGCAGTACCCAGCACGGTTACCAACTACACCCAGTTGAACGCCAAGACCTGCACGGTTCTCGCCTCGCCCACCATCACCAGCACCACGTTCTCGTGCACTCTGTCGGCTGCAGCCAGTACCAACGTGTCCCTCACCAGCACCGATGCTGCCACCGCATCGGTTGGCCTCACCACGCTTCCAATCACCACTGCCGCTACGCACAGCTTCGCTTCGGGCGACACCGTGGTGCTTGCAGTGCCAAGCACGGTCACCAACTACGCGCAGGTCAGCGGCAAGACGTGCCTGGTACTCGCCTCACCCACCATCACCAGCACGACGTTCTCGTGCACACTCTCGTCAGCGGCCACGTCCAACGTCACTATCACCAGTAGTGATGGCGCGACGGCGAGTCCGCAGAAGGGCATTGCTTCGGCCTCGCTTTCGCCGATGTCATCGATCTCGGCAGCATCGCTGAGCCCGGTTAGCTCCATTACCTCGGCCACCGTCAACCCCAAGGCCACCATCACCTCGGCGACGATCAGCCCCCAGACGACCATTACTGCTGCGTCGTTAACACCACCGTCTTGGAACCTGACCACTGCCAGCGTCACTCCCTCATCGGCTGCCGTCAGCGGCTGGCAGTACATCGCGGGCTCCTCGAGCACGTGCAACACCAACAACACCGTCATCGAATTGACTGTGACTACTGGCGCGACCTGGGTTGCCGGCGACAACATCTACGTCAACTGGAGCTCGGGCGCACCGGTAGCAAGTTTTGCTGGCACGGAGACCGTCTGTTACCGCCGCGGCGGCAACCACTTGCAGTTTGATCTCGGAGCGACGCGCAGCACCGGCACCCTTCAGGCGGCGACAGGTACCACTGTTCGCTCTGAAGCCACTGCGACCACGAGCACTGCGAACACGCTTGCCGTCGGCGACCCGGTCACGGTGGCCGGAACGACAAGTGCCGGCCTCAACGGCAGTTTCGCCGTCAACACCGTGTCCGGCAACTCATTCACCTACCTGCTAGGCACTGCAGGCACGTCCGCTCTGAGCGCCACCGGCGGTACCGCGTCTGAGCCTTCGGCGACCGTTTCAGTGACGGCCAACAACGCCTACACGAATGGGCAGTCGGTCACGATTGCAGGCACGGGTAACGCCGCCCTTAATGGCAACTTCACCGTTGCCAACGCAACCAGCACTGGATTCACGTACACCCTGGGCACCGCCCAGAGCACCACGATCAGCGTCAGTACCGGCACTGCGGCGGTGGCTCAGACGTTGGTGACTGTGTCTGCGGCTGGGCATGGTTACGCCTCGGGTAACTCCGCGACGATTGCTACTGGTAATGCCACCCTTGATGGTGCCAAGACGATCACGGTGGTGGATGCGAACACGTTCACTTACTCGATCACTAGTTACAACGGCGTCAACATCAACGCCACCGGAACCGCCACGGTCGCCAAGACGGTCGTCACCGTGAACGCGCCCAGCCACGGATTCATTACCGGTAACTCGGCGGTGATCGCTACCGGTAACGCGACGATCGACGGAACCAAGACCATCACCGTGGTCGACACGAACACGTTCACGTACACGATCACCAGCTACAACAGTGCCAACATCAGTGCGAGCGGAACTGCCACCGTCGGCAAGGCCACCCTGGCCGTCACGACAACTGCCGCGCACTCCTACGTCTCTGGCAACGTGCTCACGCTCGCGGTTCCGAACACGGTCACCAACTACGACCAACTCGATACCAAAACCTGCACCGTGCTGGTTTCGCCCACGATCACGAGCACCACGTTCTCCTGCACCTTGTCGAGCGCGGCGACTCAGAACATCACGTTGACCAGCGCAAGCGCCGCCACCGTGAGCCTTCCGAAGACCGTGCTCGCACTGACTACGCGTCAGACGCACGGCTTCGTGTCAGGCGATGTCGTGTCGATGTCAGTGCCGAGCACGGTCACCAACTACGACCAACTCAATGCCGAATCATGCACGGTGTTGGCATCCCCTGCACCGACCGCGACTGGCTTCAGTTGCACACTGACCGTTCCCGTCACCAAGAACATCACTCTTGCGGGCACTGAGGGTGCCACCGTCGGAACTGGCCTCGCCACACTCGCCGTCACCACCACTGCCGCACATGGCTTCGTGGCAACAAATACCCTCACCCTCTCGGTGCCGAACACCGTTGCAAACTACGACCAGATCGACGGCCAAACCTGCACCGTCCTGGCTTCCCCCGCCCCGACCAGCACCGGTTTCAGTTGCACCCTGAGCGTGCCGGCGATCAAGAACGTTGCAGTGGTTACTGGAGACTCGGCCACAGCTAGCCGCCCCCTCAGCACGTTGGCTGTTACCACCGGCGTTACCCACGGATTTGTATCGGGCAATGTGGTGGGACTTACCGTTCCGAGCACGGTCACCAACTACGACCAACTCAACGGCCAGACCTGCACCGTGCTCGCCTCACCCGTGCCCACCACCACTGGCTTCAGCTGCACCCTGGGCACGGCCGTCACCAAGAACATCACCATTGCCAGTGGAGACAACGCAACTGCCGACTTCGCCCAGACGAAGGTCACAGTCACCGCGACCGCTCACGGTTACTCGACGAACGATTCAGCAACGATCGCGACCGGTAACGCGACACTTGATGGTGCCAAGACGATCACGGTGGTCGACACCAACACGTTCACCTACACGATCGGCAGTTACAACGGCGCGAACATTGACGCCTCAGGAACCGCGACTGTCGCTGAAACAGTTGTCACCGTCACCGACCCGAGCCACGGTTACGTCACGGGTAACACGGCAACGATCGCGACGGGTAACGCCACCCTTGATGGTGCCAAGTCGATCACCGTGGTCGACACCAACACGTTCACGTACACGATCGCTAGCTACAGCGGCGTTAACATCGACGCCTCCGGAACCGCCACTGTGGGTAAGACGACCCTGGCCTTCACCACCACCGCCGCACACGGCTTCGCATCGGGCAACATCGTCACCCTCACCGTGCCCAACACCGTCACCAACTACGACCAAGTCAACGGCAAAACCTGCACCGTGCTCAACTCGCCAGCGATCACCGCCACCACCTTTTCCTGCACCCTGTCCAGTGCAGCCACCAAGAACGTCACCGTGGTCAGCGGCGACAACGCCACCGCCGCTCGTGACCTGAGCACGCTGGCAGTTACCACCAGCAGCGCGCACCCCTACGTTGCCGGCAACGTTGCCACCCTCGCCGTTCCTAGCACGGTGACCAACTACGACCAACTCAACGGCAAGACCTGCACCGTCCTTGCATCACCCACCATCACGAGCACCACGTTCTCGTGCACACTGTCGGCCGCTGCCACCAAGAACGTCACCGTTGTTAGTGGCGACGCAGCTACCGCCACCGTGGGGCAAGCCACGATGGCCTTCACCACCAGCGCCGCCCACGGCTTCACCTCCACCAAGGTCATCACCCTTGAGGTTCCCAACACGGTCACCAACTACGACCAACTCAACGGCAAGACCTGCACCGTCCTTGCATCACCCACCATCACGAGCACCACGTTCTCGTGCACACTGTCGGCCGCTGCCACC
>CAIYMF010000276.1 GCA_903927265.1 uncultured bacterium | reverse complement strand
GCGATGTCGTTCACACCCCAGAGAATCAGGATGGGCAGGGTGACCCGGCGATCGTGTGGCCCGGAGGGCTGGCTTCGGAATGCGGCTCGGTACCAATTGAGCATCGCGGTGGCAGCGCCCGGCTGTTCCCAGGCGCGTTCGAGGTCGTCGAGGTAGTCGGGGGTAAATGACCCCGGATTGGCCGTGCGGGCCAACGCCTTCGCGAAGCCTCTTCCGGCGAGGCTTCCGAACACGCGATCGGGCAGCCACGGAATCTGGAAGCTGAGCATGTACCAGCTCTTCGCGAGTTGCTTCGGGTTACTTCGGAGTTGCTTGAGCAGTACGGCCGGGTGCGGCACGTTGACGACTGCCACTCGGGCCAGTCGCTCGGGATGGGCGATGGCAAGCCACCAGGTGACGGCTGCTCCCCAGTCGTGGCCGATAACGTGGGCGCGCTCGCGGCCGAAGGCGTCGATGAGTCCGACAACGTCGTTCGCGAGGTTTTCGATGGCGTACGAGTGAATTCCTGCAGGCTTGTCGCTGAGGTTGTAGCCACGCTGGTCGGGTGCGACGACCCGATAGCCGGCGGCCGCGAAGGCTTCCAGCGGGGCCAGCATGCCCTTCCAGAATTCCGGGAAGCCGTGCAGCAAGACCACCAATTCGCCATCGTCGGGGCCAGCGACGGCCGCGTGTAGGCGGATGCCATTGGTCTCGATCATGCGGAATTCGATGGACACGAGCCCAGCATGTCACTCGCAGGGATGGTGTTTGGTGCTGGATCGTCGCTTACCATCGAAGGACGTGGTCAATTCATTGATAAGGGGAGAACCATGTCACGGGCTCGGTACCTAGCGGCTTTCGCCGCGGCAGCAATCGCAATTCCGCTCACGGTGGCAGCGGGTGGTGCGGTCCACGCGGCCCCCGCTCCCGTGGCGAAGTCGTCGGTGTCGCCGCTCAGCGCACCTGGCGTCGTCCGGGCCAGTTGGGGCGGAATGTCGATCGTCAAGATCAGCCAATCTCTCAACTCGTTCCAGTTCGTGCCCGGCACTTCTGCCCCGGGCGGTTACTCCTCGTCCTACGACCGTCCGAGTACGTATCGCAGTCGCATGACCGCCGCCTTCAACGGGGGTTTCCTGCTGAATTCCGATGCAGGTGGCTACGCCCTTCGCGGCAACATCTACAAGTCACTTCGCAGCGGCTACGGATCGCTCGTGGTCGACAAGTCCGGTCACCTCAACGTCATTAAGTGGACGAGTGGGATGAGCGCCTCGAATTACCGCGTCGTGCGTCAGAACCTTCCTTTGCTTGTCGACAACGGCGTTAACAAGACCTCGTCGCGCGGCAACGGTTGCGACTCCTGGGGAGCTGTCGGCGCTCAGTATCGCCACTGCCCCGGCGAGCGATCGGCGGTTGGCGTTACATCAAGTGGCCAGGTCGTCTATGTCTACGGATACCGCGTTTACGCGAATGACCTTGCGCGGGCGCTCATTCACTTCGGCGTGAAGCGCGGCATGGTGCTCGAGATGAACCAGGCGTGGCCGCGTGCGTACACCTACTCGTCACCCGGTGGTTCGGCGAGCATCCTCAACGGCGACATGTCGTCGGTTGATGGCGCCTACAAGTACGGCTACAAGCGCGACTTCATCGTCGCCAAGAACCGGTAGTCGATTCCCTCGTCCTGGCCCCACTCCCCTCCTCTCTTCCGGTCTCTTCCGGCGAGTCCATCACTTAGGCGTGCTATTCGCCCATTTGACCCGCGTAACTGATGAACTCGCGGACAGAAGCGATTCGAAGAACCTGAACAGCCCCACCTGCGTTTAATGAGGTATGGGGTCACGTGAGTCGCGCGCAGAGGCCGACGCGGCCTTCCGCGATTTCGTCACGACACACGAAACCTCACTGCTGCGCTTAGCGCTCGTACTCACGACCAACCGATCTGCAGCCGAGGATCTCGTGCAGACCGCGCTCATGCGCACGTATTCGCGATGGGGTCGGCTGCGCGCACAGGATCCGCTCGCGTACACACGCAGAACACTGACCAACGCCAACATCGACCGGTGGCGCCGCGACCGCGGACGCGAAGTGCTCACAGACCTCATACCTGAGCAATCACGGCCCGACGATTCCGACGGCTATGGGCAAAGGGACCTCCTCCTTCGTGCCCTCAGTGAACTCACCGATCGCGAACGTCGGGTCGTGGCACTGCGGTTTCTGCTCGACTTGAGTGAAGCCGAAACCGCCGATGAACTGCGCCTTCCACTTGGAACCGTGAAGAGCGTGACGCACCGAGCAATCGGAAAGTTGCGCGCCAGCGGTCACCTCGCCGACAACCTGCACGCGGAGGAATCATGAGCGACCAACAGTTGAAGGAACTTGTGGGCGGCGTTGACGTGTCCGACTGCTCGCGCGTTGATGTGAGCGCCCTCATGCAACGCGGACATCGGCGATCGCAGTTCGAGCGCGTCGGTGTGGTGGCGGTGGCGCTGCTGATGGTAGCGGCGTTTGGTGGCACGCTGTGGGCGATGCGTCCAGGAAAGACTGCGTCGCCTGCAGCGACTTCGCCCACGCCGAGCCATTCGAGTATGTCTGCGATTCCTGGACACCCCCCTTACACGCCGCCCGCGCCACTCAAAGTCGCAGCGGGAAGTAGCGTCGACCTCGCGGGAACTGGCGCCACGTTGCAGCTCGGCTACGGCACGGCGTGCCTGACCGGACTCATTCCGCCCGAAACGTTGATCGCGGTTCGGTGTGCCAGCGTCTCCGAACTCTCGTCGACCACAGCGGTCGTTGATCGCAGCGCCGCGTACGGGGCAACGGCTGTCTTCTTCGGGGTCACGAAGTGCGGCCCACAAGCGGTCGACTACTACCTCAGTGACTCGATTTCACAGTTGCGCGTGGCCGGGCAGATTTACGAGGTGAGCTCGGGATCCGACAAGTTCTGCGCGTACTCGGTGGAGACACCCTCGAGCGAAGGCTCCCCGCCTCCGGGGAGACTGGCGTTCAGCGCTGCAAACGAGACGCCAGCAAAAAACCTTCCGATCGCTTTCGTCACCGTGCCCGACGTTGTCGGCTTGACCCTCGACGAGGCGCGCGTACGCCTCAACGCGGTTGGACTCAACCGGCTGCGCACCACGCCCACGCCTGACGTGCTCAACAGCGCCGTCGTGGTGGCACAGTCGCCGATGCCGGGAAGCAAGATGGCGCCCATGAACGAGGTCGTGCTGACCGTGGCCCCGATCACCATCCCTACCGCCGGCTGAGCCCACCAGCCTCTCCCGCCACTTTCATAGCGCGACCCGCCCGGGCACCCCTACGATCGTGGAGAG
>CAIYMF010000275.1 GCA_903927265.1 uncultured bacterium | reverse complement strand
TCCCCTGGGCCGATACGGATCCGTGGAAGGTGACGCTGTCGGCGGTGAGTTCCATGAACGCTTCCTCCAGTGATGGTGCAATGTCGGCGAGTTGGTGCAGCACAACGCCGTTGGCAGCAGCAACCTCACCCACGCGCGGGGCAGTGACTCCTTCGATTTCAAGGCGTGATGGTTCGGTTGATGTGATCGATACGTCAGGGCCGATGAGGAGATCGCGCAGTTTCTGCGCGTCGGGTGATTCGACGACCACTCGGTGCTGCGACGACATCGCGATGAAACCCTCCATCGAGATGTCGGCAAGAATTCGACCACGTCCGATCACGATGAGGTGTTCGGCGGTCAATTCCATTTCGCTCATCAGATGTGACGAGACGAATACTGTGCGACCCTCAGCGGCCAATTGCTGAAGGAGGTTGCGGATCCACAGGATTCCGTCGGGGTCCAGGCCGTTCACCGGTTCGTCGAGCATCACGACTCCGGGGTTTCCGATCAACGCGGTGGCGATACCGAGCCGCTGACTCATGCCGAGTGAGAAGCCGCCCGCGTTCTTCGTCGCCACATCGGCTAGGCCCACCATGTCGAGCATCTCGTCGACGCGCCGCCGACCCACACCGATGGTGGCGCCGACAGCAAGCAGGTGATTGCGCGCGGAGCGTCCCTTGTCGACCGCTTTCGCTTCGAGCATCGCACCGAGTTCGGTCAGGGGAGCCTTGGCCGCACGGAATGCGCGACCGTTGACCGTGGCCGTTCCTGACGTCGGCCGGTCGAGTCCGAGGATCGTGCGCATCGTCGTTGACTTACCAGCACCGTTAGGACCAAGGAAGCCCGTGACAATTCCTGGCCGCACGGTGAAGGTGACGGCGTCGACTGCTGTCACGTCGCCGTACTGCTTGGTCAGATCGTTGACCTCGATCACGAAGAACTCCTGTGGGTGGCGGTGCAAGTACGCGGGCGATAGGTGTCAGGCCCAGCACTGTCTACTCTCTCACGCTGGTACGGAGTCGCTGTAGGCATGTGAGCGCACACTATGGGCTGCTCTGAACCCCTGCCACATGAACTGAATGCCACGCGGTCACGGTCTCTGGCTGAAGAAACTCCGAGACGTCGGCATGGCTCCCTCTCGACCCTGGCATCTTTGGTCAAGAGATGCCCGTCTGGGGCTTCTTTGGTCAAGACGTGACCACGAGCCGGGGACGGCACTCGCTGTATCGAATGGCCCCGACAGACCCACGCACCTAGCGCCAGACACGAAGGGGCCAGCGCCTCCGCGACAGTTCCATCCCGAGCAGGGGAGAATCACGGCATGAGCGCACCCGACGAGCACCGCCACGAGCTCACGGTGGAGGACACGCACGCGGTCACCCCGCTTGAGCTGTTCTTCGACCTCGTCTTCGTCTTCGCCCTCACTCAGGTGACCACCCTGATGGCCTCCGACCTCACCTGGCTCGGCATGCTGCGCGGCTTCGCAGTGCTCGCGGTGATCTGGTGGGCCTGGGTGGGCTATGCCTGGCTGACCAACTCGATCCGCATCGACGACAACGTGCTGCCTCGACTGGTGATGATGGCGGCGATGCTTGCCATGCTCGTCGTCGGGCTGGCGGCGCCCTCGGCATTTGGTGAATACGCGCTGCTCTTCGGTGCTGCCTACTTCCTGGTGCGCGCCCTGCACGTACTTCTCTACTTGTTCACCACTCGCGATAACCCGGATGTGTTCGGGGCGGTGCTGAGGCTAACTCCGGGAATGCTCGCAGGGGCCGCCATGATTCTGGCGGCCGGATTCATGTCGCCCGGACCTGTGCGCGCGGTGCTGTGGACACTGGCGATCATCATCGATTTCGCTACTCCGCTGGTAGTGGGCACTTCTGGTTGGAAGGTCGACGCAGAGCACTTCGCCGAGCGCCACGGACTCATCATCATCATCGCGCTCGGCGAGTCGGTGGTGGCCGTCGGCGTCAGTGCCGCGGGCGAGACCCTCTCCGCCGGAGTCGTGACCGCCGCTGCGCTCGGTGGTGTCGTGGTGTGTGCCATGTGGTGGCTGTACTTCGACGTGGTGGCGCTGGTGGCCGCACGCAGGTTCGCCTTATTGAGCGGGCGCCTGCAGGCAAATATGGCGCGTGACTCGTACAGCTACATCCACCTGTTCATGGTGTTCGGCATCGTGCTGGTCGCGCTTGGATTGAAGAAGACCCTGCTCGACATCGATGCGCCACTGAAGACGGTCGCGTCCGTGGCACTCTTCGGCGGGATGGCACTGTACCTCTTGGCGCACGTGGCCTTTCGGCTGCGGAACATCCGCACCGTCAACGTCCAGCGACTCGTCGCGTCCGTGGTGCTGATCGCGCTGATTCCAGTGGGTACGTTGCTGCCGTCTTTGGCCTCGCTCGTCATCGTGGCGGGCGTCATGATCGCGCTGGTGACCTACGAGGCGATCCGTTTCCGCGAGGCACGTCACCGCATTCGCTTCGACGAGCACTGAGGATCGCAGACCTTTGTGCTGCTACGTGACGGCCATATCGACGAAGCGCGAGTAGTGTCCCTGGAATGCGACGGTCACCTGGCCGGTCGGCCCGTTGCGGTGTTTGGCAATGATGAAGTCGGCTTCACCCGCGCGCGGTGATTCACGCTCGTAGGCATCTTCGCGACTGATCAACACCACGATGTCGGCGTCTTGCTCAAGCGATCCGGATTCACGAAGGTCAGAGAGCATTGGCTTCTTGTCAGTGCGCTGCTCCGGACCACGGTTGAGCTGCGAGATCGCGACGACCGGAACTTCAAGTTCCTTAGCCAACAACTTCATCTGACGCGAGAACTCACTGACCTCTTGCTGGCGTGACTCGACTTTGCGACCGCTGGTCATGAGCTGCAGATAGTCGACAATGATCAGGCGCAGGTCGTTGCGCTGACGCAACCGCCGCGCCTTCGCGCGAATCTCCATCATCGTGAGGTTCGGTGAGTCATCGATGAAGAGCGGTGCTTCGCTGACGGCCGACATCTTGCGCGCCAGGCGAGTCCAGTCGGCATCGCTCATCGAACCGCTGCGCATGTTGTGCAGACCGATCTGAGCTTCGGCCGACAGCAATCGCATGACGATTTCGTTGCGGCTCATTTCTAGGCTGAAGATGGCGCTAGTGAGTCCGTGCTTGATTGATGCCGATCGCGCGAGGTCGAGGCCAAGCGTCGATTTTCCGATGGCTGGTCGAGCGGCGATGATGCACAGCTGGCCCGGGTGCAAGCCGTTGGTGAGTCGGTCGAGATCGGCGAAGCCCGTGGGAACGCCGACCATTTCGCCGCCGCGGTTTCCGATTGCTTCGATCTCGGCGAGAGCGTCGTTCATCAAGGCGCTGAGCGGGCGGTAGTCCTCACTCATGCGCCGCTCGGTGACGTCGTACACCTCGGCCTGCGCGCGATCGACGAGATCGTCGACCTCACCGTCGGCCGTGTATCCCATTTGCGTGATGCGCGTGCCGGCTTCAACAAGGCGCCGCAGAATCGCGCGCTCAGACACAATGCGCGCGTAGTAGGACGCGTTGGCGGCGGTAGGAACGCCCGCAACGAGTGTGTGCAAGTAGGGCGCTCCACCGATGCGGCTCAGTTCACCATTCTTTCCGAGCGCTGCAGCCACGGTGATGGCGTCAGCGGGCTCGCCGCGGCCATAGAGATCGAGGATGGTGCCGTAAATGGTCTGGTGCGTGGGGCGGTAGAAATCGCTCTCGCGAAGGGTCTCGACTACGTCGGCGACTGCGTCTTTGCTCAGCAGCATGGCGCCTAGAACGCTCTGCTCGGCCGCGATGTCTTGCGGTGGCAAACGGTCGGGCAATGCATCGTCGGAAGCGCGCGGGAACTCTGCGACGCTCATTCCACGCTCCTTTGGTGGGTCCGGATTGAACTGGACCCCTTCGTTCTATCGCGAGGTACCGACAGTGCTTGTGAGCGTGACGCTACGGGGCCGAACTGACCCCTGTCGACAGCGCCTGTGGACAGAGCTGTGGATAACCTTGGGGACTCGCCACGAAGCCTCCGGATAGACCTGTGGATAACGTGGGGAGGGCAAAATTTCCTTGCCTCAAATAGGGACTCTGACCTGCGGAAAGACTGTGCACCGGGTGTGGGGACAAGATAACCGTCGGGCGTTTCTTGAGAGGGTCACAGAGGGTCACCACACGTGTGAAATCAGGCGCTAAAATCCGTCAATTCGGGCGTAATCCACAACCCCCGGGGCGGCAGCCTCGATCATCTGCAGGACGACTTCGAACCCTTCGTCGTCCCCGTAATAGGGGTCGGGAACGTCGAGTTCAGCAGACATTTCAGGTAGATCGGACACCGCCGGATCGAACGATCTCAAGGCCCGAACATGGGCGTGCGCAAGCCCATGCCTCTGAGCCAGGCGCCGCAGATCGGCCAGATTTTCAGCGTCGAGGGCCAGAACGAGATCGACATCGTCGAACCAGCGCGGATCAAACTGGCGAGCCGAGTGGACGAGCTCATAACCGTGCGCCTCAAGGACGCGCATGGCCCGCGGGTCGGCGGGATCACCCGCGTGCCAACCACCCGTGCCCGCACTGCTGACGTCAACGACAAGCCCAGCTTCGTCGAACGCACCACGAAGCACCGCTTCGGCGATGGGGCTGCGGCAGATATTACCGGAGCACACCACCACCACGCGGTACGTCATGTCAGGCGGCGACAACCTCAACGGGGAGCGCAAACTCGACCTCAGGGTGCAATGACACCGAGACTGAGTGCGTACCCACCGTCTTGATCGGGGTGGTGACGCGAATGGCGCCCTTGTCGAGTGCAGGACCGCCAGCAGCAGAAATCGCTGCCACGACGTCGGCCGTCGTCACCGAGCCGAACAACCGGCCGCCGTCTCCGGCACGCTGGGTGATGACCACGGTGAGTGCACCGAGTGCGCTCTTGACTTCCTGAGCGTGCTCGACGCCACGGATCTCGCGCGCACCACGTGCCCGCTTGATCTGTGCCACCTGCTTTTCGCCACCCTTGGTCCACGCCACAGCGTGACCACGGGGCAGCAAGTAATTGCGGCCGTAGCCGTCCTTGACCTCGACGACGTCGCCGGGGGTGCCGAGTCCGGGGACGTCGGCGGTGAGGATGAGCTTCATCTTCGTTGCTCCTGGGGTGGTGGGGTCAGCGCACCGAGGCGGTGTAGGGAAGCAGTGCGACCTCGCGGGCATTCTTGACTGCCATGGCGATGTCGCGCTGGTGCTGGGTGCAGTTGCCGGTCACCCGACGGGCCCGGATCTTGCCGCGGTCAGAGATGTACTTACGCAGCAAGGGGACGTCCTTGTAGTCGATCGGCATCGCGTCTTCACGACAGAAGACACAGGCCTTCTTCTTGATCTTGATCTGACGTGCGGGAGGCTTGGGGGCCATGGTGGTTCTCCGTAGGTTTCGGATTCCCGGCGCTCTGATTGAGCCGCCGGCATGGTCGGTTGGGGGAGGTTAGAAGGGAGGCTCGTCGAAGCCACCACCGGAAGCGGTACCGCCACCGGATGATGCCCACGGGTCGTTGCCACCTGAAGAGGAGCCGCCGGAACTGCCGGAGTCGCCGCCGCCGAATCCGCCGCCACCACCACCGCCGCCGCCGCCGCGGGCACCCTTGGTGACCTTGGCAGTGGCACTGCGCAGCGCTGGGCCGACTTCGTCGACCTCTACTTCGAACACGGTGCGCTTCTCGCCCTCACGCGTTTCGTACGACCGCTGCTTGAGCCGGCCGGTGACGATGACGCGCATTCCCTTGGACAGGGACTCGGCAACGTTCTCGGCGTACTGACGCCAGACGTTGCACGTGAGGAACAGTGAGTCGCCGTCTTTCCACTCGTTCGTCTGACGATCGAACGTGCGAGGGGTTGAGGCGATGCGGAAGTTCGCCACGGCCGAACCGCTCGGCGTGAATCGCAATTCAGGGTCGTCGACTAGGTTTCCGACGACCGTGATGGGAGTCTCGCCGGCCATGTCAGGCCTCGGCCTTCACCGCAGCTGGCTTGTCGAAAACTGGCTTCACAACGGCCGGCTTCACAACGGCCGGACGGTGCACCTTGGTGCGCAGCACGGCGTCGTTGAGGTTGAGCTGGCGGTCGAGTTCGGCAACTGCAGCAGGCGTGCACGAGATGTCGAGCACCGCGTAGATACCTTCACTGCGCTTGTCGATTTCGTAGGCGAGACGACGACGTCCCCAGATGTCGACCTTGTCGACGGTTCCGCCGTCGACCTTCACGACATTGAGAAAGGCATCGAGACTGGGAGCGACAGTGCGCTCTTCTAGTTCAGGGTCGAGGATCACCATGACCTCGTAGTGACGCGTAGACATCCCACCTCCTGTGGGCTAAACGGCCACGGGCTCTCCGTGGCAGGAGGGTGTGCGTCGGCTTGACGCTCCTCCGAGTGGATCCCGGGGGAACCGGCAAGCCTGCCAAGGCTACCGCGCAACCCCTCCATGCAGGAAATCAGGTCGGTGTGACAGTGGGCCCAGGGGCCGCTGAAGAGTGGATAACTCGTTCGATTCCCTGCTGTAGATCGCCCAACGATCCATTCCATGGGGTAAGAAAACTGCCTCTATGCGTGCTGAGTGTCCCCTCATGCAGAATCAGGGGGTGGAAACGACAGCGATGCGGATTGCGACCTGGAACATCAACTCGGTGACCTCTCGCCTCGAGCACCTGCTCGCGTGGCTCGAACGCGTTGAACCCGATGTGGTGTGCCTGCAGGAACTCAAGTGCGCCACCGACGCCTTTCCAGCCGAGGCGCTGGCCGCGGCGGGATATGAATCGGCGGCACACGGCGATGGTCGCTGGAATGGCGTGGCGATCATCTCTCGGGTGGGCATCACCGACGTCGTGCGCGACCTTCCCAACCAGCCCGCATTCGAGGGAGTCGTCGAGCCGCGCGCCATCGGAGCGACGTGCGGCGGCGTGCGGGTGTGGTCGCTGTACGTACCGAACGGCCGCGAACCCTCACACGAGCACTTCCAGTACAAGTTGGCCTGGCTTGAGCAACTACGCATCACCGCCGAGGCAGAACTCGCGGCTGTGGTCGACCTTCCGTTGGCCTACCTCGGCGACTACAACGTCGCGCCCACCGATGCCGATGTGTGGGACATTTCGCTGTTCGCCGAGTCGACGCACGTGACACCGGAAGAGCGCGCGACGCTCGCCGCACTGGAAGCAACGGGTCTGGTCGAAGTACTCCCACGGCCGTTGAAGTACGACATCGCCTACACCTTCTGGGACTACCGTCAGTTGGCCTTTCCGAAGAACAAGGGAATGCGCATCGACCTCGCGTACGCCAACCCGTCGTTCGCTGCGCGGGTCACCGACGCCTACGTCGATCGCGAGGCGCGCAAGGGCAAGGGAACGAGCGATCACGCGCCCGTGGTAGTTGAAATCGCCCTCTAGACGTCGCGCGAACGCACGACGAGATCAGCAATGAGCGCAAGCGCACCGATCTGCATGCCGATGAGGAAGATCAGCAGTGTCGACCCCGTGATGCGGCCGTCATGCACGATGAGGTCGTACCCCACCTTCAAGACACCAATCCCTAAGGTGCCCAACGCCACCGGCATCAGCAGTTTGAGTGGGTTGAAATACATGATCATGCGCAGAACCTGAAGCATGTAGCGATAGGCATCCTTGAACGGGTGGAACTTAGACCGCCCGCTACGCGCTGCGTAACTAATCGGTACGTACTCAACCGTGTGCTGATTGAGCAGGAACGCCAGAGTGATTGTGGTCACGCAGGAGAACCCGGGAGGCAACAGGCGCAGGTACGGAAGTGCTATCTGGCGATGAAATGCCCGAAAGCCCGAGTTGAGATCTGGGATTCGTGTACCGCTGAGGGCCTCCGCGATTCGACGTACAAACCATTTGGCCGGAACACGAAGAAGTCGGTACCGACCTTCTTCGCTCGTGCGTGCTCCCACCACTTGGTCGACATCATCGTTTTCCAACAGATAGCTCACCAGGGCGGGGATCTCATCGTTGGGATAGGTCATGTCGGCATCGGTCCACACCACAATGTCGCCGCGTGCCTGCTGCGTGCCAATGCGTCGAGCGGTACCAGCCCCGCCGTTGCGCCGAAAGTGCACGGCCCGCACGCATTCGTGTCGCTCTGCGAATTCGTTGACGAGGTCTGCCGTGTCGTCGGTTGAGCCATCGTTGATGACCAACAGTTCGTAGGACAGGTCAGATCGATCGAGCGAATCACAGATGCGCTGCATCTCCGGGACGATGCAGGAACTCTCGTTGAAGGCGGGCAGCACGACGGTGACCGTCGGTACCGACGCTTGTTCGCCTTCCATCACGACCTCCCTTGCCGTCACAGCGTGCCGTGCGTTGTTCTCGGTAATGGCAGTATGGCCCTGTGAGCGACCCTGTCACTGCAGCTGCGTCTGGCACGGGAAATCTCACGAACAAGTACAGCGGGGGCAACCCCATCGTGCGAACTCTCACCGAACGCTTCCTGCAGCGCGTCGACTCAATCATCCCAGATGAGACGCACACATGGACAGCCGCTGACATTGGCACGGGTGAGGGGATCGTGGCCGAGCGTCTCGCTCCCCGCTTTCGGCACCTGATCGGAGTAGATCTTCCCGCCAGTCACCTGCGCGAACAGTGGTTGCACCGCAGTGCGGATTTCGTTGAAGCCGACGCCCACTCGCTGCCATTCCCAACCTCCTCCATCGATGTCGTGTTCTGTCTTGAGGTGCTTGAACATGTCGTCGATCCCGAACGTGCGATCAGGGAGTTGGCCAGAGTGGCTCGTCGGGCACTCATCGTGTCGGTGCCACGCGAGCCGCTCTTTCGACTCTCCAACCTGGCTGCCGGTCGTTACGTACGAAGCGGCGGAAACACGCCAGGCCACATCAACCACTGGAGTCGGGCGGCGTTCACCCGGGCTGTTGCCCCCCACGCCGTGATCACGCAGGTCGAATCGCCGTACCCGTGGACACTCGTGCTGGCTACCCCTCCGCGGACCACTCCGTGACCGAGACCCGCTGGAACACCCTGCGCAGTCACCTTCACTGGAGTGATGCACTCGCCGCCCTGATCGTGTGCGTGCAGGCACTCGGACTCGCACTCATCAGTGTGTCCGGCTCGTGGTACCTCGACGATCTTCGGGCGATGTCACAAGCCGCGACCTACAACTGGAGCGCCGAGTGGCTCTTTGGCGCCGGAGTGGGTGGCTCTCACTTCTCCCCGTTCACAAGGGCCTGGTTCTCGGCGCTTAATGCGATTGCTCCGATGAATCGTCCACTAGCGGTGGCCGGTGTTCTCGTCCTTCAAATTCTCGCGTCGGCCATGCTGTGGTGGTTCCTTCGTCGACTACGCGTTCCCACCGTCGGCGCGCTGCTCATTCTGGCGCTGTACTGCCTGTCCCCTCTGGGATTAGGCCCCGTTGCGTGGACCATTCAGGCGGTGCAATTCTTGCCGGTGCATGTCGGCCTTCTCATCGCCGCGCACGCGCAATTGACGTACCAACGAACCGGTCACATCCGCTGGATTCCGGTCGCACTGCTGGGCCTGTGTCTGGGTCTGGCAGCGTGGGAGAAGACACTGCCCGGCATCGTGTTGCTGCTTCTGCTCGCACCACTATGGGAATCAACCCGGCTGAAGGCGCTGTGGGCCTGGGGTAAATCTCGCTGGCTGCTCTACGTCTCCTACGCTGCGCTGATTGCGTGCTACTTGGCCGGTTGGCGGCTCGGCGGGTACGGGACGGGTCAGTCGTCCGCATCGTCTTCGGGCATCTTCACCACTGTGCGCGTTGCCTGGACCGACACGATCATTCCAGGCCTGCTTGGAGGCCCGTGGCAATGGCGCCAACTCTCTGGCGACACATTCTTCCCGTCCATCGTCACCGACATCCCCGTCCGCATTGCAGCGGCAGTTGTGGTCGCACTTGTGCTGGTGTGGGCGTCCTCGCGTCTGGGTTGGCGTCGAGTCGTCTGGACGACAGGTGCGTTTGTCCTCACCTCCACCGTGAGCGTGGCAATGGCGGCGGTCGGACGGTCAAGCGTCTACGGCGAACTGATCGGTCTTGATCCGAGGTACACACACGACGTCATCCTCTACGCGGCACTGTGCGCAGGAACTGCACTCGCGGGGGCGACCGTTCACTCGCGAGAGGCAGCCAGGCCAGTGCGCCAACGGGTGACGGCTGGGGTGGTCGGTGTCATCGCCCTCGCGTTGACCATCAACTCACTGGTCGCTTTCACCGCAATCTGGTCGCAAAACCCGGTCGGAGCATTTCTCGCAGAGGCAGAGGCCACAGTCCCGCTGGCCGGTCGGCCCACTCTCGATTCGCGGGTCCCCAATTCAGTCCTCGACACCGTGCTGTTCGATACCTTCTCCTACGCCAGTGTCGTGCTCAAGCCAATTCGACCCAATCTGCCCTTCGGTCGTACCGGCCCGCAAACCGGATTTGTCGATGAAAGGGGTCGTTATGTTTCGGGCACCTACCGCGCACTGGCGACCGCACCACGAGGACAAATACCGAGTTGTCGCACCAACCTCAGCACGGCCACCCGCCTATCGGCTGAGTTCCCCCTGATGTCTCCAGTGCCACATCAGGAGGGCCTCACCGTGCAGATCGACACCCTCGCCGGCAGATCTGTTCCGTGGAATGTCGAGGTATTCGATGGAGCGCAGTGGAAGCAAGCGGCACCAGCGTTGCCGGCGAACCCCCGCCAGCCGGTTCCATGGAATGCAGCGCCCGCAGGCCTTGTGAGTTCGAACTTCCTGTTACCTCGCACCCGCGTTACTGCGGTTCGCATCACGACATCACCGCCAGGAAGCGACGTTCTCTGCGTGCTCGATGTCAGTGTGGGCATCGCCGCGCCGTCGGCTCGGTAGGCCGCGCCTCATGGTGTCCTCAGATACAAATCCGCAAGCAGTTCCAACCCCGACAGGGCGGGGATTCCTCGCAGTCGGCGCCGCCACCGCAGTGTCGAATGCACTCGGCTTGGTCTTGCTCATGCTGCTATCGCGCGTCGCCAACGCTGATGATTTCGGGCTTGACTCAGCGCTCCTGACCTTCGTGCTGATTGCCGCCGTTCCGGGCCTTGCCGTTCAGGCCGAAACGGCGGCCCGCATCGCCCGCACTGGTTCAGCGCCCGGCATCACCCGGGCGGCTCTGACTCTTGCTGCGGCAGCGACGGTGCTCGGCCTGGTGTGTACCCCTCTCATCACCACGATTCTCAATGCGCCGACGGCAACCCCGGCCGTGCTGCTCGCACTGAGCGCTGGCGCCTACACGCTGGTTGGCTCCGTGCTCGGAACCTTGCAGGGAAAGAGACGCTTCGTCTGGTTCAGCCTTGCCCTAATCGGGTGGAGCCTGATCCGCACTGCGCTAGGCCTCGCGGGTCAGCAGGTCGCAGGTTCGACCGGCCTCATCGCCGGCGTTCTGACCGCCGCGATCGTGACCGCCCTCATCGGACTGCCGCACGTGCTCTCTGTCAATGGCCGATCACGCGAGCCGTTCCTTCTACGTCATCTCCTGAGCGCCTCAGCATCCTTCGCCGGCGTGCTGACACTTCTCGGCCTCGGCGTCATCCTGTCTCGCCACTCACTGAGCATCGCCGATGCGGGACTCTTCGCCGCCGGCGCCATCGTCATGCGCATTACCTACTGGCTACCGCAGTTCGCCGGAACCGTCCTGCTGCCAGATCTTGCCGTCGAGAGTGATGCCGGTGGTCCGGCGCGACGACACGTTCTCTGGCTCTACGCGGGCTGCGCGGCGCTGTGTGCGGTGGGAGTCGCCTTCGTCGGAGCGCCCGCGCTCGGTGTCATCGTTGGCCCCGCGTACGCACCGCAGCTCACGGCGTCGATCGTGCTTTTCTCACTGACTGGCTCACTTGCCGCACTCGTGCAGTTGACCGTACTCCTCGACATTGCCAAGGCCCGCCGGGTGATGCCAGCAATTGTCTGGCTCGGCTGCGCCGTGACAGCGACGGCCATCCTGGTGGTGCAACCGGCCACCGTCACTGGCCTCGTCTCGATACAGGTGCTCGGTGTCGCCCTGACGGCAGCGGTAGCGCTCATCGCCACGTGGAGAACTACCAGTGGCATCGACCAGGTCCAGTACTCTTGACCAAAGTCAGCGGACGGGAGTTGCCATGAGAACTCTTCCCGACGATGTCACGCACAATCTCCAGTCGTTAGACGGGTACCGAGCACTCGCGGCTCTCGGGGTACTCACCACCCATGTCGCGTTCAGTACGGGCGTCGTACACGACCCAATCATCGGACCCATCACTTCGCGGATGGACTTTGGCGTCTGTCTGTTCTTCCTGCTGTCAGGCTTCCTGCTCTACCGACCCTGGGCACGTTCGGCTCTGGCGGGCACACCATCCCCGAGCATCTCCGTGTTCACCGTGCGCCGCGCGCTACGCATCTTTCCCGCATTTGTGGTGATGGCCCTCTTCACGATGGCGGTGCTGCCGGAGATTCAACCGGTTGCTCTGCCTGACTGGCTGTCTCACCTCACCCTCACCCAGATTTACTCCTCCCGCCCCCACCTGGAAGGTCTGACCCAGGTGTGGAGTCTGGCGACGGAAGTCTCCTTCTACATTGCCCTCCCGGTGATCGCCTGGGTGTTGGGGCGACGATTCAGAGGTCGCCCCGCCGCGAGTTTTCGGTGGCAGGCCACGCTGCTGCTCGCGATCGCGTTGATCTCGGTTGTAGTGAATGCACTGCGCGGCTGGAACCCCGCGTTCGGGGACGCTCGGTGGGCGTGGATTCTGCCGACCTACCTCGACTGGTTCGCACTCGGGATGTTCCTGGTGCTCGTGCGAGAAGCACGTGTTCACAAACGAATTCCGAGGTTCGTTCAGTCGCTCACCACTCTCGCGAACGATGTTCCGACCTGTCTGATCATCGCCGCCTGCCTGTACGCAATCGCGTGCACTCCGATCGCCGGATCACTCATCCCGTTCGGGGATCTGTCGATCTACTCGAACACAGGGCCGTGGACGGTACTCGCCAAGCACGAGCTCTACGCCTTCTGCGCGGCATTCCTGCTGCTACCGGCATTTCTTGGAACCTCCCGGTCGAGCGGCTGGCTCGGCGCACTGTCGTCACCGATGCTCCGCTACCTCGGAACCATCTCCTACGGCATCTTCCTGTGGCACTTGGTCATCCTTCGGCTCGTGTTCTTCCTCACCAAGAAGCCCCTCTTCTCTGGCGGCTTCTGGTGGATCTGGCCGACGACCATTGCACTGTCGGTGCTCGCTGCCTCGCTCAGTTGGTTCGCGGTTGAACGTCCGTGCCAGTCGCTGAGTCACCGGTTTCGGGGGCGTCACGATGAGCCGCTGCCGCAAGCGCTCCCAGGGCAACCGCAATCGGCAGTGTGAGCAGCAGTCCGACCACCTCACCTGCGGAGGCTCGCTGAGGCCACACGATCACCGCTTGGGCCACCGCGCCCACCATCGCTCCGATCATCACCACCAACCACGGCGTGCGCATCCGTCTGGCCGCGAGGTAGCCGAACCCTGCCATCACCAGACCGACAGGTCCCGTCGCGAGCAGCACACACACCGCAGCGGCAATCAGCACCAGTGCAGTGAGCGGTCGAGAGTGGGCTGACTCGTAGTCCCGACGCCCGCGCAAGCCCGCCAGAAGCGCGAGCACTGCCACCGCGAGCAACCCCACGAGCAGGCCCGAGCGATACATCGTGTTGGGCGCGTAGCGAATCTCAATGTCGCCTGACGTGCCTTCCGGCAGCACGAACGCCTGCTGCCAACCGTCGACGCGAACCGAGGGCAGTTCCTCGCCGTTCGTAGTGGCGCGGAGACCGTCATTGAAGTTCTCGCCGAGCGACAGCACTCGCACCTGATCTGAAGCTCCCGCCTGAATGTGCCGCACACCCTCCGACTCGGTGATCGCTAACTCGCGCGAGGCACCCGCTACCGCCTTCGTCGACGTCGGAACCAGTGCCAAAGAATCGACCACCCACTCCGAGCTGGACGGCACGGTGATGCGGTGCTCTCCGGGCTCCAGTGACAGGGAACCATCACAGGATGTGGCCACCGCCAGACTTCCCCGCGTGACGGCCGCGGCTGTCGATGACACCGACGTCGATGCCGTCGTCGTCCCGTCAATCGACACCTGCGGCCCAAATCCACACGGCGATGACACCGGTGCCAATCCGGCGAGGCCCGCGGGCACTGTGCCGGCGCCCAGCACTTCTAGTTCGCTGACCCCGACTGGAAGCAGTTTGGAACCCGCGCCACCCTGAACCACAGATCGCACCGGATTGTTCACGACAAAGCGAACGGACAACAACTGAGTAAGGGTCGGCTTCCACCTGACCTCGCCGGCTGAATTCACATACAACTCTCGAGTCCACTCGTCGGTGCTGACCTCCACCCGCAAGGGAGAGGACGCGGATGCGAAGGGAGACAACGAAAGCCTCAGCCCACTGACTGCGCGAGGTTCGCCCAAGTCCAACGTGAGTCGGGGACTGGTGTCGATCGACGATGCCATCCACGTTGTCGCCGGATCACCGTCGTACGCAGCAGCCGCGCGGCCCGCGGGATCAGAAGTCGACACACTCGATGCCGTTGCCGAGGTGCCACCCTCACCCGTGGCCAGCAGGGCATCAAGGGCAGCACCCGGTCGAGGTCGCACACTCATCCGGATGTCGTAACTGCCGCCCTTGGTCAGTTCGACGACGCGATCGATCCCCGCCTGCTCCTCACCAGGCTTGGCCAGCCAGGTCGCGCAGGTGACGACGTCAACCGAGGCACCACAGCCTGAGCGCTGTCCCCTCCGCGCTTCTAGGAGTACTCCGCCTTCGCCACTTGCGGTAGGAGTGACAATCGGTCGCGTCGCCCCCAGATCGGGCACGACCACTTCCGAGATTGCGAATGAGGGCCCCGGGCTCGTCGCCTCGATGCGAAGGAAGTTGGTCGTGGCGCCATTGAGCGTGATGACATCACCACCGACGCCTCCCGGCAGTTCGAACTCCTGAGTGCCACCCTCGGTCGTCACCAGAATGCGCCCGCCAGATCCGGTATTACTGTGAACACGCAAGGACACTCGGGTGAGTTGTCGGGGCGAGGCGAAGTTCACCTGCCACCAGGGAGTTTCTCGCAGAGCGCCCGGCCTCCACGCCGTACCAACGTCGCCATCGAGTGCTGACCACGGCTGACTCGCGGGGGATCTATTCATCAGAGCGGTGGGGTCAGCACCAGAACTCGACGCAGTCACCGACGCAATTCCGAGGTAGCGAGCCACACTCTGTTGAACGTCGCCGCGCAGGTTGTAGTCGTGCACTTTGCGGGAGAGTGCCCACGGCTGGTCCGCGGAGTAGGTAGCGGAGTACTGATCGCGCATTGAGCCGAAACTCACCTCGCTGCGGCGATAAGAGTCGGTCACGATTGTGGGCAGTGCGGCGGGCGTTGACCACGTGCCCGACGTGTCCCCGGCCAGGATCAGCGGATTTCGTGAGACCCCCGGGTTCTGGTCGATGAGGCCGGCGTCTGCCATTCCGACCAGCGACTCGGGACCACCGGTGAAGGTTGCGAGCCCATCAGCCGAGTCAACGCGCGCAGCGAGCGGTGGCGAATCGGCCGGACCCACCCGGTAGATCTCCACGGGAGTGTAGGCACGGTCGATACCGTCGTTCACCACAACGCCAGCGCCACGGAACGGAATGAGTAGCGGTCCGAAACCCGCGACTCGCTCGAAACCCGGTGACTGCTCCAACGCCTGATGCACCAGCACGGGAGGTGGTGTGTTGGTCGCGACCGGGTCAAGGTCGTTACGGATCACAAGCCATCGCACGCCCGCGCGATTCAACGCGTTGGCAAGACCGGGCGATCCCTTGCCCGCTTCGAGTCGAGCCTCGACCTCGTCGAGGAATCGGATGTTTCCCGCACTCGAGAGTGGGACGGCATCGCGCACAGCCCAGCCAACCTTGGAGGTCAACACCTGCAGTGGTTCGTCCTGCGTGCGTCCCCACAGATATTCTCCGAACGACGCACCCGGGACCAGCAGGGCCCTGCCCTCATCAGCATTCGAATCCAGCCACGTCGCTGCCTCCGACCAGTACTGGGGGATCTCAAGAAACACGCGACCACGGGTGATCTGCCCGCTAAGTAAGGGCCAGCCTGAAGCAACGACCGAAGCGACCACTGCGGCGACCACGACTCCCGCCAGCACGCGAACGCTGTGCGATCGGGGCTTCCACGCCAGCAGTTTCTGCACACTCCACGCCAGTCCTATCGCGAGGGGCACCGCGATGAGGGGGGCAAATTTGTGCGTGTTGCGCAGGGGAGCGAGGGCACCATCCAAGAGCGGCTGAATGACCGATGCGCCCAGTCCTTGAGTTGTTCCGATGTGGCCGAGGGTGACCAGGGTCATGCCGGTGAACAAGCACAGCAGCAAGAACCCCCGGTGCCGAATCGTCGGCACTGCAAGCCCGGCAAGTCCGACAGCCGCGATGACACCGGTGCCCAGAACGACCCACGGTTGTGCAAGCAGACTCCACCCCGCTTGCCACAGGGGACCTTGCGGGCCGACGAGGTAGGCCACCCAGTCAGACGTACCACGCAGCGCGCTCGTCGGGTCGGCTTGCCCGGTGGTGATCGCCGCCGACTCAATCCAGTCGAGGAAAGGAGGGGAGTAGCGGCTCAGCAACGCGAGTGGAATCAGCCACCACACCGAAGCGAGCCCGATCGCAAGTACCCACCATCCCGCGAGAGCTCGGCGGCGCGGCCCGGGTTCAAGGGTGAGGAGCCACAACGCCCCAAGGGGAAGAATCGCCATTGTCGCCACCGCGTTGACGCCGCCGATGCAGAAGAACGCCACCCCCGACAGTGCCGCCCATCGGCGCGGCGAACCCGCGACCGACCCGCGAACGAGGGGGATGAGTAACCACGGCGCAAGAGCCATCGGCCACGCTTCGATCGACGTAGGGCCAAGGGTCGTCATGATGCGGGGGGCAAGGGCGAAAGCCAGCGCCGAAATCAACCGAGCCCAGGGGTTGCTGATCCCGAGCAGACGCGTAAGCCGCACCATTCCGAGGAATGCGACGCACAGAATGAGTGCCCACCACAGTCGTTGCACGATCCACGGCGACAGTCCGAGCGAATCACCCACACCGAAGAACGGACCCATCGGCCACAGATATCCGTATGCCTGATTCTGCACCTGACCGAAGAAGCCGCGCTCATCCCACAAGTTCAGCGCTCGAGCGAGGAACTGCCAGGGGCTTTGGTTCAGGTCAAGCTTGGTGTCGGCGGCGGTCATTCCCGGATCCTGCAGAAATGCCAGGGTTGTCAGGACCACGCATACGGCCGCTACGCGGAACCGCCACATCTGCTGGCTCATGCGGCGAAGGGTCTCCGGCGACTGGATATCCCCAGACTCCAGGAGTGGTCCAGTCGCCTCCAACGTCACCACGGGTGAACTCGCAGCACCACTGCGAGGTTCCATGTCGCCAATTCGCGCACGCCCGGAATCCGAACAATCCCCTGAGCCCACCGCGGGTGGTAGCGAGGAATGACGTCAATCACCTCGGCCTTGCGCTGGCTGCGACTCCAACGCACGCCATCGGCCACCGTCACCTTGAACAAGCTTTCGCCTATGCGATTTTTCGGCGGATGGCCACGGTGAGCCTCATAGCGGCGCGCCGCTCGCTCACCGCCGAGATAGTGCCACGGTGAAGTCTCATGTCCGCCCCACGGGCCGAACCACACCGTGTACGACAGGAAGACGATGCCTCCGGGACGCGTGACGCGCACCATCTCGTCGGCCATCTGCCACGGGCGCGGGACGTGCTCGGCGACATTGGACGAGTAACACACATCAAAGGCACCGTCGGCGAAGGGCAGCGACTGCCCGTCACCTTGAACGGTTCGCACGCCCGGCTGACGGCCGTGCAGTCGCATTTCGCCAGCATCGGCGTCAAGCGCAACGTAGGTACATCCGGCGGCTTCAAACGCATTCTGGAAGTACCCGGGTCCGCCGCCGACATCAAGGATTGTCGCCCCGCTCAAGGTGGCGTACGAACCAACTTGCGCTGCGGAATCCTCCGCCAGATCGCGGTAGAAACGATCGGGATCGGTCTGTTCGACGCGAAACGAACTAAATAGGCGCACGGCCCGACTCACGTCGGCCTCAAAGGGCTCGCTGCCCGCCGCACCCGCTAACACCTCCTCACCGTACCTCGCCGAACTCACCGGGCGGGTACAGTCGAAAGGGTGGGAGAGCGACCGCTGCACATCATGTTCCTGTCGTGGCGCGACCACGCCCACCCCGAAGCAGGCGGTGCCGAACTATTCCTCGACCGGGTCTCTCGGTGGCTGGCAGAGCAGGGACACACGGTCGAAATCATCACCGCTCGCTACCCGGGAAGCCTGCCCGGTGAGACAGTTGACGGGCGCCGCATTATTCGGCGAGGTGGGCGCTTTTCGGTCTATGCCCGCACCATGCTGTCAACCGCGCTACGCGGCTCGGGCGCCGACGTCATCGTTGACGTGCAGAACGGCATTCCCTTCTGGAGTCCGCTGGTGACTCGAACCCCCGTGGTCAATCTCATCCATCACGTACATCGCGAGCAGTGGGCAGAGGTGTTCGAACCCAACCGGGCCCGAATCGGGTGGGCGCTCGAGTCGCGTGTTGCCCCCGCGATTTACCGCAGGTCCCGTTACGTCACGGTCTCTCAAACGTCTCGCCGCGAACTGATCGAACTTGGAATCGACCCCTCCCGCATCGACGTGGTGCTCGGCGGCCTCGATCGCCCCACCTCCGATGTGGTCTACGACCCCGACGCACCTCCACTGCTGTCGGTGCTTGGCCGGCTCGTACCGCATAAGCGCGTCGAAATCGCGCTGCGCACCGTGGTCGCACTGCAAGAGGAATTCCCCGGCATCACCCTCGATGTGCTCGGGCACGGCTACTGGCTACCGCAGTTACGTGAGCAGGCGCGAGCCCTCGGTATAGAAAAGTCGGTGCGATTCGCGGGATTTGTTTCCGAGCAAGAAAAGGCCGACGTATTGAGCGCCTCGGCCGTGAGCCTGCTTCCGTCGCTGAAAGAAGGTTGGGGCCTGGCGGTAATCGAGGCGGGATCGCTCGGGGCTCCCGTCGTGGCCTTCCGTGAAGCGGGCGGGGTGACTGAGTCCGTGCTCGACGGTCGTACCGGCTGGTTGGCCGATACCGAGGCCGACTTCATCGACAAGGTGCGCGGCCTACTGCGCGATCGTGAGCAACGCCGAGTAATGAGCGACAACGCTCGCATCTACGCCTCTGGCTTCACCTGGTCAGCCACAGCAGCGCAGTTTGAGGAGATTCTCAGGGCCACTGTGCAGGGTCGCTGAGAACACCGATTCGTCCGGCGTAGGCTGACTTCCCGTGACCCTGACGGTGCGGCCCCTCAGCCGCGATGAGCATCTGGCCTACGTCACTGCCCACACGGCCGACGGTCACACCGTCTCGTTTTTACAGTTGCCCTCATGGGGAACGGTCAAGGCCGAGTGGACCAGCGAATCGGTCGGCTGGTTCACCCCGGCCGGAGACATGGTCGGTGCCGGACTCGTGCTCTACCGCCAGGTTCCGAAGCTCAAGCGCTTCTTGGCCTACCTGCCCGAGGGGCCTGACATCGACTGGCTCGGCGAGCGGGCCACCGCGCCCGACGGAACTGCGCACGACCTCGCCGACTGGCTCAACCCCCTACTCGAACACCTCAAGGCAGCAGGCGCATTCGCAGTCAAGATGGGGCCTCTCGTCACGGTGCGCGAGTGGTCAACCGACACCCTCAAAGACGCCATCGCCACCGGCACTGCGCGACGCCTTCGCGAGGTCGACGCCGATCGCAACGACGACCGCGCACGCGTGCTGGTCGAACGTCTACGTTCCATGGGATGGCGACAAAAGCCCGACACCGGCGCCGGTTTCGGTGACGTGCAACCGCGGTATGTCTTTCAGGTTCCGTTGGCTGATCAAACGGAGGCCAGCCTGCTCACCAGCTTCAACCAACTGTGGCGCCGCAACATCAAGAAGGCAGAGAAGTCAGGCGTCGTCGTCGAGCGCGGAACCGCCGACGACCTGCCCGCGTTCCACGCCGTGTATGTCGAGACGGCGCACCGCGATCGATTCACTCCGCGCGGGCTCGCCTACTTCCAACGCATGTTCGCCGCGATGTCGGCCGAAGATCCCGACCGCATTCGCTTGTA
>CAIYMF010000274.1 GCA_903927265.1 uncultured bacterium | reverse complement strand
TCGAGGAGGCCCTCGCGTTCGTCGATCCAGACGCAAAGATTCTGCTCGCCCCGGGAACGCACCAAGCCGGGATCGTCCTCCGAACGAATGTGACGATTGAGGCGAACGGCGGGACGGTAGTCCTTCAGAGCAGCGAAACGCCATGCTTCACCGTCGAAACGGGAAGTCCGGTCCTCCGGGGTCTGAGCATGCAACAGCGCGGCGTAGCGCCTGAAGCCACAGATGGGGACCCTAAGGCGTATTCCGCCGTCGTGATCTTGGCGGGCGCGCCTACCCTAGAGGATTGCATCATATCCTCGCGCGCATCCTTCGGAATTCTCGCGATGGGCTTGGAGGCCCGTCCTCTCGTTATCGGCTGTACCGCGCTTGAATGCGGTCTATCCGGGATAGCCTTTGACATGGGAGCGTCAGGAAACGTGACAAAGTCGACTTCGACCAAGTGTCGCGATGCCGGTCTCTATGTAGGGCCTGCCAGTACTCCGGTCGTTCAACATTGCGTTCTCAAAGACAACGAGACCGACGGTATTCGAGTGAGTGGCGCCGGCGCCGCTGGGACTTTCGAGGACTGCGAAGCAGTCGCGAATAAGAGTGGCTCGGGACTCATGGTTCGCGACGGCGCGACTCCGTTCGTGCTTCGTTGCACATTCAGCGATTCAGTAGCCGGCGACGGAATAACCGTCTCTGGCCTGGATACGCGTGGCTCCTTCGAAGATTGCCAAACACACAACAACCGACAGCGCGGCATCGCCGTGCTCCTCGGAGCGAATCCGGTGGTTCGTCGCTGCAAGGTCACAGGAACAAAGGCAACGGGTATCGTCATTAGCGGAGCGGATTCAGCCGGCACCTTCGAGATGTGCGAGTCGCGCGTGAACCAACAGGGAGCAATCGCCGTTACCGATGGTGCAAATCCAACTGTACGCGGTTGCAAGTTTAGCGGGAGTAAGGTCGGTGTCATTGTCAATGGCACGAATACGACGGGGACTTTTCAGGACTGTTATGTGCTCAGCAATATCCGCGGTGTTCGCGTGGCCGGTGGCGCCAACCCCGCGATGCGCGCATGCACGGTCGGAAAGTCCGTGGAAAATGGCTTTGAGATCCATGGAGACGGCACGAGCGGTGCGTATGACGAGTGCGTGTCGCAGGGCAATAATGGATATGCCATTGGTGTCTTCGAGGGCGCCACACCGGCGGTACGTCGCTGCAAGTTCAGCGACTCTAAAGCAGGGTTGTGGGTTCATGGTGCAAGTACTGCCGGCACTTTCGAAGACTGCGAGATGGGCGGAAACGAGACTGGGATTTACGTCGCCGAAGGCTCGAATCCTGCGATGCACCGCTGCAAAGTGTTTGGGTCCACGGGAACGGGCATCCACATCCGCGGAACGGGTACCACGGGGACGCTCGAGAACTGTGAATCACGCGCAAGTGCCTTGGCCGGCATCCTTGTCAGCGAAGGCGCAGCCCCTGTCGTCCGGGGTTTCAAGTCTAGCGGGTCGAAAAAGCAGGATGGTATCGTCGTGGACGGCGCCGCCGGAACGTTTGAGAACTGCGAGTCTTTTTCGAACGAAAAGGCCGGCATTCGACTTCGCGGCGGCGCAAATCCAATCGTGGACCTTTGTGTGTTTCACGACGCTTCGAGGAACTGCGGGATCCTCGTTGAAGGGGAGGGCACCAAGGGGGCTTTCACTCAATGCTCCGCACACAAGAACAAGTTGAGTGCATTTCAGGTTCAGGCCGGAGGGAACCCGACCGTAAGCCACTCCAAGTTCTATGACTCGGGAATGGGTATCGCAATACTGACGGGTTCCAGTGGGAGTTTCAGCAATTGCGATGTTTACGGCAACGCGTCCTCCGGCATAAGGTCAGAGGCCGGGAGTGTCTTCCGTGCGACAGCGTGCAGTTTCCATCACACCACTAACGGCCGCGGCATACACGTCGAGGGTGCCGGCGGCCTCTCGCCTGATTGCAGTTCATATTCGAACGCATATCCGGACCAACGACACTGGCAAGGCTATCGTTGAATAGGAACGGCACTATGATCGGCGCCTACCTGCGACACGGGCGGGTTCGTGTTGGGTTTCAGCCAACCCTAGGCAGGCCCGGGAAGATCGCTGCAAGACGTCACAAACCACGGAAGATCATGACATGAAGACTGCTACCAACAAGAAGCTACCGAAATGGGCTGAAGCTGCCTTCCAGGGTCTTGCATTCTGGATCGGTCATCGCCGTGCGTACTATCGTCATCACGACCTCGGAGAGTCCGCAGTCGTGGGTGAGTTGTGCAATCTGATCAACGCCAACATGGAGTCGACGGAGTATCTTCATTGCGAAGTTCAATACGCTGACTTGCTTGCCAGGCGCGCTAGCAAGCGTCCACTGGGCACTCGCGCAGACCTCGTAGTCGGCGGGAAGGAGAAGTGGGACGCGCGCTGCGTCATCGAGGTGAAGCGCTCGAGTTCCCCGACGGGTCTCATCGACGAGGATCTCGTGCGCCTTCAGGGATTGAAGCGTGCTCAACCTTCAATTCGGGCGTTCTTGGTGGTTGTGTCCGAGGGATCCCGTCCAAGACGATATGTGTCGGACAAGGGGGTTTTCGATCTCAAGTTTTCTGGGCAGGGCGGCGTGGAATTCTCCATCCGGCGCGCGTGGAAAGCTTCCGCTTCGTTCAAGAATGTTGGAGCGGCGCACTACGTGTGTGTTCTCGAGGTCAAGTAGCGTTTGGGCGGAAGCCATCCCGGGAAGGCGAGCCTATTCACCTACTCGATGAGGCGATGACGATGCTCGTATGCTCGAAATGCAGTGTGGAGATGGGCCCTGCGGAGAACTTCTGCGGCAACTGCGGCGGCACTCCTGTCGACTTCGTCGAGGGGCCAGAGGATCTGGCGCAGTACGAAGGTGTTCTGCGGGACTTCGCCGCGGACGGGGTGCTGGAGGGCTGGGAGGACGAAGAACTGACCCAGCTTCGTGCAGAGCTCCGAATCTCGGACGCGACGCACCAGGCCTTGCTCGGCAAGTACCGGCTACTCAAAGATCGCCTTCCGATCAGCCTGGAACTCGATGAGTCCACGCTGACGGAATTTGTCGTCGGCG
>CAIYMF010000273.1 GCA_903927265.1 uncultured bacterium | reverse complement strand
CTTCCTTCAGGACCCTGACTGGTACGACGATCTGATGGAAGTTCTTCAGGAAAGCGGCGCCCGCATGTTCAGCGTGGGGGTTTTTTGCTCCCTCCCCGAACTTGAGCGCCGAGAATTCCACCGCGGCGACGGCAAGGTCGAGGAACGCCCGCTCGGACTCGCGCGAAGAAGCGACGAACTGTGCCACCTTCACCCTCTGGTCTATGACCTCACGGTGCACACAGACAAGGAGAGCACCGCACACTCAGTTGATCGCATCATCGCGGCACTGCCAGCCTGAAGTCACCCGCCAACTGTCAACACTGAGAGCGCGTATCCATTGACCACTCGTCATCTCAGGTGGAAGGCTGCGACCACCACATTCCTGACGAAGGGCGACACCATGGCACAGCGCGACCGTATCGATGCCGAATCCCGCGAGCCTCTCGAAGCACTGTTGCAGGCGATTCCAGGCGGTTTCAACGGGATTAGTGACATCGTCGTTCGCCGCCAAACTGTCACGGGATTGCTTACGGCCATGGCCGCCGACATTCCGCCCAACCCCAATGTCACCAAGACCGACCACGTCGCTCCTGGTCCCGAAGGTGCACCCGACGTACCGGTCCGCGTGTATCGACCGACTGCTTCGACCGGAACGCTCCCCGGACTGTTCATGATTCACGGTGGCGGAATGGTGCTCGGCAACATCGACGGCGAGGATCTGACCGCAATCAAGTTGGCCGAAACGCTCGGTGTTGTTGTGGTGTCAACCGAGTACCGCAAGGCGCCCGAGAGCCCCCATCCCGCACAGGTCAACGATTGCTATGCCGGACTGCTCTGGACGCAGGCACATGCAGACGAACTCGGCATCGACCTGAACAAACTTGCCATCTACGGCGGAAGTGCGGGCGGTAATTTGTGCATCGCCACGTCGATGATGGCGCGCGACAAGGGTGGCCCCTCACTGTGTCTGATGATGGCTCCGTACCCCATGGTCGACGACACGAACACCACACCGTCGAGCCAAGAAATCACCGACATCGGGATTTGGGATCGTGCCGGCAATATCGAAGCGTGGTCGTGGTTTTTGGGTGGTCAGCCAGCCGATCAGTACGCCGCGCCGGCTCGTGCCACCGACTTGTCAGGACTGCCGCCGGCATTTATTGATGTCGGAACCCTCGATCTGTTCCGCGACGAAGACATCGCCTTTGCCCAGCGCTTGATTCAGGCCGGCGTACCGACGGAGTTTCACATCTACCCCGGCGCCTACCACGCCTCCGAAGTGTTCGCGCCGGCTGCGGCACTCTCGCAGCGCATTTGGGCAACTCGTATTGCAGCACTTCAACGCGCGTTTGCCTAGGTAATTTCGCCAGCGCCCCTGACCCACTGAACACGCGCGCACGAGTGGTGTTCCACTAACGTTGCCCCATGACCTCAACCCACAATGCGCTGTTCACCAAGGCCGAGTCCGAACTGCTCGCCCAAACCACCGCCGCGGCGCTCGCTCCGCTGGGTCACGCCGACCTTGCCAAGCTGGAGAATCTCGTGCGCAAGCACGCTGACAAGTACCGCGACCTCTATCGCCGTCAG
>CAIYMF010000272.1 GCA_903927265.1 uncultured bacterium | reverse complement strand
GGGTTCAGTCGGTGACGGTGATCTCGACTGAGTGCAGCACCACGTCGTCGAGCGGCTTGTCGCCACCGTCAGTCGACACCTTCGCGATGGCGTCGACCACGTCTCGGCTGTCTTGGTCGGCAACCTCACCGAAGATCGTGTGCTTGAAGTTCAGCCACGTCGTGGGAGCCACGGTGATGAAGAACTGCGAGCCGTTGGTGTTGGGGCCTGCGTTGGCCATCGCCACGAGGTACGGCTTATCGAAAACGAGTTCGGGATGGGGCTCGTCGGCGAAGTTGTAACCGGGGCCACCGCGACCGGTTCCTTCGGGGTCGCCACACTGAAGCATGAAGCCCGGAATGATGCGGTGGAAGATCACGTCGGTGTAGAGGGGTCCCTCACCGGCCTTGCCGGCACGACGGTCTGTCCACTCCTGACTGCCATCAGCGAGCCCGACAAAGTTGCGCACCGTCTTGGGTGCGTGGTCGGGAAAGAGCGTCACTCGGATATCGCCCTTGTTGGTATGCATGGTGGCAGTGGTCGTTGTCATGGGAAGATCCTGCCATGACTGCCGATGTGATGCCCAACCCGGATACCCCCACCGACCGCCGCAAGGGATACCGCTCGCATACGCCGACCGAGCGCGCCGCCCACGGAAAGGCCGCCCGGAAGCAGACTCCGCGCGCCGCACTGGCTCACTTCAGTGCCACCTCGGATCGCGCCGATCCCCTCGCCTTGCTCGAGGAACAGGCCGAAACCCGCGTGCCTCAACTTATTCCGATTCGCTACGGCCGAATGGCCGCGAGCCCTTTCGCGTTCTTTCGCGGGGCCGCGCTGCCCATGGTGTCCGACCTCTCGACATTGCCCAACTCGGGTCTGCACGTACAACTGTGTGGTGACGCACACCTGATGAACTTCGGTGCGTTCGGAACTCCCGAGCGTCGCTTAGTCTTCGACATCAATGACTTCGATGAAACAGCCGTTGGGCCTTTCGAGTGGGATGTGATGCGCCTGTGCGCGAGTTTGGCAGTCGCCTCACGTGAGCGCGGCGACGACACCGCAACGACGGAAAAGGTTGTTCTCGCGGCAGCAAGTTCGTACCGCGCGGAGATGGCGAAATACGCCGGAATGAGCACGCTCGATGTGTGGTATTCGCGATTCGACGTCGAAGACTTCTTGACACAGATCACCAAGGCAATGAAGCCGAGCAAGGCCCAGGGCATCAATACGAGCACCCTCAAGAAGATTCAATCGCGCGACTCGGTGAAAGCTGCCGAACAGAACACCGAGATGGTCGACGGACTACCGCGCTTCATCTCAAATCCGCCACTACAAATTCGCGGCACCGAGTTTGGGATCAAGTTTGGAGTCGGCGGTCTCTCAACTCAACTCGGTGCTCTCATCGACGAGTTACACGGTCGCGCCAGCACCTACCGAAGCACGCTGTCGCCTGAGCGTCGGCACCTGTTCGACGAATACCGCATCGTTGACGTAGCCATGCGCGTCGTCGGAGTCGGAAGTGTGGGCACCCGATGCTTCATCCTGCTGCTGATCGGCCGCGACTCCAACGACCCGCTGATCCTTCAAGTCAAGGAAGCCAATGAGTCGGTGCTGGAGCGCTATTCGGTGAAGAGTCCTTTCAAACACCACGGCGAGCGTGTGGTGATCGGGCAGAAACTCACGCAATCGGCGAGTGATCTCTTCCTGGGCTGGACCACCGGACACCCGCCGGAAGGCGGCACGCGTTGCTTCTACATTCGTCAATTCCGCGACTGGAAGGGCAGCGTCGAATACGCCGAACTCCAGGTACCCGCGTTCACCTACTACGCCAGCACCTGCGCGTGGGCAATCGCCAAAGCGCACGCTCGTAGTGGTGACCAGATCGCGATCAGTTCATATGTCGGTAGCGGCACCGCATTCGATCGGGCGATGCTGTCGTTCGCACTCGATTACGCCGATCAGACCGTCACTGATCACGCGTCACTCGTTGCAGCAATTGACGCTGGGCGCATCAAAGCGCTCATGGGCGTCTAGTTGTCGGAATTGGTGATCGACTTCACCAGTAACACCACGCCCCACGGGCCAATCACCCAAATCGGCCAGAAGTAACCCCAGCCCTCATCTCCACGCGCCGTAAGCAGCCAAATGAGTGTTGTCACGAGCGAGGCCGTCAGCCACGAGATCCACATGTTGCGGCGGGCCCTGCGGCGGTGCTCGAGTTCGGCCTCGTCGATGGGCACAGGAAGTGAAGGCACCACTTCGTGCAACGGAAGATCAGTGGTGAGCGCTTCGAGTTCACCGTAAGTGCGGGCACTCGCCGCACCGGCCATCCGCTCGTTGAATTCACCATCGCTGAGCCGGCCCTGAGAGAAGGCCTCGCGCAACACTGCGATGATGCGATCGCGATCAGCGTCACCGGCTCGTAGGTTAGCGGGATCACTCACCATTCCAGTGTAGGCGGCGATTCGCTCAACACGCCGCGCACTCGTGCAATAGTCAGCCGTTCGTGAGGATTCCGATTTCGTACGCGAGGAACGCAAATACCAGCGCAATCGGTACCGCCCCGAGCATGAGCCCCTTAGCCCACGCTCGCGCGCGCACTGTGCCCGCTGCGTGCGCCCGACTGCCTCTCACCAGGCACACGAGCGGAAGCCCGAGAGCGATGGCAACGTATCCATAGAACGAGACAGCAGCCCATAGATCGCCCGAAGTCGCGGCTCCAACCGAGGTGAGCACCAACACCAGCGCCCCCACGAAGACGGCAGTCACCATCACCACTACAAAGAGTGCGACGAAGGTTGCCTTCCACCGATCAAGGGCGGCGGGCTCAGAGTTCGCGTTCGCTTGAGGCACCTGTCTACCTAGCCTGCGATTAACCAATCAACGACATCCGACGCGTTCCAGGTGTCGCCGAAGCGCAGCCACATTGCCTGCGCGGAATCAAGATCGGACCCCAGGGTGACGAGTGCGGGTTCGGTGTAGCCGGTCTTGCGAGTCTGTGCCAAACCGATATTGGCAGTGAGTGCGTTGCACAGGCAGGCGCGACCGACGGTATCTTCCACGCTGCCACCCTTGCGTTCGAAAATCGCAATGGGCTCACTGGGGCATCGGTAACCGATGTCGCCGCTTTCGGAAACGTACGGAGTGCGCAGGTAACTTAGATCGCACAGCCGTGTGCGTTCCTCATACACCTCGCCATCTGATAGCGAATCCTCGAGTTGAACGACCTTGAATGGAAAGCCGGTCGGCGATGCCAGCGGATCGGTGCGTACCCGCAACGTGTGATCAGAAAGCTGCGCCACGATTTGATGCCGCAACTGCGGAGTAAGCCCCGACTCTTCGCACAGCGCGAACAACGTTCCTACCTGAACTCCGGCAGCGCCTTGCTTGCGCGCCTCGGTCAGTCGCTCGGGAGTTCCGTACGCGCCAGCGAGCCAGAACGGCAAACCCAACGCGGCAATCTGCGACAAGCTCACTTCGTCTCGTGGACCGTAGACAGGCTCATTGGATTCATCGAGCACCATTTGCCCACGCGGAGGTGCGTTATGACCACCCGCGGGCGGACCTTCAATGACGAACCCATCCGGGCGCGTACTCTCGTCGCGCGCGAGATACGACGCGAGAACCGCGGCCGAAACGATGGCAAGAAAATCGGGCCGCTTGAGCGTCGGCACCGGAATCGACAGCACCTCGGCTGGGTCGATCTCAATGCGATACGGCTGCTCGGCACCGTGCACATCAATAGCGATGCCACCGACGCGTCCTTCAGCTAAATCGGTCAAGAGTTTTGGAATGTCACGCGGCACGCCCGCACCCATCAGTACGGCGTCGACGTCGGCGAGCATCGCGCCCAGAACGGCCGCGGGAGTTGCGAGTTGAATCTTCTCGAGCAGGTTGATTCCGACGACTCCGTCGTGACCTTCCTTGGCCAACCACACTTCAGCGAAATTGGCCACCACCGTCAGTTCCTGACTGCGGGCGGTCTGACGCAAAGTCATCTTGTCGACGGGGCGATATGGCCGTCCGTCTGCGCGACCACCCTCGAGGAAGAACCGGTCGAGTACCCGCTGCGCCATGTCCTGATCGGGGAATTCTGCAAGTGCGCGACGGGCATCGCCGTCGACATCACCGTCTTGGAGTCGGCGCGCGAGGATCAGATCGAGGGCCGTTCCCGACACCACACCGAGTTGCCCGGTCTGAGATACCGCACGCGCCAACTGCCACGCCGATACTCCCGCGCCCATGCCACCTTGGATGACTTCGGGCAATGCACTCGCACTCATCTGGCCTCCCCGGCCTACGATACCGTAAGTTACGCTACCGTAGGTTAGCAGGCCACTAGTCCCTGCCGCGAGGGTCCTAAGCACCAATCTCGCCACTCATCGCTCTCACGCCCGTTCGTGAGAGCGGCCAACCTCGTTATTGCTTTCCGGGTGGAGGCGAAGAGAATCGAACTCTCAACCCCCGCCTTGCAAAGGCGGTGCTCTGCCAATTGAGCTACGCCCCCGGGTTGTGCGGGTGAATCAGCGCAGGTCGGGAACCGCGGTGGCCTGTGTCCACAGGTCATCCTCAGCCCGGCTTGCCGCAATCTGCCGGTAGACCACATAGCCGATACCGGCCACGACTGCCAAAGCCAGCAGTTTCTTCATGGGATCTCAGCCTTCGTTGTTGGGGTGGTGCGGATCCGAGCCTAGACGCTCTCACCCCCTGCAGGTGCCAGTGGGTCGGTTACACCAGTTCGGGATAGTAGGCGCGCACCATGTCCGGGTAGCTGCGCACGTAGTAGTTCCACATCTGTTCGCCGAAGACCGGAACCGGCGTACTGCCGATACCGGCCTCGCCCGCAAGCAATTCATTGCGCTTGGCCATGAAGCCCGCGTCACGGTGCCGCGGGCTCGCAGCCACCGCCTCGGTGTATTCGTCGGCTAACTCAAGGGGGGTCAAGGGTGAACGCAAGTCGGGTCCGTGGAAGTACGCCGCCGAGAATCGTGCCTCTTCGGTGATCACGCGGTGGTTGGTCGCCACGTAGTAATTGCCGGTCATCGACTGCAGCATTTCGCCGAGGTTGATCACGAAGGTTCCACGCTCGGGCGGCACGTCAATCCATTGGCCATCGGCGCTTTCGGCCTGCAATCCCGCAACGCCGTTTTGAGCGAGGATCGTCAAGAACCCCGCATCGTGATGCTCATTGACACCCATTTCACCTGGCGGAGTCGGCGGGTAACTGATGAGCTTGGCAAAAGCCATCGGCCGCTCGCCGAAGACGCGGGCGAAGGTGTCGGCCGGCAATGACAAACCGAGCGCAAGAATCTGCATCAGTTCGTCTGCCAAAGCGCCCAAGCGCGCGAAGTAGTCGGAGACGAGTTCCTGGAATCCGGGCAACACCTCATTGGGAAGCCACTGATTGGGACCATCGAGTCGCAGGTAGGGAGGTTCAGCGGCCTCGTCGTAAGGCGGGTTCTCCGTTGATAGATCGAGTTGCTCGCGGTAGTCAACGCGGTTGCCGGTGAGTTCAGCGCCCACTCTTTCCCAGCCACGAAAGTAGCGCGAGTTCTTCTTGTCGATGACAGCCTTGGTTTCTTCCGGCAATGCAAAGAACTCCGCAAGCGCCGCGAAGTACCGATCGAGGAATTCCTGCTCAATTCCGTGATCGACAAGGGTGAGGAACCCCACCTCATGACAGATCCGACGAAGATCCTCGGCGAACACTGCCCGGGCAGCGTCATCGCCATCGCGCCACGGGGCCAATGACACGCGGGGAATCTCCGAGAAATTCGTTGTCATGTCTCCCACGCTACCTAGCAGTCATCCCCGCACGTCAAGCGGTTCACACTGTTGAAAGAAACATGCACGTGCCGATGTTTCGCATTGTGCGGATGACCCGCCATCATGGGCGCATGTGTATCCCCTTCCGGGCCCGCCCGTGAACGTCGTCGGCTAATGGTGGAACTCGCGCAACGACCCACATTCGAAACGTCGGCCTTGTCACTTAGCAAAACTCAATTCGGGCTCATCTGCTTTGCCTTCACCGCCAATCTGGCGTTCATTCCGTCGGTATCGACCTACCTGATGAACGGCACCTGGGGCGGGCGTTCCGCGTCGATGCAATTGCCCGACGTTGAGGAGTCCTTCTTGGGCTTCGCTGTGTCGTCGTACACGCTCATTACGGTTCACGCTGCGGCCGCGTTCGCGCTCGCGGCCGCGCTCTTCACTCAATTCATCCTGACTCATCGCAAGGTGCGAACCGCCAGAGTCGTCGCTACGCATCGGACACTCGGGCCGATCATTTTGTGCACCCTCTTGCCACTCTTTCTCGTGTTCGCCTTCGCGATGAGTCTGTGGGTGATCCGCACTCCGTTCAACCGCGTGATGTTCACCGTGCTTCCGGTGATGATCATCTTCGCCCTCGTGCGTGCCCTTGTCGGGCTCAGACGCGGCGACCGCGATTTACACGCAGACTCGATGTTTCTCGCGTTCATGCTCCTTGAGTCTGCGCCGATCTACCGCATCGTCATGTTCGTCGTCGCACGATTGGGTGGGCAGGCGCTGGCACCAAACGGCGAACCAGTTGATGCGGGTGCGCTGTTCCGCACGATCATTGTGCTGACGCTCATTGCGGTTGGCTATTGGTCGTGTGGTCGACTGCGTCGGAACGCGCTCCCATTGGCGATCATCGGTTCCGTGCTCGTTCTGTCGATGGCGTTCCTGCCGTGGTCTCTCAGCGGAGCCCCGAGTTGATCACAGTTGTTGTCCCGACCCTCGAGGGAAACTCCCCAGCACGGTAGGCCGGGAAATACGCGGCTCCCTCAGCACAGTGCCGTCGTATCCGACTGCCGGCACCCCTTCGGGGCCGGAGTTCGTAGTCATTACCCCTCCGTGAGTGAGGTCCTGCGAGTGCGACGACCCACCAAAAAGTGAGTCGTGCAGACCTCACTCATCTAAGTACAGATGAGATGATCGACGTGCCTGCGACCCACTCAGCGCCGAAGGACCCCCGCAAAAGTGAAAAGTCCCGAAACGCCCATCGGGAGTTTCAGGACTTCACTTCGGTGGGCCTAGATGGACTTGAACCATCGACCTCTTCCTTATCAGGGAAGCGCTCTAACCGAGCTGAGCTATAGGCCCGTCAACCCCGAAGGGCCGTGCTGAGACTACCGCAGAGGTGAGGCGGGTTCTGGAGGGAACCCCCCTGCGTCAGCGGCAGACTGGTGGAAACGATGGAAACGATGGATTACGCCTCTTCGGCCAAGGTGAGTTCGAGCCCGCCAGAAATTCCGACCGCCAGGTTGTAGAGGAACGCGAAGAGCGTGGCGAGCACTGACAGCAGCACGATCTGCACGGCCGCCACTACCAACGTGATTCCCATGACCCGACCTAGTGACAGCACCGACTTGAGGTCGAACTGCGTGCTACCACTGCCGGCGATGTCATTGACGGTGCGACTGAGGGCATCGAACACCGCGAGCTGGTCGAGGATGAACCACAGGATCGCGACCGCGACGAGCAGGATAATCGCGAAGGCCAACGTCAGCATGAACGCGGTCTTGAGCACGCTCCAAGGGTCGACGCGGGTAACCATGAGGCGTGCACGTCGCACGCTGGTGCCACGCGGTGTCTCAGCGGCCGAGTCACCGGCAGGAACGCTGCCTGTCGAGGCGCCAGCCGCTACTGTCGGCACCCGCCCGGCACCGGTCGACACCTCGGATGTCACTCGGTCTCCCCTCCCGGCTCCACTGCCTCAACATCTGCCTCAAGATCGGTGATCTCGACGCCATCGGCGCTGACATCCTCGGTCTCGTCGTCCAGCTCGTCGTCTGACTCCAGTTCGGCAGACGCGCGAGCGACGGCCACCACTGCCTCACCCTCGGGCAGGGCCTGAAGTCGTACGCCCATCGTGTCGCGTCCGGTGGCCTTCACCTCGGCGACACGCGTGCGAATAACGACACCGTTCGTTGCGATTGAGAAGATCTCATCATCGGCATCACACACCAGCGCGCCCACGAGACCGCCACGCTCTTCGACCAGGCGCATCGCGCGAACACCCTGTGTTCCGCGTCCCTTGGCGGCCCACTCGTCAACTGACGTGCGCTTTCCGAAACCTCCGTCAGTCACGGTGACGAGGAAGGAATTTTCGGTGACGACATCCATCGACAGCAGGTGGTCGTCGTCGGTCTTGAAGCGCATACCGATGACACCACCGGTTGCGCGACCCATCGGACGCAGCGTCGCATCGTTGGCGGTGAACCGCACCGAATAGCCCTTGCGTGACACGAGCATCAGGTCACTGGTGTCATCGGCCAACTGGGCGGAGATGAGTTCGTCATCGTCGCGCAGGTTCATGGCGATGATTCCGCCACTGCGGTTGGAATCGAAGTCAGTCAGCCGCGTCTTCTTGATCATGCCGCCGCGCGTGGCCAACACCAGGTACGGCGACTGCTGATAATCGCGAAGGTCGAGTACCTGGGCGATTGTCTCGTCGGGTTGGAATGCCAAGAGGTTCGCCACGTGCTGACCGCGAGCATCGCGGCCGCTATCGGGCAGGTCGTAACCCTTCGCCCGATAGACACGGCCCTTGTTGGTGAAGAACAAAATCCAGTGGTGCGTCGTCGTGACGAAGAAGTGCTCGACCACGTCGTCACCGCGTAGTGCAGCACCCTTGACACCACGACCACCGCGCCGCTGCGCGCGATACATCTCGGTAGGCGTGCGCTTGGCGTATCCACCGTGAGTGATGCTCACCACGACGTCGCGTTCTTGGATGAGATCTTCATCGCGCATTTCGCCCTCGTCGGCGACGAAACGCGTGCGTCGTTCGTCCCCGAAGCGCGCAACAATTTCCGCCAGTTCTTCGCTGACGATCGAACGCTGGCGGGGTTCGCTGGCCAAAATGTCGTTGAAGTCGGCAATACGTGCCATCAAGTCGTCGTATTCGCTTTGCAACTCACCGCGTTCAAGGGCCGCGAGCTTGCGCAACTGCATATCCAAAATGGCGCGCGCTTGAATTTCGTCGATCTCAAGCAATTCCTGCAAACGAATCTGTGCATCAGCCGCTGAATCACTGGCGCGAATCAACGCAATGACTTCATCAATGCGGTCGATCGCGGCCAGAAGTCCGCGCAGGATGTGGGCGCGTTCCGCGGCCTTGCGCAAACGGTATTCAGTGCGACGACGAATGATCTGCAACTGGTGAGTGATCCAGTGCCGCACAAACGAATCGAGTGGAAGGGTGCGTGGCACTCCGTCGACCAACGCCACCATGTTGGCGCCGAAGGTTTCCTGCAACTGGGTGTGCTTGTAGAGCTGGTTGAGCACCACCTTGGCGACGGCGTCCTTGCGCAGCACGATTTCAAGCCGCATCGTGTCGCCGCTGCTCTGGTCGATGACGTCTGCGATGCCCGACACCTTGCCGGTGTTGTGCAAGTCGACGATCTTGCTCAGCAGATTGTCGGGGTTGACTTGGTAGGGCAGTTCAGTAACCGCCAAAATCGTGCGCCCGCGGTTGTCTTCTTGAACCTCGACGACTGCGCGCATGGTGATGAGGCCGCGTCCGGTGCGATACGCGTCTTCAATTCCGCGGCGACCGGCGATCAGTGATCCGGTCGGGAAGTCAGGACCCTTGATGCGCTCGAGCAGTGCCTCGAGCAGTTCCTCTCGCGAGGCTTCGGGGTGATCGAGTGACCACTGCACGCCCTCGGCCACTTCGCGCAGGTTGTGCGGCGGAATGTTGGTGGCCATACCCACCGCGATGCCGGCGCTGCCGTTGACCAACAGGTTGGGGAATCGCGCAGGCAGAACCGTCGGCTCTTGGGTACGCCCGTCGTAGTTGGGGGCGAAGTCGACGGTTTCTTCGTCGATGTCACGCACCATTTCCATGGCCAGATGCGCCAGGCGGCATTCGGTGTAACGCGAGGCAGCGGCACCGTCATTACCCGGCGAGCCGAAGTTTCCTTGACCCTGCACCAATGGGTAGCGCAAGACCCATGACTGGGTCAGGCGCACGAGAGTGTCGTAAATCGCCGAGTCACCATGCGGGTGGTAGTTACCCATGACATCGCCGACAACGCGGGCCGACTTCGAGAAGTTGCGGTCGGGACGGTATCCGCCGTCGAACATCGCGTAGATCACGCGGCGGTGCACGGGCTTAAGTCCATCGCGCACATCGGGCAACGCGCGACTGACGATGACACTCATCGCGTAGTCGAGGTACGACCTTGCCATTTCGACCTGAAGGTCGATTCCTTCGACTCGGCCACCGGGGCCGAAGTCTTCCATTGTGGTGTCGTCGCTCATGTCTGCCCCTCGGCTCAGATGTCCAGGAAACGGACGTCGCGCGCGTTGCGCTGGATGAACGACCGGCGACTCTCCACGTCTTCACCCATGAGGGTCGTGAAAAGTTCATCGGCCATGGCGGCGTCTTCGAGCGTGATCTGCATGAGGACGCGCCGCTGCGGATCGACAGTGGTGTCGCGCAACTCCTCCCAGTTCATCTCGCCCAGACCCTTGTAGCGCTGAATCGCTTCTTCCTTAGGCAGTCGCTTGCCCGCTGCCATCCCGGCTTCGACCAAAACGTCGCGTTCGCGATCGGAGAAGGCGTACTCGGGCTCTTCGCGCGACCACTTGATTTTGAACAACGGAGGCTGGCCGAGATACACGTGGCCGTGCTCAATCAGCGGTCGCATGAAGCGGAACAACAGCGTCAGCAACAGGGTGCGGATGTGCTGGCCATCGACATCGGCGTCAGCCATCAACACCAACTTGTGGTAGCGCAACTTGTCGACATCAAACTCTTCATGCACGCCGGTTCCGAGTGCACTGATCAATGCCTGCACTTCGGTGTTAGCCAACACCTTGTCAATACGCGCCTTCTCGACATTGAGGATTTTTCCGCGGATGGGCAGAATCGCCTGAGTGGCTGGATTGCGTGCCCGCCGTGCAGAACCACCCGCACTATCGCCCTCAACGATGAACAACTCGCACTCTTCGGGCTCGCGCGAAGAGCAGTCGATCAACTTTCCGGGAAGGCCGCCGCCGCCGAGCAATCCCTTGCGGTTGCGGGCCAAGTCGCGCGCCTTGCGTGCGGCTAGCCGAGCCAATGCAGCTGACGCCGCCTTGCGCGCAATCTCTTTACCTTCAGCGGGATTCTTTTCGAACCACTCGCCGAGGCGGTCGTTGACGACCTTCTGCACGAACGTCTTTGCTTCGGTGTTTCCGAGTTTGGTTTTGGTCTGACCCTCGAACTGCGGCTCGCGCATCTTCACGCTGACGATCGCAGCGAGACCTTCGCGCACATCTTCACCGGAAAGGTTGGGGTCTTTCTCCTTGAGGATGTTCCAGTCGCGTGCGAACTTGTTGACCAACGTGGTGAGAGCTGAACGGAATCCCTCTTCGTGAGTTCCACCCTCGGTGGTGTTGATCGTGTTGGCGAAGGTGTACACCGACTCGGCGTAACTGTTGTTCCACTGCATGGCGATCTCGACGCTGATGCCACGTTCGTCGTCTTCGGATTCGAAGTCGATGACCGTGGCGTGCGACGGACCCCGTCGTGCATTGAGGTGCCGCACGAAGTCGGCAATGCCGCCTTCGTAGCAGTAGACGACGTCGAGTGTCTGCGACGCCGCGTCTTCGTCGGCGCCCTCCTCGTCATCCACAGCGCCCGGTGCGACGCGGGGACGCTCGTCGTGCAACTCAATAGTCAGACCCTTGTTGAGGAACGCCATCTCCTGGAAACGTCGCGACAGAGTCTCAAAATCAAAATGTGTCGTTTCGAAAATCTGGTCGTCAGCCCAGAACGTGACGGTGGTTCCGGTGATGTCGGTGCTTTCACCCTTGGCCAGAGGTTCGGCGGGAACACCACGCTCGTACCGCTGGCGCCACACGAAATCGTCACGGTGGATTTCAACATCGAGTTGCGTCGACAGTGCGTTGACCACAGAGATACCGACACCGTGCAGACCACCGGACACCGAGTAACCGCTTCCACCAAACTTGCCCCCCGCGTGCAACACGGTCAGCACCACTTCGACGGCCGGTTTCTTCTCAATCGGGTGCATATCGACCGGAATACCGCGACCGTTGTCGACCACCTTGACGCCGCCGTCGGCGAGCAGGGTGACCGAGATGGTGTCGCAGTGACCTGCGAGCGCTTCGTCGACGCTGTTGTCGACCACTTCGTAGACCAAGTGGTGAAGGCCCCGCTCACCGGTTGATCCGATGTACATACCGGGTCGCTTGCGTACGGCGTCGAGACCTTCGAGGACAGTGATGTCGCTGGCGTCGTATGACACGGGTGGCGGATCTCCTCGCGATGGACGGTGCGGTCGGCTCCGGGACGTTAGGCCCGTGCCATTAGTCCCAGACGACAGGTCGGGAACGAACACGCGGGGCCGAGACCAAGTCCGACCAGTGACCTCCATCCTAACGGGTGACGCAGACATCTCCTACCTCTGTGGACCCCGAGAGGGCCGTGTGGCGGAAATAGGCCATCCCGTACATGGGTACCCTCACGGGAATCGTCAATCGGGCGATTATGGGCTTTCTAGCCCGTTTGAGACGGCTTCCTACAGTTTCGTCTCGCCTAGCCGTAGGTGTCGCGCGGTCCTCGGCCCGGAACAGTGCGCAGACCCTTGACCCAACTCGGGGCAGCCGGCCCCAGAACAGTCACCGAGGTCACCGTCCCCGGCCCCAATTCTTCGCTGAGCCGAGCCATCAAGGTGGGCAGGAGCAGGCGCACCTGGGTGGCCCAGGCGGTGGAATCGGTACGCAAGAGCAGTGTGGTCTTCTCAGCGTCGTAGCCCTCGACCGCGACATGTGCGGCGATGTCGGGGCCGACTATTTCACTCCAGCGCCCGGTCAGGGCACCAACGGCGGCCTGCGGCTTCCAGCCACGCTCGGCCAGCACATCCCCGACGGCTTCACCCACCAACACTGGATCGCGGCCAAACCCCGTGCCGCGCGGCGGCGGAGCAGTCGATCGCTTGTTGCTGGGGCTGGGCGCCGGCCCACCTGACCGAGCGGCCGCACGCGCGCGTTCAAGCGCTGCCTTCGCAGGATCGATCGGGTCAGATGACGCCATGGCTACAGCCTGCCCTACAGGTCTGTCGGTCGGCGCACGGTTCCGGAATCAACCACTCGTTGGCCACCATCAATCACCGCCGGAACATCGGCCGCAACCGCTGCTGTCACCAGCACCTGTTCTGCCTCGACGACACGTTCTGCCAGGCGCTCGCGCCGGCCCACATCGAGTTCAGCGAACACATCGTCGAGAATCAGCACCGGGTCACCACCATCGTCGGCGCGCCTGAGCAACTCATAGGAGCCAAGTCGCAGGGCAAGTGCGCACGACCACGATTCGCCGTGCGAGGCGTATCCCTTAGCGGGGAACCCACCCAGCGAAATCAACAGGTCGTCACGATGGGGGCCCACGAGTGTGACTCCGCGAGCCAACTCTTCACGCCGTCGTGTGGCTACCGCGGCCAGAATCAGCGCGCGTACGTCGTCTCGAGTCAATCCCGGCTCGTCGATTCCTTCCACACTTGAGACGCGCGTCAGGTCGAGGTCACCACCGGTTGGGGCAACCGCGCTGTAGGCATCGCTGGCAGGAACGACGAGGTCGGCCACGAGGGCCGCTCTGGTAACAATCACCTCGGCGCCCACGGTTGCGAGTTGTTCATCCCACACCGACAGGGTTCCTTCGATATCGGCTGAACCCCGAGCCTGGCCAGCCGATTTCAATAAAGCGTTGCGCTGCTTAAGAATTCGGTCGTAGTCGGCACGCACGCCGGCGAAACGTGGCTGCCGCAACGACAGCAACTCATCAAGGAAGCGGCGCCGTTCAGCAGGATCACCCTTGACCAGAGCGAGGTCTTCCGGCGCAAACATGACCGTACGAAGAACACCCACCACCTCACGAGCTCGGGTGACAGGCGCGCGATTGAGGCGGGCACGGTTGGCACGGCCTGGCACGATCTCGACTTCGACCAGCACGGCTCTGCCATCACGTTGAACTTCCACGCGTACGAGTGCCCGGTCAGCGCCACGTCGAACCAGCGCCAGGTCGGCAGACACCCGATGTGAGCTCAACGACGCGGCATATCCAATTCCTTCAACCAAATTGGTTTTACCCATGCCGTTACGACCCACGAATGTGGTGATGCCTGCATCGAGTTCAACCACCACATCGTCATACGACCGGAAGTCGACGAGACCTACCTTGCTGACATACACGCGCTGTGAACTGACCGCAGTACGGTCAGCCGACCCGCACGGGCATGAGTAGATAACGGAATTCCGGCGACGGATCGGCACCGCGTTCGGCAGCCCCTGCAAGAACCGCGGGCTTGTTCGACACAGTGAAAGCAAACCGAACAACGGGAGCTTCGAGCACCGACAATCCGTCGAGGAGGAAGCGGGGGTTGAACGCGATGTCGATGGCCTCCCCGTCAACCGTGGCGTCTAGGGATTCAACGGCCTGAGCATCGTCGCCGCCACCGGCAGTCAGTGAAACTTCATCACCGGTGAAGTGCAGGCGAACCGGCGTGTTGCGTTCGGCAACCAACGACACACGCTTAACTGCTTCGACAAGTGCTGCGGTGTCAACCGATGCCACCGTGTTGCTCTCTGCCGGCAACAGGGTGCGGTACTTCGGAAATTCGCCGCCTAGTAGGCGCGTGGTGGTACTACGTCCCCCACCGTGAATTCCGAGCAATCCTTCGTCCTGCCCCGAACCGGCGAGCGCGATGGTGACTGACTCTTGGGCGGCCAACGTTTTGGCGGTGTCAGCCAACACTCGGGCTGGCACCAGCGCTGCAGCGTCGATGGACTGACTCTCAGGAACCCACGGCAACTCACGCACGGCAAGCCGGTAGCGATCTGTTGCCGCCAGGGTAATAACCGGACCTGTCATTTCCAGGCGAATACCGGTCAAGAAGCTGATCGTTTCGTCTGAACTTGCTGCCACGGCTACCTGAGCCACAGCCGACGCAAACGAGGGACCCGCCACCACGCCGGCACTAGTTGGCATCTGAGGCAGTGTCGGGTAGTCATCGACCGACATCGTCGGAAGTGTGAACGTCGAGCGCCCACAGTTGACGGTGACGCGTGATCCGTCAACCACCACCGTCACCGGTTGGGCTGGCAGGGCTCGCGCGATGTCAGACAACAAGCGACCAGGAACGAGAACCCGACCACCCTCCTCGACAACCGCTTCAGTTTCGACCCGACCACTGACTTCATGATCGAAGCTGGACAACACCAACCCGCCGTCTTGTGCCTCAATCAGCAATCCCGACAGCAGAGGCTGGTTGGACCGAGTGGGCAGAGTGCGAGCGGCCCACGCCACGGCGTCGGCCAGTTGGTCACGTTCGACCCGGAACTTCACGAGATCTCCCTTGAGGGGTGGTGGTGGTGCGCGGTGGGTGAGCCTGTCATTCGCGTTGTACACAGGAAGGGTTCCCACTGCTGTGTGGATGTCATTCGATAGATAAGTGTCATCTTCGTCTTAGCGCCTGTGGATGCTGTGGACAAGCAACGAGTGGGCAGGTCAGCCCGCGTGTCGCGGTCCCCAGACCCTGTGGATAAACCAGAAGTCATCAGTGGATGACGGTGGGCAGTCCGTGGAGTTATTGGAGAGCCGAGTGGAGGAGCGTCTCGTTGTCCACAGCCACGGTGTGTGGTGGGGGGAGTGACTACGAGTGAAAAGTGGGTCATCCACAGACTCCTCCCCATCCTGTGGATCATCCCTGCCGGGCTTGTGAACGGATGCGTGAGGTGAGGTCAGCGACCTGGTTGTACAGACTGCGCCGCTCGGCCATCAACTGACGGATCTTGCGATCAGCGTGCATGACCGTCGTGTGGTCACGGTTACCAAATTGTTGACCAATCTTGGGTAGAGAGAGGTCGGTAAGTTCACGGCAGAGGTACATGGCGATCTGTCGTGCCGTGACCAGTACTCGCGATCGAGACGAGCCACAGAGGTCGTCAATCGTGACACCGAAGTACGACGCGGTTTGGGCCATGATGATTGCGGCGGTAATTTCCGGGCCGGTTTGGTCGGGAATGAGATCTTTGAGCACGATCTCGGCAAGGGGTAGGTCAACCGGTTGTCTGTTGAGGTTGGCGAAGGCCGTGACTCGAATCAAGGCACCTTCAAGCTCACGAATATTGGTCGAAATCTTCGAAGCAATGTATTCGAGCACCTCAGGCGGCACCGTGAGTCGCTCCTGCAGGGTCTTCTTACGAAGAATGGCGATTCGGGTCTCGAGGTCGGGGGGTTGAACGTCGGTGATCAGGCCCCATTCAAACCGTGAGCGCATGCGGTCTTCAAAGTCCTGCAACTGCTTGGGTGGCAGGTCGCTTGTGACCACGATTTGCTTATTGGCGTTATGCAGGGTGTTGAAGGTGTGGAAGAACTCCTCCTGCGTCTGCACCTTGCCGGACAGGAATTGGATGTCGTCGACGAGGAGAACATCAACGTCGCGGTAGCGGCGTTGGAAAGCGGCCGCCTTGTCGTCACGAATGGAGTTAATGAACTCGTTCGTGAACTCCTCAGAACTGACGTAGCGAACCCTGGCACCGGCATACAAACTGCGGGTGTAGTGCCCAATCGCGTGCAACAGGTGGGTTTTACCCAATCCCGACTCGCCATAGATGAAGAGCGGGTTGTAGGCCTTGGCCGGTTGTTCGGCGACGGCAACCGCTGCGGCGTGGGCGAATCGGTTACTGGAACCAATGACGAAGGTGTCGAACACATATTTGGGATTGAGGCGGCTGCCCTCATCAGAGCGGGTATCGGGTGAGCCCGTACCTGGCCGCGTGAAGTCAGGACTGAGCGCTTGACCACCACTGGTGAAAGGGAAGTCCTCGACCACGGGGGTTGGTTCGGCATAGGTGGCATCAGCCAACTCATCGGTGGCATCTTCATCCAGGCTCGGGGCAATCGAGGGATCAACCGTGACGGCGATGCGGATTTCACGCCCCAGAGTCTTGGACAGTGCGGCCACGACGACGGGGCGTAGGCGGGTTTCGAGGACGTCTTTGGTGAAGTCATTGGGAGCTGCCAACAGGGCGGTGTCTTCAACCAGCCCTAGGGGGCGGGTGAGGTTCACGAATGCGCGATGTTGCGGGGTCATGTCGGTCTCGTTCATCGAGGCAACGGCCTTGGCCCATAGGTCAGACAGATCAACGATCATTTCGGTCATGCGCTACGCCCTTCCACGTCTCCAAGACCAGCCCCCGAGAGCCGAGGCCCTGAGGTGCAAACCGGACGAAACGCCCATGTCCACATGGTTATCCACAGGCTGTGGACGGTGAACAGCGACCGGGGGAAGTCACCACGGCCACGATCGGGTGACCGTGAGCCGGCGATGAACCGGAAGGTTGACACTAGCCGGTGTTGAGGCCCCCAATCAACCGCTATCCACAGTTGATTGGCAGAAGTGCGGCGTGTCGTGCACAAGATCACAGTGAGGGTGCGCGACGATGAGCGATTACCTATCAACCGGTGGTTCAGGGTTCCAGTTTGACCAGGGAGTCGTCGCGATCGTACGGTAGGGAGTCGCGAGCGCGCCTAGCGTGCCCACCCAGCAGACCAATCGCTGGCCGAACGCGTCGGCCAGCATCAAAGTAGTGGAGTCACCAGACGTGAAGCGCACCTTCCAGCCCAACAACCGGCGTCGTGCCAAGACGCATGGTTTCCGTTTGCGCATGCGCACCCGTGCCGGCCGCTCCATCCTGGCCAGTCGCCGGGGCAAGGGCCGCGCGCGCCTCTCGGCTTAACTCGGCCTCGTGCTCCCGGTCGCGCACAGGCTGTCGTCGGGGACGGATATTCGAAACGTCGTTCGGCGTGGTTCCCGCGCGTCGAGTGGAGTGGTGACCGTTCACCTCCTACTGCCCACTTCCGAGGAAACTCGACCCGCTCGAGCCGGGGTGGTCGTCGGGCGCAAGGTAGGAAATTCTGTTGTGCGCCATAGGGTTCAGCGCCGGTTACGCCATCTGCTGATACCCCACGTCGATCAGCTTCCCAGCGGGGCCGCCCTCGTGGTTCGGCCCCAGCCCGCGGCATCGATTGCTAGCAGTGCCCAACTCGGTGGCGATCTCGATCGCGCGCTTCGCAAGGTGCGGGGGGGCCTGCGATGAGCCGCCTCTGGAATGGGATGTGTGCGGCTTACGACGTGCTCTGGGTTCGTGGTCTGGGAAGAATACTCTCCATGATCTTGATCGGTCCGATCCTTGTGTACCAACGTTTAATCTCCCCCGTGCTACCGCCCTCGTGTAAATATCACCCGAGTTGTTCGCACTACGCAGTCGATGCGTTGTGGGTGCACGGACCCTTGAAGGGACTGGCATTGGGCACCGCTCGGCTCGGTCGGTGCAACCCGTGGAGCGGCGGTGGAGTCGATCCGGTACCGTCAAGGGGCAAGTGGCTTCCCGACGTCTTTGCTGACGGGCGGCCGAGAACCGAACCTGTAAGTCCAACCGTGACGCCCGCGCACTCCACCGCGCCGACCACCTTCCCGGGAGCCTGAGTGTTTATCCTCGAGTGGCTCGAGGTCGCTGTTTCGTGGGTCCTCGTCACCTTCCACGCGCTGCTGTCGCCGATTTTCGGCGCGGAAAACGGCATTACGTGGGCGTTGTCGATTGTCGGCCTGGTCATTGTCATCCGCATCGCCTTGATCCCGGTCTTCGTCAAGCAGATCAAGGCGCAGCGTGGCATGCAGATGCTGCAGCCGCGGATGAAGGAGATTCAAAAGAAGTACGCGGGCGACCGCAACAAGCAGTCCGAAGAAATGATGAAGCTCTACAAGGAGACGGGCACCAACCCGCTCTCCAGTTGCCTTCCGCTCATTCTTCAGGCGCCTATCTTCTACGCACTTTTTCAAGTACTGCAAGGGATTGCGACCCTTAATTTCAAGGGCGTGTTCCAGTGGGAGCAGTACGCAGGATTGGGTCAGCAAGCGCACGACGCGCTGCTCTTTGGTTTGGTGCCGCTCTACGCCACCTTCAAGGATGCTGACGGAACACCTAATCCGACGGCGACTCACGTTCTGTGCGCAATCCTTGTGGTGTTGATGACAGCGACGACATTCATCACGCAGCGCCAACTGATGGTCAAGAACATGCCGGCCGGTAACCCGATGGCACAGCAGCAGAAGATCCTGCTGTACGTCTTCCCGTTCATGTTCGCGATTGGTGGCTTCGGCTTCCCGGTGGGTGTGCTCATCTATTGGCTTACCACCAACCTGTGGTCGATGGGTCAGCAGTTCTGGGTGATTCGCAACAACCCCACTCCTGGTACCCCGGCACACGAAGCGCACCTCAAGCGCAAGGCCGACAAGGAAGCCGCGAAACTCGCGTCGCATGCAGCTCGCGACCCCGAGGTAGCCGCGCAGATTCAGACCGAAGAAGAAGCCGCCGCCGCGGCCGCCGAGGCAGCACGCCTCCGCCAACAGCCCAAGAAGCAGTCGCGCAGCCAGCGCAGTAAGAAGAAGTGAGAGACATGACTGACACGACGCAGCCCGAAGAGACCGAAGAGAATGAAGAGACTGAGTTGACTGAGTTGACTGAGTTGACTGAACCAACCGAGTCATCCGAGGTACCTGACGACACCATCGTCGAGGCCCCCGCGACCGCAAAAGTAGGAGCGGCGGGAGCGCGCCCGAGCGGCCGGCTCGCTCAACTCGAACAAGAAGGAGATGTGGCCGCGGATTACCTCGAAGGCCTGCTTGATATCGCCGATCTTGATGGTGACATCGACATGGACGTCGAAGGTGATCGAGCGATGGTCAGCATCGTCGGTGACGATGTCGATTTGCTCGTCGGCAAGGGCGGATCGGTTCTCGATGCCTTGCAGGAGTTGACGCGCCTTGCGATTACTCGCGAAACCGGAGATAGGTCGCGGATGATGCTCGATATCGGTGGATTCCGGGCGGCGCGGCGCGATGAACTTACCGAAATCGGCACAAAAGCCGCGAAAGACGCGAAGTCGACGAATGAGCCGGTCAAACTCAAGCCGATGACCCCGTTCGAGCGCAAGGTCGTTCACGACGCCGTGGCTGCCGAAGGCTGCGGTTCGGAGTCCGAGGGCGAGGAACCGCGCCGATTCGTCGTGGTGCTCCCGCCTACCTCCGACTAACTCCGCTCGCTGTTTCACGTGAAACCAGAGCCAGTACCTAGTGAAGTGCGTGAGGCGTTCCCGAACGCGTGCGATCAATTGGCGGTGCTGCATCAGCGGTTAGCAAGCACAGGAGTCGAACGCGGACTGATCGGACCCCGGGAGGTTCCGAGGCTGTGGGATCGGCACATTCTCAACTGCGCTGTGGTGACCGAATTGATTCCTCAGTCGGCGCAAGAATTGGCGGATGTGGGGTCAGGGGCTGGTTTGCCGGGACTGGTTCTCGCGGTGGTGCGCCCTGATCTGGCCGTCACCTTGATTGAGCCACTGGAGCGCCGGAGCCTGTTTCTAAGTGAGGTTGTTGACGAGATGGACCTCGGGGATCGCGTGGAAGTACTTCGGGCGCGCGCGGAGGATATCCGCGGTCGCCAATTTGCGGTAGTCACTGCCAGAGCGGTTGCTCCCCTGGAACGACTGTGTGGCTGGTGCCTTCCGCTGCTACCCCCGGGAGGTCGTCTCTTGGCCATTAAGGGCGCCCGAGCTCACGAGGAAGTAGCGGTTGCGCGGCAGACGCTTGAAACGATGGATTTCCGGGTTGAATTGTGCGGAACGGACATCATCGACCCGCCGACCACCGTGGTGGTGCTGGACGTGGCAGGATCTACTCATTCGCACCCGACGGCCGCGCACCAGCGCAACGATCGTCAATTGAAGCAGGGGTGACCATGTCCATCGATCTTCCGGGCAATGCCATAGGTCTGGGGTGGCCCGCTACGCCGAGTGAAACAGCGACGGTGGCCGATGTGCCGGGTTCGGATGTGGGCCTGGGTTGGGCCGGTGACCAGACGTCATGACCGAAGACCATGTTTCACGTGAAACAGCCGATTACGGCGACAATCTCGGCGACACTCCACTCGCCGCTGCGGCCGCGTCGGCCGTCAATCTGACCTCCGGCCGTTTGCCGGCGCTGCCGCGGCCCACCGAGACACGCGTGATCGTTGTGGCCAATCAGAAGGGTGGAGTCGGCAAGACGACATCCACCGTCAATTTGGCTGCGGCACTGGCACTTCAGCAGATTGAGGTCCTCGTCATCGACCTTGACCCTCAAGGTAATGCGTCGACCGCCCTGCGGGTCGATCATCACGGGGATATCCCTGACATCGATGACGTGATCGTTGGAGGCGACCCGTTGAGTGATGTCGTGGTGGCCGCGCCGGACTTTACCGGCTTGTGGTGCGCCCCGGCTTCAATCGATCTCGCGGGTGCCGAAATCAGCCTGGTTCCCATGGTGGCACGAGAATCACGCTTGGCGAAGGCGTTGCAGCAGTACCTCGTGGAGCATGAGCAACGCCACGGCCGCCGACTTGATGTCGTGCTCATTGACTGCCCCCCCAGTTTGGGTCTACTTACCGTCAATGCTTTCGTGGCGGGCCAAGAAGTACTGATTCCGGTTCAATGCGAGTACTACGCACTCGAGGGCCTAGGCCAACTGCTGAGCAATCTGGACCTGATCCGCGCTCACCTCAATCCCACGCTGCACGTGTCGCATTTGCTTCTCACCATGCTCGACGCACGAACGCGACTGTCGGCCGAAGTTGTTGCCCAGGTGCGTGAGCATTTCGGAGATCTCGTGCTGCCGACAGCTATTCCGCGGTCGGTACGAGTGTCGGAAGCGCCCAGTTACCAGCAAACGGTGCTGACCTACGATCCCGGTTCACCGGGTGCCCTGGCCTACCTCAACGCGTCGCGAGAAATGATTCTGTGGAAACACTACGGTAGTTATCCACAGGATAAAACATACTAAACATATATAAAAAGAAGGAAACGGACATGGCTCAGAAGAAGCGTGGACTCGGCCGCGGCCTCGGTGCACTGATTCCCGCTGCTCCAACGGCTGGGTTCAGCGAGTCGCGGGTCGAGCCAGGGCAGCCCGAGCCGGCTGGAGAAGTCCTCGGTGTGGTGCCTGCCCGCTACCGCGACCTCCATCCCGCCGCGATCGTGCCGAACCCTCGGCAGCCCCGCGAGGTCTTTGACGAAGAGGCAATGGACGAACTCGTTCACTCCATCCGCGAAATCGGTCTACTTCAGCCGGTGGTCGTTCGACCCACGGCTGATCCCGAGGTATTCGAACTCGTAGCCGGAGAACGGCGCTGGCGCGCATGCCAGCAGGCCGGCCTCGAGACGATTCCCGCCATCGTGCGCGACACTCCTGACGACGAGCTATTGCGCGATGCGCTGTTGGAAAACCTGCATCGAGCGAATCTCAATGCCTTGGAAGAGGCGGCGGCGTATCAGCAACTACTTGATGATTTCTCATGCACTCAGGAAGAACTCGCGCGGCGCATTGGCCGGTCGCGTCCGCAGGTGAGCAACACCATCCGATTGCTGAAGCTGCCACCGCCCGTTGCACGTCGAGTAGCGGCCGGGGTGCTCTCGGCAGGACATGCGCGAGCCATCCTCGCGCTCGATGACGACGAGGCGATGGAACGGCTTGCGACGCGTGTTGTGGCCGAAGGACTCAGCGTGCGAGCCACAGAGGAAATCGTCGCCGTCGGCGATGGGGGAAGGGCCGCGCGCAAACCTCGAACTCGCACTTCGAAGCCGACTCCGGTTGAGGTCGTCGACGTGGTCGATCGTTTGAGTGAACTTCTCGAGACTCGAGTAACAGCATCAGGAAGTGTGCGCGGACGACTGGTTATTGAGTACGCATCACTGGAAGACCTGCGCCGCATCGTCGACGTGATCGAGTCCGACTAGATCACGTAGGCAGCCTAAAAAGCATTGCTACACAACACTTCTACGAACGTGCGCGAGAGCGCGCCACCTCGACGAGTGTCGCGACAACCTCGCCGAGGTCGCGTCCCGCGGCAACGACTGCTTGAGGAAACAGCGACGTCTCGGTCATGCCGGGAGCAACACACATTTCCAACAGCACGACTCGCCCGTGGCCGTCGACGATGAGATCGGCGCGTGACAGATCACGCAGTCCGAGTTCGGTGTGCGCGGCGATGGCGATGCGTTGGGCCTGTGCGACAACAGCGGCGTCAAGCCGCGCAGGGACGAAGAATTCGGTACTGCCCGCGGTGTAACGCGACTGGTAGTCGTAGAACGGACCATCAGGACAAATCTCGACGGCAGGCAGGGCCGTCACCTCGGTTCCGTCGTCGATGACGCAGACAGCGATCTCTGTTCCGTCGATGTACTCCTCGAGCATCACCGTGTCGCCGTAAGCGAATGCGCCTACCATCGCGGTCGGAAGTTCCGAGGCGTCGCGCACCACAGTGACGCCCAGGGCCGAACCGCCTTTGGAAGGCTTGACGACCAGGGGTAGTCCCAAGCTGCCAACGAATGCCTCGAGAACCGCGGCGGCACCGAGTTCGCGGAAGGCAGCGTGAGGCAGAGCCACCGAGCGCGGAACGGTGATTCCCTTATCGCGCAGGCGGGCCGAAGACGAGGGCTTATCGAATGCCGCGCGGCAACCATCGGCCGATGATCCGACGTACACGACACCGAGGGCGTCGAGAACGTCGCGTAGTGCGCCATCTTCACCTGCAGCGCCGTGCAGCAGAGGAACAACGCACGAGGGCGGATCGATACGAAGGGACGCGAGAAGTGAGTCGTCCACATCGCGCACTTCAACCTCGACGCCGTTGTCACGCAGGGCCTCGGCAACGCGGCGTCCCGATCGAATGGAAACATCGCGCTCGGGCGACAGTCCGCCAGCGAGTACGAGTACGCGGGAGTCGGTCATGAAGAGCCCTTCAGCTGGCACGAGGTCACAGGAGGTTGGTGGGTGGGGTCTGCACCAAATCGTCAGAACCCTTGGTATTACTGGCATTCGGGGTGCGGCCGAACGTGTTCAGCAACTCGAGTTCACCCTCGATCACACCCGCGAGGCGACGCACTCCCTCACGAATACGCTCGGGTTCGGGGTAGCAATACGACAGTCGCAGGTAGTTGGTGCCACTGCCATCGACGAAGAATCCGGTGCCGGGAACGTAGGCCACCAGAGCGGCAACAGCGCGCGGCAACATGGCGCGCGAATCAAGGCCCTCAGGCAATGTCACCCATGAGTAGAACCCCCCCTGGGGAACGGTCCACTGGGTTCCTTCGGGCATCAGCGCTGCCAGGCTGTCGATGAGCGCGTCTCGCCGCTCGCGGTACAACTCGCGGAATATCTTGATCTGCTCAGTCCACGGTTGGGTGGCCAAGTACTGCGAGACCGTGAGTTGCGAGAAGTTCGAGGGGCAGAGCACGGCCGATTCGGCCGCGAGCACCAACTTCTCGCGCACGCCGTGAGGTGCCACCGCCCACCCGACCCGCAGGCCTGAGGCGATCGTTTTTGAAAACGACCCGAGGTACACGACGCCGTCTGCATCATCGGCGCGAATCGCGCGAGGAGCAGATCCGTCTACGTAGGGTCCGTCGAAGCCGAGCAAGCCGTACGGATCGTCCTCCAGCAGCAGGATGCCGTGCTTCTTTGCAACCGAGAGCACCTCACTTCGGCGCTGCGCACCCTGCGTCACGCCAGCAGGGTTGTGGAACGACGGAATCGTATAGATGAGCTTGGGCCGGCGCCCACTGGCGAGCACTCGCGCGATGGCCTCTTCAAGGGCCACCGGGTTCAAGCCTTCGTCGTCCATGGCCACGTGCACGATGTCGCACTCATAGGCGCGGAACACGCCGAGCGCACCGACGTACGAGGGTGCCTCGACGAGCACGACATCGCCGGGGTCGCAGAACACGCGAACAACAAGGTCAAGTGCCATCTGCGACCCGGTGGTGACCACGACATCGTCAGGATGCGCAGCGATTCCGACGGGAGTCATGATTTCCGACGAGATTTGCTCGCGGAGGCGTACATCTCCTTGGCCAGACCCGTATTGCAGTGCGACGGCGCCGCGGTCGCGGATCAACGCCGCCACCATGTCGGCGAAGTCGTCGGCCTGCAGCGCCTGCACGAAGGGCATTCCGCCCGCCAGCGACACCACCTCGGGCCGCGATGCGACTGCGAACAGTGAGCGAATCTCGGAGGCTGTCATCGAACGGGCACGCGTGGCGTACGACGAAACCCAGTGGTCAAGTCGATCGCCGTGCGTGACCGCAGTGGGGTCAGATGTGGAGCCAGTCATGGCTCTACGATGCCGTATACGGAACTATTGCGCGCACGGAGGGGGCCAGCGATGAGAAGGTTCGGATGGTTACTGGCCCTGCTCATCGTCGGCGTCACGGCCGGGTTCGTCGCCGCACTTCTACGTCCGCGCGATCGAGCGGATTACCGGTCGGGTTATCGGCCGCCGTCAGTTTAAGCGCGGTTTTCGGGACTGAAATAGTTCACGACGCCCTGAGAAATGGCGTCGGCGAGAACATCGATGAATTGTTCATCGGTCAGGCGACGGCGATCAATGGGACTGGTGAGGTAGCCGCAGCCGAGTCTCACGGCGGGCATCCGCGTCAGTCGCAGCATCGCCCAGGTCTTGGGGTGAGTGCGGCAGTTCACCAGGTCAGTACGCGCGAGCACTTCGTTGAGAATGAGTTCAGCGGCCCGATTGCCGAGTACCGACGAGGCGCCGTAGCGGTCGCCACCGTAGTAGTAGCTAGCAAAGCCACTTGCCTCCGCGCTGACGTGAGTGTCGATGGTGAGGGTAAGAACGAGATCGGCACCGTTGCGATTAGCAAACTCGGCGCGCACCGCCGGGTCGACGGGACTCTCTCCTTCGTGCAGCGGAGGGCGCGTGAGCAGCACCGTGGTTCCGAGGGCCGCCAACCGCCCTTCGATGCGCGCTGCGATGAGGTCGACGAGGTGACCCGCGACCACACCCCCCACGGAGGGCCCGGGGTCTTGTGAACTGTGTGCGGGGTCAATGACCACCACTTTGTCGGCAACACCGGTGGTGACATCGTCGAGCACCATTTCTTCGCGCAACTGGGTCGGTGCACCCCCGGCCACGGTTCGCCGCAATTGGGCCAGTGCGCGGAAGACAGCGGGTCCGGCAGTTCCGTCGATGGGCATGCCGACGTTGCGCTGGAAGTCGCGCAAGGCACGCTCGGTGCTTTCGCCGAAGAGTCCGTCGACGCGGCCGCAGTCAAAGCCCATGTCGGTGAGCCGTTGTTGAAGTTCTGCGACGTCGTCGCCGGCCATCTGGCCGCCGAACCGGTAGGTGAGAACGCGGTCGCCTAGCGACCAGCGAGCCTCTTCGAGACGCCGGAACGTTTCGGGGCCCACGGAGCCATCGACCGTGAGTGAACGGCTCTGTTGGAAAATACGGACCGCTTCATCAACGGATCCATCGAATTCTAAAGCCGCCGGATCACCCAGTACGGGGCTCTCAAGCAGGCCAAGCCGAGCGAGGCGATCGCGAACCTCAACAACAGGAGGTCCGTGGTCGCCCCGCCGATAGACGGGTGCCACCGGAGCCGATCTACAGGTACTCGGCGAGCTCAGCGAGCAGCGCGGCCTTGGGCTTGGCGCCGATAACCTGCTTGACCAACTCGCCGCCCTTGTAGACATTGAGGGTGGGAATCGAGGTGATGCGCTCGGCAGCCGCGATCACGGGGTTCTCGTCGACGTTGAGTTTGGCTACCGTGATGGAGTCAGAGTGCGTCTCGGCGATTTCGTCGAGGATGGGTGCCACCATCTTGCACGGGCCACACCACACCGCCCAGAAATCGACCAGCACCGGCTTGTCGCTGTTGAGTACATCCGCGTCCCACGACGCGTCGGTCACAATCTTGGTGAACTCGCCCATGTTGTCTCCTTGGTACCCGGCTAGCGTCGATCAGTGACTGTCAGCGTATGCCACAGCGGCCCGCTCACGCTCAGGGACTGTGGTGCCCGGCCAGCCAACGTTCGGCGTCGAGAGCGGCAGCGCAGCCCGAACCGGCAGCGGTAATGGCCTGGCGGTAACTGTGATCGACGAGATCTCCTGCTGCAAAGACACCCTGAAGCGCCGTACCGTTGCGCAGCACGTTGGTGGTGCGCCCCTCGACGCGAACGTATCCTTCGTCGTCGAGGTCGACCTGCCCGGTAACCAGTTCTGACCGTGGGTCATGCCCGATGGCGACAAACAGCCCGGTGGCGTCGAGAGTGCGGGTTTCTCCGGTCACCGTGTCGCGCAATGCGAGCCCACTGACCCGGTCGTCACCGAGTACGTCGACAACCTCGGTGTTCCAGACCAGATTGAGCTTGGGGTCGTTCAGGGCGCGCTCTTGCATGATCTTGCTGGCCCTGAGCGAATCGCGGCGGTGCAGTAGGTGCACGCGATCGGCGAAACGGGTCAGGAAGGTAGCCTCCTCGACGGCAGAGTCGCCGCCACCGACCACCGCGATTTCTTGCCCGCGGAAGAAGAAGCCATCGCAGGTGGCACACCAGGAGACGCCGTGGCCCGAGAGCCGCTTCTCATTGGGCAAGCCGAGCTCGCGGTAGGCCGAGCCCATCGCCAGGATCACGGCGTGCGCGCGGTGACTATTTCCTTCACCGTCAACGATGGTGTGCGGCTCGCCGTCGCCGAGTTCGATGGTGACTGCGTCGTCGGTGAGAATCTCGGTTCCGAAACGTTCTGCCTGCGCTCGCATCTCTTCCATCAGCGCCGGGCCGGTGATTCCTTCGCGGAAGCCCGGGAAGTTCTCGACCTCGGTGGTGTTCATCAGAGCCCCGCCAGCGGTGACCGAACCTTCCAGGAGCAGGGGCGCTAGCTGCGCACGCGCTGCGTAGACCGCAGCGGTATATCCGGCTGGGCCGGAACCCACAATGATGACCTCACGCGGGTCGGATGTGGGGCTCACGTCGAACTCCTTCGCTGACGAGTATCCGATGGTCTACGTGCGCACAACGCGCACGACACTACCGGGAATTCCCCTCAGTCTAGGGGGCGTCGATCACAGGTCGGCAATGACGATCTGGTCGAGGATCGACGCGTTGTTCGCGCCACAATCGGTGGGTACCACCGAGACGGTCAGACCCCGCGCACCGGAGACGCGGGTGGTGATGACACCGACCTGGATTCCGCGGAAGGTGGCCATGTCGACCGTCACCAGTTGGGCGGTGGGGGCGTCAGTGATCGCGTCGATGCAGGCACCGAGTGAGTCGGGTGAGGCGGCAAAGGTGGCTGCGATAGTTGCGGGGTCGGCAGGTGCGATGCGGGCCTCGCTCACCGTGTTGGTGGCACTAAGGCCGGCAGCGTTGAGTAGCTCAGGCACGGCGGTGGCGAGGTTCGCTGCGGTGTACTCGGTGCCGCTGGCGAGAATCGGGCCGTTGGCGTTGACGATGGTGGCATCGGTGGATCGGAACACGACGGCGCCGAGCGTCAGCAACAACGCCACCGAAGCGGCAACCGCAAGGGGAGCCGTCCAGCGAGGCCGACGGCGGGTGCTGATATCGACGACCTCAGCGGGAGGTACTTCGATCAGCGCCGTGTGTGCGGGAAGTCGTCCCTCGAGGGCCGCGACGAGGTCTGCGGGCATCGTGAGGGGTGGCAGCGAACGCAGTAGCGAGATCACCGCGACGTCAGAGGCCGGGGGGGCCTCGAAGCGCGCCTTGGCCTCCCGGTCATCGAGCAGGTAGGAATCGCTCATCGAGTCCCCACCCCCTTCACGAGGCTGTCGGCTGTACTCACCTGACTGTCAGGCAATGGTCGGACGCCGCCGTCACTGTCAGGGTTCCGCAGATGACCCAAAGTGGCGGCTAGTTTCACTCTCCCGCGTGAACATCGGCTCTTTACCGTGCCTGGCGGGCAGTCGAGGATTAGTGCTGCTTCCTCGACGCTCCAGCCTTCGACATCGATCAGAACCACGGCTGCGGCCTGATCGGGGGGCAGTGCTGCGAGGGCTTTATTGATCTCGAGGGCAGTTTCGCGCTCGTCCATGGCATCGCGCGTGTGAGTCAGACGGCTGGCTTCCGGGGCGAGGTCGTCGTCAGGGAGAGCCACGGTGGGCCGCGAGGTGCGGCGTCTGACCCGATCGAGGCAGGCATTGACGACGATTCGGTGCAGCCACGTGGTGACAGCGGCATCGCCTCGATACGAGGCAGCATTGCGGTAGGCCGAAATCAACCCGTCTTGCACGGCGTCAGCCGCTTCCTCAGGATCGCCGAGGGTGCGTAGCGCGACTGACCAGAGCCGATCGCGGTGGCGGCGGAAGAGTTCACCGAAGGCCTCAGAGTTGCCTTGGACGTGCAAAGTCATCAGAGCACGGTCGTCTAAGTCCGTGAGCGGGAGATTCTTGGCGTCACCCTCCATGGCTAGAGAATACGGCCGATAACCGTGCCGCTGTCACCCGGATGGGTTACAAGCGGCTTAATAGTGTGGATAAGTGACGGTTTCGACCCTGTCAGTGTCAGTTTTTGGGGGGTTATCACCCCAAAACGGCAACCTCGCTGATGCCGCCTTGATAGCCACCATCAGAGGTGGCTGGTACCCGGGTGAGCCACACCAGCACGTAGCGGGCCGTGACGGGCTTGGGACTGCGCAGCACGATCTCACCAGGTGCGCTCGCGGCAGTTCCGAACCGACGGAAAGAATCGGGGTTGTCACTGGGCTTATCTGCGGTACGAATTGCGACATCGGTTCCTTTGCCCAGCAGTGACAGGCGCACCGCCGAGATGGGTCGTGCGGTTCCGAGATCGAGCAGCAGGCCGACACCGGGCTTTCCTGACAGGTAGTCGTCGTTGTACACAACCGTCGTCCACGCCGTGTCCGCTTTGGAATCGATGGCGAGCGCGGCCTGGTCGGCGTTCTCTTGGCCATTACCCAGCGGGTCGTAATCGGTAACGCGCACGATGGGAAGCGGCCGCTCAACCTTGGCCACCGGTGATGGCGCGACGGAGGGCGTGCTGGCCAACGGAGCCGCGGTCGGCCGAGCAGTAACCGGCGCTGGCCCCTTAGAGACCAATTGCCAGCCCGTGAGGGCCAGGCCGGCGACCGCGAGCAATGCGATCACTGAGGCAATCACGCGGCGCCCCACGTGTCGACGCGGGGGCGCAGGGGCTACGGGGGCGGTGGGAGTTTCGCGAGCGGAGCCGACTGAGCGCCTCAGTGCCGATGCCAGTTCGGCCATCGAGGTGAATCGGACGTTGTCCTTCGGGGCCTGAATCCCGGCGACGGACCGCGCGCATAGGCCGTCGACGAGTGAAGGAACAGAAGGTGTGACGCGGCTCGGGAGTGGAACGGAACCGCCCATGTGAGGGGCAGCGGCCACGCCACTGAGGGATCCGTAGGGCCATCGACCAGTGACGCAGGCGTAGAGCAGTCCGCCGACACCGTTCACGTCGGACGTCGCCGGATCGGGATCGGGATCACATCCGCGCAGCACCGCTTCGACACCGACACCGCGCACGCGCACGTCACCGTTGTCGCTCAGCAGTACCGAATTCGGCCGTACCCGCCCGTGGGCGATGCCCTCGAGGTGAGACGCCTCAAGGCACTCGGCAACCTCGGCACAAATACGCAGCGCGTCGGCTGAGGACAACGGCGAGTGGAGTCGTTCGGCGAGGGAGTGGCCCGGGATCCATTCGGTGACAATGGCGATGTGCGGTTCATTGTGGAAACGCACATCAACGACGTCAAGCACGTGGATGAGCCGACGGTCTGACACGCGGGCGGCGAGGCAGGCGGCTTCACGGAGATCTTCGGCGCGTTCGTCAGATGAGGGCAGGAGTCGCACGCCTACCTGACGCCCCAGCACGGGGTCGGTTGCCTGCCACACCTGAGATCCGGCGGCTTCACCCACGAGGACGTCGAGGTGGTACCTCCACACAGCGTCGGCAACGGGTTGATGTGCCGCCACCGATGAGGAGGTAGCAGGCTCAACGACCGACTGATGTGGCTGTGTGTCACTCGGTGCGCGGGTTGCGTCGACGCGGGTGGGCACCGGGGCAAGATCCTGCGTGTCATCGACAGCCCGAGGCTCGGTGGCCTGGGTCTGAGGGGCAGTACTGCCGTCGATGGTCACGTGGGTCCCCGTTACGTGGACGAAGGGTGTGGCACCACGATACGTCCGAATAGGGGCTCAATGCCCGGCCAGAGTGCCGTCCGGGTTAACCAGCGGGTGTACTACCGGCGAAATCTTCGGCCGAGGACTGCCGAAACGTCACGCACCTCGGGGATACGCAGCAGCCACGCCACACCGGCAAATACCGCGAGTCCAACGCAACTTCCCACGACGAGTTCGAGCAGAAGCCCCCAGCGGCCGGCCTCAGAAACAACGCGAGTAAGCGCTGTGACGACGCCCAGAGTGACCGCTGCGGTGACTACACCTGCGACTGCGAGCTTGAGCAAGGTGAGCACGGTCCTTCTGACTTCCAGCCCGCCAAGCCGACGCGAGAGAAGCCACGTGGCGAGGACGAGAATGACCCAGTAGGCCACCGAGTACGACGCGGCCATCGACACGACCTTGGCGGAGTCAGGGACGAGGTAGAAGACCGGAACCATGATCGCCAGCAGCAGCACATTGAAGGCCACGGTCAACCAGAACGGTGTCTGGGTGTTCTCCAGCGCGTACCAACCGCGCAAGAGAATGTAGAAGAGAGTGAACGGGACGATGCCGATGAGGAATGCCATGACGACCAGGCCGGTGTAGGTCGCTGACGCATTAGTCGCCGCACCGAAGCCGAAAATCAACCGGGTGAGTTCAGGCGCGAGCACCATCATGATCGCGCCGATCGGTACCACGATTGCCGCGGCAAGCCGAGCACTCGAGGCCAGACCATCTCCGACCGCTCGCAAGTCGCCGTCATGGGCCGACCTGCTGATGCGCGGCAACAGCGCGGTGACAATGGACACCGTGATGACCGAGTGCGGCAGGATGAAGATCAAGTGTGCTTTTTGGTAGGTGGTCAAGCCCGCTGGAACGAGCGCGTTGTTCTCAGCGAGCACGTTGGCGAAGGTAGCGAGTCGGGTGATCACGACGTAGCCGAGTTGATTAACTAGAACTAGCCCGATTGTCCACACCGCAAGCGACCCCGTCTTGCGCAAACCGGTTCCGCGCCAGTCGAATCGTGGATGCCACTTGTAGCCAGAACGCCACAGCACGGGAAGCAAAATGAGTGCCTGGGCGGCGACGCCGATTGTGGTTCCGATACCGAGCCACGCAACCTGCGCGGGCTCGAGTACGCCATCGCTTGCCGCATTTGAGCCGGCGACAGCGAGGAAGCCGAGGAACACTGCGATGGCGATGATGTTGTTGATGATGGGTGCGAACATCGGTGCGCCGAAATGTCCGCGTGCATTGAGTACCTGTGAGAACAGGGTGTAGGCGCCGTAGAAAAGTATCTGCGGTAAGCAGAATTGGGCGAAGGCGACGGCCATCGCGCGCTGCGGTTCGGTGTAGGCACTTGTCGCGTACACACTGACGATCCACGGCGCCAGGACGACGGCGAGGACGGTGACGATGAGCAGGCCCGTGATCACCAGAGTCAGCAGTCGGTCGGCATAGGCAGCACCTGCGTCGACGTCATCTTTCATGTGGCGCACCAGTTGCGGGATGAACACCGCGTTGAGGGCGCCGCCAACGACGAGGATGTACACGATGTTGGGAAGCGTGTTACCGAGCGAGTAAGCGTCGGCCACGATGAAGAAACCCAGCGCTGCTGTCATCGCGATATCGCGTCCGACACCGGTGATCCTCGACACCATCGTGCCGGCCGCCATGACTGCCGAATTGCGCAGTAATCCTGCGGGCGCGGCTTCCGGCAGGGAAACGGCTACATCACCGGGATCGGATTCACGGGCCGCCTCGGCGCTCGCTTCCTCAAAGTCGTGCATCGAGGGCTGCGGAGGAGTCGGCTCGCTGGCGCCGGCCGTCCCGTTGGTGCTCACTCGTCCATCGTCCCATCGACTTGCGCCTGAGGTGTGCCGCGATGCGTTGACCCGCGTACGCGGCGCCCCGCATTAATGAGCAACAAGATGACGAGCACCGCGAAAGCAGCACCGACAACCCACGCGGCGGCACGCGAATAGGCCGATGAACCCACCTGCATCTGCGCGGGTGCACCAAAGGCCGCACCGCCGGGCGACGTGAGTCGAACGGTGAGCGACACCGGATCGCTACCAGTGACGCGCGCCGGGACCTCAACCAGCGTGGTCGATTGCGCCGGCACGGTGACAGGAGCGATGGCCGAGGTGCTCAGCCGCACGCTGGGAGTGGCTTGAATCGACAAACTCACCGTGACCGGTGAGTCGAGTGTGTTGGCAATGCTGATCGGAATGATGCCGGTATCGCCCGGTAGCGTCACCGAGCCCTTGGACACGATGCGCACGCCAGAGAGCATGCGGTTTACCTGGGCACGAGCCGACGCGATGAGCGCGAGGCCGAGGGGACGGTCGGTGCGGAACGCCGATGACGCCGAGCGCGCAAGCGACTCGTTGATAGCAGCGGTGGTGACAGCGGAGCCGGCGATCACGTCACTGACGAGCGTGGTTGATGTTCGCGCTGCAGCGATACGCGACACATAGTCGGAGCCAAGTTCGGCTTTTGTTGCACTCGTGGGGTAGGGCTTCAACGTGCGTGGCACGCTCGAGGGCTCTGCGCCGAGCAGAGTCGGCAGACTCGTTGGCCGCACCCACGGCACGGAGGTGATGGCGGTCAGCATTTCGGTAAGGAATGCTGAGTTGGAGGACCACTGCAGTGGCGGCGCGATGACGACGGTGCGTTGAGTTGCGGGCAGTTCGAGACCAATCAGGGCAAGGTCGCTAATGAGGCGCTGACGCGCCTGAAGAATGTCGGCGGCAGTTTCGTGGGCGCCGCCCACAATGGAACTGAGCATCGGATCGCTGATAACGGCGGTGCCAGAGCCCACACTGCTGGGCAGCGTGGTGAGTCCGGTTGGCGTGAAGTCAGACTCGCTACGAAGTTGGCTGCCCGAGACCAGCACCGCACGCGGGGCCGCGTCGCTGATGGCGCGCAGAGTGGGTTCGTCGACGAAGCCGTTGTCGGGCCAGGCAAGCGTGGAAACGACGGGGTGGCGAAGGGTGGCACTGACAGTGGGCGCGGCGGAGGTGATGGCACGCACCACCTCGCGGGTGAGAGATCCGCGCACGAGTGCGACGTCATCGGGACAGGCGTAGGGCAATGCGAGCACGGCAGATTGACCGGTGACTCGACGTACTTCGTCGAGCCATGATGCTGCGTGGTCGGTCGCTGTGCCAGCAATGATCTGGTTTCCTGAATGCACTCGGTAACCGGTGGTCATTGCATCGACTGTCTCAAGGAGTGCCGGATCGACCAGCCAGGTGAGAGCGGCGGCGTGTCCTCTCCCGGCGTCGACAAGAACGCGCAGCCTGCCGCCGGGCGACACATCGCGCGGAATCTGATCGTTGAGGAGAACGCCCTCACTGTCGACGGCAGGCGTATCGGTGAGCGGCCAGAGTGTGACGAGGCCGGTGGCGGGGGTGTCGACAGCAGTGGGAAACCAGGGCAGGAATGTGCGGCCGAGGCCCACGCGCGTGAGGTTGCCGTCGCCCGGATCGGACTGCGCCTCAATGGCGAGCAGGTACACACCGGCATTGCCAAGTTGGAGTGTCGCCATCGGCACGGTGAGGAGGAACGGAGCTGTTTGCCCGGGCCGCAAATCGGCGATGGTGGGAGTGCGGGTTCCGTCAACACCTGAACCATTGGGCGAACTGGTTCCGTTGCTGATGTCAACGAGTGCCTCGCGATCAGCAAGCGGTTCGCCGCCGACGCGTAGTCGTACCGTGACGGCTGGCACTGTGTCGCCCGAAGTGTTGGCCACCGTTCCGGTCAGTGTGAGGGTGTCAGTCGCGCGCGGTGCAAGTGGTGTGAGCGACGTGATCGCAATCGTCAGGGGACGCGGAGTCTCGGCGGCCACACTGCCGGACGTTGCCGAGGGAAGTAACACCGCCACGAGGACGAGTAGTAGGGACAGCGACATGCGTGCTTGTCTG
>CAIYMF010000271.1 GCA_903927265.1 uncultured bacterium | reverse complement strand
CACCGAGCAGGCTCGCGAGTCCGACGAAGTGCAGGATCAGCAGGATGTTCTGAGCAACAGTCATGAAGCGAGGCTACCCGCTGACCATCGTGGGAGCGGGCAGCCTCGGCGCTACGGGTGCGTGTCAGATTTCCTCTCGGCCTTGTCGAGCGCGGCAACGCGCGCACCCCTACTTCCGCGAGTCCATCACTTATGCGGGTTATTTACCCCTCTTTTGCCGCGCACCTGATGGACTCGCCCGAGATTTTCGCGCTTGCTCTACTCCCACTCGATCGTGCCGGGCGGCTTACTCGTCACGTCGAGCACCACCCGATTCACTTCACGCACCTCATTGGTGATGCGCGTGGAAATGCGCGCGATCACGTCATAGGGAAGTCGCGACCAGTCGGCGGTCATCGCGTCTTCACTCGAGACCGGGCGCAACACGATGGGGTGCCCATACGTACGGCCATCTCCTTGTACTCCCACCGAACGCACCTCAGCGAGCAGCACGACAGGGAACTGCCAGATATCGCGATCAAGTCCGGCCGCTAACGTTTCTGCCCGAACGATGGCGTCGGCCGCTCGCAAGATTTCGAGTCGCTCAGCGTCAACGGCACCGACAATGCGAATTGCCAAACCGGGCCCAGGGAATGGATGGCGCCACACCATCTCGGCTGGCAATCCCAATTGCTCACCCACCGAGCGCACTTCGTCCTTGAACAGAGTGCGCAGCGGCTCGACGAGCGAGAACTGAAGGTCGTCTGGAAGTCCGCCCACATTGTGGTGACTCTTGATGCTGGCTGTACCGGTACCACCGCCACTCTCGACCACGTCGGGGTACAACGTTCCCTGCACAAGGAAGTCGACGCTCTGCCCCGTTTCGCCGGCCTCGTCAACCAAGTCGCGCGCGGCGTCTTCGAACACGCGAATGAACAACCGACCGATCGTCTTGCGTTTAGTTTCGGGATCGCTCACACCAGCGAGTTCACCAAGGAAACGATCAACAGCGTCAACCACCACCAGACGAATTCCTGTGGCTGCCACGTAATCGCGTTCGACCTGCTCACGTTCTCCGGCTCGCAGCAAGCCATGGTCAACGAAGACGCATGTGAGGTTGTCGCCCACCGCGCGGTGCACCAACGCGGCAGCAACCGCCGAGTCGACACCCCCCGACAGTCCGCAGATCACACGCGCGTCGCCTACCTGCGCACGAATCGCGGCGACCTGCTCATCAATCACGTTCGCGGTAGTCCACGACGGCTGGCAGCCAGCGAGATCAAACAGGAAGTGTTCAAGCACGGTCTGCCCGTGCTGTGAGTGCATGACTTCGGGGTGGAATTGCACGCCTGCCAGTCGCCGCTCGCCATCCTCAAACGCTGCGACCTTCGCACCATCACTCTCGGCGCTCACCATAAATCCCGCGGGAGCAGCAGTGACCGAATCACCGTGACTCATCCACACCGTTTGCTCGGCTGGAAGCCCACTAAACAGACACGATGACGTGTCAAGAACGCGCAGCGACGTTCCACCGAATTCACTGAGTCCCGTGCGCTCAACCGTTCCGCCCAGGGCCGCCGCCATAGCCTGGAAGCCGTAGCAAATGCCGAACGTTGGAATACCCGTGTCGAACAGAGCCGCCTCTACCTGGGGTGCTCCTTCGGCGTACACCGACGACGGACCACCCGACAAGATCACGGCCGACGGCTTGCGGGCAAGGATCTCGGCTGCGGTGATGGTGTGCGGCACGATCTCGGAATACACCCGCGCCTCGCGCACGCGTCGAGCGATTAGCTGGGCGTACTGGGCGCCGAAATCGACAACCAGCACCACATCATGCTCGGACACGCGGGTACCTCCGGTGCGAAAATCGTGAGGTCACCAACCTATCGCGAACGCCCCGTACTCATTGACGCTACTAGGGGGTCGTAGTCGTCGAACTGCTAAAGACCGCCAAAACGAAGAACAAGATGATCAGCACACTGATGACCACGCCGATAATTCCGAGCACCAAGCCCGCCGTGGCCAATCCGGCACCTGCCTGAGCTCGCTGCGCGATCTGTTTCTTGGCGATGACGCCGAAGATAATGGCCAGCACTGGTGCCACGAAAAACGTGTACCCACAGGACACGATGCCCAAAATGCCGCAGACCAGCGCCGCAATCGCCATGCCGTTGGTGGTTTGCGAGGCCATCGTTCCGGTGCTGTAACTGGCACCCGGCGTGACTGCGCCCGGCATCGGTGGCAGCGGTGGGGGCGGCATGGGAGCCGGCGGTGGGGGCGGAGGCGCCGCAGCAGGCGGAGGCGGCGGCGGCGCTGTTGGCGGCTGCGTCGGTTCCTGCGGCGGAGGTGTCGTATCGCTCATGCCCTCATTCTGCTCCCGCTCTGGCGAATCGCTGACCAATTCGCCCAATTCGGCTAGTGCGAACGCGGTGGCGTGATGACAACTTCTTCCCCCGGATAGCGTGGATGCGCTATGCACACCACCACCGCCCACCGCTCCCCTCACTCACTGAGGGACCTGCCGCTCACAGACCCGGGAATTCCCGATCTGTCATCCGGCGATGCGCTTTTGAAGTGGATCGCCCGCGGCCAGCCGTGGTTGCTCGGCATGGGCATGCTCTGGGGTGTGCTCTGGATGGGCGCACAGGCCGCCGTGCCGGCCGCCTTGGGAGCGGGCGTGCAGGCGGCCGCTAACAAACAACCGCAGACCGTGGCACTGTGGGCGGTCGCGGTTCTGCTACTCGGCATCGCTCAAGCAATTGCCGGAGTTCTTCGCCACCGGATGGCCGTCGCCAACTGGATTACGGCTGCTTCGCGCATTCAGCAACTCGTCGCTCGCCGCGCACGCGATCTCGGCGCCGACCTTCCACGCCAGATTTCGACGGGCGAAGTCGTGTCGGTCACAGCATCCGATGTTGAGCGCATCGGCAGCGCATTCGATGTCGCAGCGCGCTTCGCCGGCGCGATCGTGGCGTTCATCGGCGTAGGCATCGTGTTGATTCTTGCCTCGCCCACCCTGGGACTGATCGTTCTCATCGGAATGCCCTTGCTGTCGCTGGTGATCCTTCCTCTGTTGCGCCCACTTGAGCGACGCGAATCAGTGCAACGCCACATGTCCGGTGAGGCCAGCGCTATCGCCGCAGACACCATCAGCGGTCTGCGCGTACTGCGGGGAATTGGCGGTGAGCAACTGTTCGTCTCTCGGTACCGGAAGGCGTCACAATCGCTTCGCACAGCGGCGGTTTCGACAGCTCGGGTTCGTTCGGCTCTCGACGCACTGCAGGTTCTTCTTCCTGGCTTCTTCGTCGTACTCATCACCTGGCTCGGCGCGCGACTCGCCCTTGAGGGCGTTCTCAGCGTCGGCGAACTCGTTGCGTTCTACGGCTTTACCGCCTTTCTCGTTTTACCCCTACGAACGATTACCGAAACAGCCGACAAGTGGACCCGTGCACGAGTTGCGGCCCGACGAGTGACTGCGATTCTGTCGCTGGGTCGCTCCGATGAAGAACCATCGACATCAACGGGCGCGCACCCCGAACTCACATCAGCACCCTCACTCGTCGACGTTGACAGTGGCGTGTCAGTGAATGCGGGCGAACTCGTGGGCGTTGTCTGCGCCGACCCGGTGGTCGCCGGCACTCTCGCCGATCACCTCGCCGGTTTCGGCGAACGCTCGGCGCGAGTAACTATCGCAGGCACGTCCCTCTCCGACCTGTCCCTCGACGAATTGCGTACGGTCGTTGTGCTGCAGGACAAAGATCCCGTGATCCTCTCGGGCTCGCTCGCCGATCTTCTGGTGGTCCCCGGAAGTGACCGTTCCGCACTCCCTGCCGCAATCTGGGCTGCGGCCGCTGACGATGTGATCGAGGGACTTGGCGGAGACCCTGCAGATCCGCGCGCAGGCTACGACGCGGAACTGCCTGAGCGAGGACGCACGCTGTCCGGCGGCCAGAGACAGCGTCTGAGTCTGGCTCGATCACTCATGGCCCAGCCGCCGGTGCTCATTCTCGATGAACCCACCAGTGCCGTTGACGCACACACCGAAGCGCGCATTGCCGAGCGACTGCGCGCGCACCGCAGCGAAAGTGCCACGATCGTCTTCACGACGAGCCCGCTACTACTTGACCGTTGCGATCGCGTGCTGTTCGCCCCGGAAGGCACAGTACTTACCGAGGGAAACCACCACGACCTCGTGCGCACTGATCCCGCCTACCGCGCCGTCGTCATTCGAGGGGAGGACTGATGCAGCCCCCCATTCCCCTCGATCAGGTTGACCGTCCCAACGCAACGCGCCTGCCCGTCGCCGGCGCCGAGACTCTGCGTACCCACTCGCGCATGCTCCTACTCCGGCATCGCCGACCCCTCATCGGACTCGTGCTGCTTCAGACGGTAGCGGCGCTCGCCGCACTCGCAGGTCCACTCGTACTGTCGCGCGCCGTCGAACAGGTCACCGATTCCACGGCCACCACCACCTCTATCAACATCGGGGCAGCACTGTTCCTCGGCGCACTGCTCGTGCAGACGCTCTTCACCGGCATGGCACGCATGCGCGGCGCTCTCCTCGGGGAGTCCGTCCTTGCCGACCTGCGTGAAGACTTCGTTGCCCGCGCCGTCGAACTACCCCCCAGCACGATCGAGAGTGCCGGAACCGGAGACCTCGTCACTCGCACGACCACCGACGTCGATCGACTCAACTGGGCCGTGCGCCACGCCGTGCCCGAAATTATCATTTCACTTGTCACGGTGCTGCTCGTTCTGATCGCGCTCATCATCACCGCACCGCAGCTGGCAGCCACGTGGGTGCTGGCGATTCCACCGATTGTGTTTGCCGTCCGTTGGTACTTCAAACGTGCGCCTCGCGCCTACCGCGCCGAAATGGGCTCGTACTCCACGGTGAATTCCGACATCGCCGAAACCGTTGATGCTGGTCGTACCATTGAGACCTACCGCCTTGGCGCACGACGCGTTGAGCGCACCGATGATGACATTCGCACATGGGTGTCGTGGGAGCGCTACACCCTGTCGCTGCGCACCATCTTCTTCCCGTCGCTGGAAGCCGCCTACGTGATGCCGCTGGCAGCGGTGCTGGCACTCGGTGGCTACTTGTACGCAGCGGATGTGATCTCGCTGGCGCAGATGACGGCAGGCGTTCTGTACACGCAGATGCTCATCGAGCCAGTTGATCTGCTACTCATGTGGTTCGACGAATTGCAGACGGGCCAGGCATCACTGTCGCGCCTTCTCGGAGTTCACGAGGTCTCCATTCCCGAGACCGATCCGACAATCGATCCGCACGGTCGCGACATCAGTGTTGACGACGTGTCTTTCGGTTACCGCGAAGGACGCGATGTGCTACACGGAATCAACCTCGTCATTCCGGCCGGCCAACGCCTCGCGATCGTTGGTCCGTCTGGCGCCGGCAAGTCAACACTCGGCCGACTGATGGCGGGGGTGCACGCGCCTAACCAGGGCAGCATCGACATTGGTGGCGCATCCTTAGCGTCGATGCCCACTGAGAAAGTGCGTCAGCATGTTGCTCTCGTCACTCAAGAACACCACGTGTTCGTCGGAAGCGTTCGCGACAATTTGATGCTTGCCCGAACTGATGCAACTGATGACGACATCTGGAATTCACTCGCCGCTGTCGACGCTGCCGAGTGGGCCCGCGCTCTGGTCGATGGACTCGACACCACCGTGGGGGCAGGTGGTTCGGTAAAACTCTCCCCGTCCCAGGCACAACAAATCGCGCTAGCCCGACTCGTCCTCGCCGATCCTCACACTCTGGTACTCGACGAGGCCACCTCACTACTTGACCCGCGTGCCGCCCGCCACCTCGAAAGTTCACTCGCCGCCGTTCTGAAAGGGCGCACGGTGGTCGCCATCGCTCACCGACTTCACACCGCGCACGACGCCGACCGCATTGTGGTGGTTGAGGATGGACGGGTGAGCGAGTCGGGTTCACATGATGAACTCGTCGCAGCCGACGGTGCCTACGCTGCCCTCTGGCGCAGTTGGAGAGATGAGGGGTGAGAACTCATGAATGAACCTGCACTCGGTGCTGTGCTCTATGTGCTCGATCTGGAAAGCATGCGCACGTTCTACCGAGAAGCACTCGGCTTGCGCGAAACCCAGGTTGAGCAGGGTTACGCGATGCTCGCCATTGGCCCCACACTCATCACCTTGGTTCAGGCACCCCCGCACCTCGCACAGCAGTTCTCGGCTGTCAGCGAGCGTCGCGAAGAAAACCCCATCAAGTTGTCGTTTCCCACCACCAGCATCTCCGACGCACGCTCACGCGTCGCCATGTACGGAGGCATCATCGACGAGCCCGAGTGTGAGTGGCAGTTCGGCAAGGTGCGCGTGTGCGACGGAAATGACCCTGAGGGCAACGTCATTCAACTACGCACGATCAGGAACTAGCCGATCCATTCCGCACCGCCCGAACCACCAGTTAGTTGGCGCCCTTCGCATGTGCCTTGGCCGCCTTGGTCGGACGGATGCTCTGACCTTGGGCCTCCATCGCCGCTACCAACTGATCACGCGAGTCGGCCAACCGCGCCTGCTCATCAGGCGGCATCACGGGGTATTCGAGTTTGAGGTCCTCCAGTGACTGTCGCACAATGCCCGACACCAGCGAGCGAGCAACAAACTTGCGGTCAGCAGGAATCACCCACCATGGAGCAGCATCGGTCGACGTGGCACGAATGCACTCTTGATAGGCCTTCATGTACTCGTCCCACTTCATACTCTCGGACAGGTCGGCCGAAGAAAACTTCCAGTTCTTGGTGGGGTCGTCGATGCGATCAAGGAAGCGCTGTCGCTGTTCCTCGTGCGAGACGTTGAGGAAGAACTTGAGCACCACGGTGCCATTGCGGGTGAGGTGCTGCTCAAAATCGTTGATCGACTCGTAGCGTTGCTTCCACAACGTAGGGCCGACCTTGAGCCCGGGAATGTGCTGCGCGTCCAGGAATCCTGGATGCACCCGCACCACGAGTACCTCTTCGTAGTACGACCGGTTGAAGATGCCGATGCGACCACGCTCGGGAAGCGACTTCGTCGTGCGCCACAGGAAGTCATGGTCAAGCTCTTCCTTACTCGGCGTCTTGAACGAAAAGACCTGACAGCCTTGCGGATTGATGCCACTCATCACGTGCTTGATGGTGCCGTCTTTGCCCGCAGCGTCCATCGCCTGAAATACCAACAACAACGAGTGGGTATCGGATGCGTAGAGACGGTCTTGCAACTCGGCTAAGTCCGCGAGATTCTCCGACAGCAGTTCGGTTGCGAAGGCCTTCATCTCGGCCTTCTTCATCCCCTTCGCCCGCGGGGGAAGCCAGTCAGTCTCATGGTCGGAGAGCCGGAACTTACCGCCTGACTTCGCTCGGAACTGTTCGAGGTCATTCGCGTTGATTGCCATCAGATCTCCCGTGGTTGTGGGCCTATGCACAGGGTGTCACGCAGAGAGGCTCGTAGCCACCTTCAACTGCGAGCGACCGGCTCAATGGGTAACCTCAGTGCCGCTGGCGCATTGGCAGGAACGACCGGCGACTGCGGGGGCACCGGAGCAACCCGCTGATAGTCCTCCCCTAATTCCGGTCGGGCATCGTCGTCGCCCCGGTTGGGCCACAACGCCATCGCACGCTCGGCCTGCGCCGTGATCGTGAGCGAGGGGTTCACCCCCAAGTTGGCGGTAATACTCGATCCGTCAACCACGTGCAGCCCCGGATGCCCATAGACGCGGTGGTACCCGTCGATGACTCCACGTTCGGGCGTCGAGCCGATCACCGCACCGCCGATGAAATGAGCGGTCATCGGCGCCGACACCAAGTCGCCCAGATTTCCGGCAGCAACTCCACCCACTGTTTCGGCCAGTTTGCGCGCCGTGACGTTGCCTGCCGGGATCCACTCCGGGTTCGGGTCGCCATCGCCGGGCCCGGTGGTCAGGTGCCAACCCAGCAGCCGCGACTTCACACTCGACACCGTGAGCGAGTTGTCAACGTTTTGCATCACCAACGCGATCAGGCCTCGCTCGCTCCAACGACGCACGTTGAGCATCTTCATGCTCTCGACGGGGTCGGAAGCCACCTTCTTGGCCCAGACCTTCCAACGCGGAACACCAGGCTGCGCATCGGTCATCACCGTCGTGAGCATGCCCATGAGATTGCTACCGCGGCCATAACGCACCGACTCGACATGCGTGCTTTCATCAGCGTGGAAACTCGACGTGATGGCAGTTCCTCGCGTGAAGTCAGCCCCACTCGTGCTACGGACAGCCCCCACAAGCGCCTCGGAATTCGAGCGAGAGAGTCGCCCGAGCATCGGCGAGATATTGGGCAGATTGCCCTCATCGCGCTGGCGGTGCAGCAACTTCTGGGTGTTGTAGGTGCCCGCCGCAACGACCACCTGCTCAGCGGTGAACGTGCGCGAAGTCTTGCCAGTCCATGACCCGGACGTCACGGTGTCAACCTCATACCCGCCCGAGGTCAGCGGCCGGATGGCGGTCACCGTTGTCAGCGGATGCACCACGGTTCCTGCGCGCTCGGCAAGACCGAGGTAATTTTTCACCAAGGTGTTTTTTGCATTGTGCCGGCAACCGGTCATGCACTCGCCACAGTCGGTGCATCCGGTGCGCTCTGGCCCCACACCACCAAAGAAGGGGTCGGGTGACGTCACCCCAGGGCCGCTTCCGTAGTAGACACCCACCGGCGTCAAACGGAAGGTGTCAGCAACACCCATCTCCTGCGCCACCGAGAGGAACGCCTCGTCCGCAGGCGTCATCTTCGGCGTGTCGACCACTCCGAGCATCCGCGCCGCTTGGTCGTAGTAGGGCGCGAGTTCGTCAGCCCAGTCAGTCATGTCGGCCCATTGTGGGTCGCGGAAGAAGCTCTCAGGCGGCACGTAGAGAGTGTTGGCGTACACCAAACTTCCTCCGCCAACGCCAGCCCCGGCCAGCACAATCACATCTGGAAGCACGTGAATGCGTTGAAGCCCGCGCAAGCCAAGTTTGGGAGCCCACAGGAATCGAGTGATTCGCCATGAGGTGGCTGGAAAATCCTCGTCTGCGAACCGTCGACCGGCCTCAATAACTCCAACGCGGTAGCCCTTTTCGGTGAGGCGAAGCGCCGTGACGCTCCCCCCGAAACCTGAACCCACCACGAGAACGTCGTAATCGAACGTTGCCATGTCAGACCTCCTCTGGTCTTAGCATCGCTGCTCGAGCCCGGTTCGACACCCGAAAGTCGCGAAGTGCTCCATCAACTTCCGAATTCGACCATCCCAGCCACGCAGCCATCAGCCCCGCCGTTGCCTCGGCCACGGCTTCGCCGCCATCACGAACTTCCAGGGCCAACCGCGTGCGGCGCACCAACGTGTCCTCCAACGACATCGCCCCTTCATCGGCCACCGCGATGACCACTTCCGCTCGCAAGTACGGGGCATCGGAGTGCAACCGCTGGCCGAGCGTGGCGTCTTGGCTGATCAAACTGAGCACTCGATCTATTCGGTCGCCATGCCGACGCAGCAGATGTTCGACCGACGCGACCGACAAGTCAGATTCAGCCGCGATCAGTTCGCGCGCATCCCATGCGTCATGGAAACCGGCGGCCCCGACCACCGGAATATCGGCGGTCATCGACGGCGGCACCTTTCGTTCAGGGTCAACCGCGACGAGTTCAGCAACTGCCGCATCCACCACGTCGGCGGCCATTACTCGATAGGTCGTCCACTTACCACCGACCACACACACAAATCCATCCGCGGGGCGCAGCACGGCGTGCTCACGCGACACGGTCGTCGTGGCTCCATCGGCGTCGCCTACCTGCAGCAGCGGCCGCAGTCCGGCGTAAACACCCACGATGTCTGCCTGAGTGAGCGGACGAGCAAGCCAGCGATTCGCCTGCTCAAGGAGGTAGGTGACGTCGGCAGCGGTGACCTGCGGCTCGTCGAGTGAGCCATCGTCGTCCGTGTCGGTGGTTCCGACGAGCCAGTGGTTTCCCCAGGGCAACAGGAAGAGAACCGACGCGGGGGTGCGCGCAATCACCGCACTGCTTGACTCGAAGGCGCTGCGAGGCACGACGAGGTGCACTCCCTTGCTTTGTCGCACTTCGCCCTGCGATTCGCCCCCCGCCATCGCGCGGAGTTGGTCACTCCACACTCCGGCCGCTCCGAGCACAACGCGTGCATGGACTACGAACTCTTCACCGGCAAGCAGGTCACGTACGCGAGCTCCGTCAACGCGCCCCTCACCGTTGCGGTGTAGGCCAATGACCTGGCACCGCGAAGCGACCGCTGCCCCACGCACAGCTGCCGAACGCGCCAGCGCGATCGTATGCCGTACGTCATCGGTTTGCGCGTCGTAGAACGACACGGCACCTTGGACCACGTCGGGGTTGAGTCCTGGAGCAATCTGCACTGCAGCCGCTCCCGTGAGGGTGCGGGGCCGGGGCATGGTGCCGCCGTAGGCACCGACCCGCGATAACAAGTCGTACAGCGCAATGCCGGCGCCTACGTAACGTCTCTCCCAGCCCTTACGCGACAGGGGGAACAGAAAAGGAACGGGTCGCACCAGGTGCGGCGAGATGCGATCGACGAGCAGACCACGTTCAGTCAAGGCTTCATGCACGAGGCCGAATTCTCGTTGCTCGAGGTAACGCAAACCACCGTGAGCAAGTCGTGACGACCGACTTGATGTTCCACTTCCGAGGTCGCGGCGCTCGACAAGGCCAACCGAAAGGCCCCGGCTGACCGCATCAAGAGCCGCACCGCATCCCACAACACCGCCACCCACCACCAACACATCAAGCGGTCGGGCCGATGTGGTCGCTCGCAGTGCCGCAACGGACTGCGAGCGCGCCTCTGGATCGAGTCGGTCGCTCACCCTTCCACGCTAACCCTGAGCAGTCAGCACGTCAGGACTGGGCGGAGGTGCCGACGACAGTGACCTCGACTCGCTGGAATTCCTTGAGGTCGCGGTAGCCACAGGTCGACATTGCGCGACGGAGGGCACCCAGCAGGTTCATGGTGCCGTCGGCACGCTCGGAAGGTCCCTGCATCACTTCGGCGATCGTGCCTACCGTGCCAAATCGCACCACTTCGCCACGAGGCAGGCTCGGGTGAGTTGCTTCCAATCCCCAGTGCGTGCCCGCGCCGGGGGCATCCGTGGCACGAGCAAGCGGTGATCCGACCATGACGGCGTCAGCCCCACACGCGATGGCCTTGGCGAGGTCACCACTTCGACCCATCGCCCCGTCGGCGATGACCTGCACGTAGCGGCCACCACTTTCGTCGAGATAGTCGCGTCGAGCCGCAGCAACATCGGCCACTGCACTGGCCATGGGAACCTGCAAACCCAGTACGGCACTGGTCGTGTGTGACGCTCCCCCGCCGAAACCGACGAGAACACCGGCGGCGCCCGTGCGCATCAGGTGCAGCGCGCCTTGGTAGGTGGCGCAGCCTCCGACGATCACAGGAACGTCGAGTTCGTAGATGAATCGCTTGAGGTCGAGAGGCTCGTGCTCGTCAGCGCCCACGTGCTCTGCGGAAACCGTGGTTCCGCGAATAACGAAGATATCGACGCCCGCGTCAACGACCGCCTTCCAGTACTGCTGCGTGCGCTGTGGTGACAGCGCACCGGCCGTAGTGACTCCTGCTGCACGCATTTGAGCGATTCGCTCGCCGATGAGGTCGACATCAATCGGTGCCGCATACATCTCCTGGAGTCGCCGATTCGCGGTCTGCGTATCGAGGGTACGAATCTCCTCAATCAGCGACGTCGGATCGGCGTAGCGGGTCCAGAGACCTTCGAGGTTCAACACGGCGAGGCCGCCTAGCGCCCCAATGGCGGCAGCCGAAGTCGGCGACACCACTGAATCCATCGGAGCAGCAATCACCGGGTGATCGAATGAGTACGCGTCAACGCGCCACGACAGCGACACACTGCCGTCGTCGCGCGTGCGTCGACTCGGGACGAGCGCGATGTCGTCGAATGAGTAGGTCAGGCGGCCACGCTTAGCGCCGCCGATCTCGATGTCGGCCACGATGCTCCTGTCAGCGACTGTGGTAGTTCGGGGCCTCAACGGTCATGAGGACGTCGTGGGGGTGGCTTTCCTTCAGTCCCGCCGCAGTAATGCGGACGAACTGACCGCGTTCCTGCAATTCAGGGATAGTGCGGGCTCCGACGTAGAACATCGATTGCTGCAGCCCCCCAATCAACTGGTGCGCAACAGCAGCGAGGTGCCCCCGATACGGGACCTGACCCTCAATGCCCTCGGGGATGATCTTCTCGTCGCCCACGACATCGGCTTGGAAATACCGATCACGCGAGTACGACACTTTGCCGCGCGAGGCCATGGCACCAATCGAACCCATACCTCGGTAGTGCTTGAACTGCTTGCCATTAACGAACACCAGATCGCCGGGGCTTTCTTCGCAGCCTGCAAGAAGTGAGCCGAGCATCACGGTGTCGGCTCCGGCCACCAACGCCTTGGCAATGTCACCGGAGTACTGAAGTCCACCGTCACCAATCACCGGGACTCCGGCAGGGGCGCACACCTGTGCTGCGTCATAAATCGCGGTCACCTGCGGAACGCCCACACCAGCAACCACCCGGGTGGTGCAGATCGACCCCGGACCGACGCCCACCTTCACGGCATCGACACCCGCATCAACGAGTGCCTGGGCACCCGCCCGCGTCGCGACGTTTCCGCCGATCACCTGCACGTCACGAGTCGCCGGATCGGACTTCAGCCGGCGCACCATTTCAAGAAGTAGTCGCGCTTCACCGTTAGCGGTGTCAGCCACCAACACATCAACACCCGCTTCGACCAGAGCGGTAGCCCGTTCCCACGCGTCACCGAAGTAACCGATCGCCGCCGCCACGCGCAAACGCCCTGAGTCGTCCTTGGTCGCCAACGGATACTGCTCAGTCTTGACGAAGTCCTTCATGGTGATCAGTCCGCGCAAGCGACCTGCCTCATCAACGAGTGGCAGCTTCTCAACCTTGTGCTTGGCGAGCAGCGCTGCTGCCTCTTCGCGAGCGATGCCAACGTGGCCTGTGACCAAGGGCATCGCAGTCATCAGTTCACGCACCGTGCGGGTGGCGAATTCCTCTGCCGGCACGAAGATCAGATCGCGATTGGTGATGATGCCCAGCAGGCGGGTGTGTTCGTCAACGACGGGAAGACCGGAAATGCTGTAAGTACCACACAGCGCATCGAGTTCAGCAAGCGTGACATCAGGACCGACCGTGACCGGATCGGTGATCATGCCCGACTCCGAGCGCTTCACCAGATCTACCTGAGTGGCTTGATCGGCAATCGACAGATTGCGGTGGAGAACGCCAATTCCGCCCTGACGTGCCATCGCAATGGCCATCCGAGATTCGGTGACCGTATCCATGGCTGCTGAGATGAGCGGCACGGAAACGAAGATCTCGCGGGTCAGACGTGAGCGGGTATCGACCTCGCTGGGCACCACATCGGTGGCACCAGGAAGCAGCAACACATCGTCGTAGGTCAGCCCGAGCACTCCGAACTTGTCAGGGAGTGCCGAACTCAGCGGATCGGACGACGTCATGGCCACCTTCGCATGTCAGAAGGCTTCATCGTAGCGGCGGCCAGCCGTTCACTCGACCGTCGGTCTGGGCTGGCCTGCGCAGGTCAGCACAAGTTAGTGCAGCATTCCCCAACGGAAGCCCATCGCCACGGCCTGAGCGCGGTCAGCAGCTCCCAGTTTGCGGAACAGGCGGCGCGCGTGCGTCTTGACAGTGTCTTCAGACAGGAACAGTTCACGGCCAATTTCGCCGTTGCTACGTCCGCGGCTCATACCGTCGAGTACCTGCAGTTCGCGCTCGGTCAGGCTAGGAGGTGCACCTGCGGGACGCGCACGGGTCGCCGAACCATTGGTCGACTGCGAGCGTGAGGCGAGAGCGAGCGCGACGGTGGTAGCGACTTCCTCGCGACTGGCGTCCTTTGAAAGGAAGCCACGGGCACCCGCCGAGACGGCGCGTGCCACACCTTCGGGGTCTTCACCCATGGTGAGCATGACGATGTGGGCTTCGGGGTGGGCGCCGATAAGCCGTCGACTGGCCTCGATTCCACCGATTCCGGGCATCCGGACGTCCATCAGTACCAGGTCGGGGCGCTCAAGCGGGAATCGTGCGAGCACCTCCTCGCCGCTACCAGCAGCGGTCACCCTTTCAACGCCGGGTAGGCCAGCCACCGCGCGGCGAACCGCCTCGCGTGCCAGAGGTGCGTCATCGCACACCAGAACCGTCGTCATTTTGCCTCCTGCGGCCGGACACGCATCTGCATGTCTGCACTATCGGCACCCGAGTGGGTGTTCTTGACTGAGACGGGGAATATTGCTGGCCGGTTCCATACGCGAACGACCACTTTGCGCACTCGCCCGCATGGCTTCAAATCAGGAAGGAACGCAGGCGAGCCAGTCAGCTCGCCATTCCGTCGGTAAACCGTATGCGATTGCCGTGACGACGCTGGCGGCTTGAGCCTGCAATACGACCGAATCGGGGGTGATTCGCGCCAACACGGTCGCTGCCGGCCACACCAGCGGCCAGGCGCCAAGGTCCACCGCCTGAGCTAGCGCTGACCGCAGGAGTCGGGCTGCCGACATCCGATCCTCCACTTGAAGGGCGGCGACGCCAGCGAAGAGCCTGCTCTTGACCATGTGTCGGGGCGCCTGGTGAGCGGAGCTCAGGGCTAGCGCAGTCGAGGCTGCCGTCCGTGCGGCGTGACCGTCCGAGTTCATCAGGGCAATCTCAGTTTCAACCCACGAGCATCGCACCGAACGCCGCCAGTCACCCTCAGCATCGCTGACGGCCCGCGCCCAACGACTGCGGGCTTCGGCCTGATCACCGAGCCCCACGGCATCGGCAGCCAGCCCGAGTTCGGCCTCTGCTCGATCGACGACACTGACAGCGGCATCCAGGGCCTCGAGGTCGAGAACCCGAGCCTGGGTATGCCGCGACAGCTGACGATGCAGACTTGCCGATGTCGACAGCGACTGCGAGCACCACGGCGAGCCAGGGCGAATCGTCGCCAACATCATCAAGGCTGACTCGTACCTGCCGTGGGCACCCAGCGCAACCCCGCGTAACCACCGACCCTCGTCGCCCCCGTCGACGCCTTCGGAAATCTCCACGGCAGTCCGCGGGGACCCATGGAAGACCTCCCGCCGCAGATCCGCGACCGCGTTCTCCATGACGCTAGAAGACAACAGCCGCGCTGATTGCCTCAACCGCTTCGTCAAGGCCCCCCAGCAAGCGAGTTCCGGGGCGAGGAGTGATTTCCCAGCCTGGTCCGCCGAGAAAGACAGACACTGGCCGGCGCATGTCGGTCAGCCGGGCGAGATCAACCTGCGCCGCGGTGTGAGCGCTCTGCGACCACAGCACCACCGCGCCGGGGCCAGTGCGCTGCACGGCGGAGATCAAGGACTCACTCGGAACGCGAGCCCCCAACATGCGGCAACCCACCCGCCGCTCAGCCAGGGCGGCCGCCAACGCAAAGAGAGGCAATGTGTGCTGCTCTTCAGGAGCGCACGCCATCAAGACGGAGCGATCATTGGCGGGCGCGTCGAGTGCGGCGATGCGACGTACCAGTACCGACAAGACCGACTCACTCAGGACGTGCTCGACATCAATGCCCCCGCCGTTCGAATCCCACAGCCTCCCGACTTCCACGAGCGAGGGAGCCACGAGGTTGTTCCACGTGCTCACTGTTCCGCAGCGCACCATCGACTGCTCGATGATGCGCGTGCAATCGGCCGAATCCAGCGCCATCGCCGCCCTCGAAAGACCGCGTACGCTCTTGCTCGCGACGGATCCGGCCGTCGCGGTGGGGGGTCCGGGCATGTCGAGCGCGTCGCTTGAGCCTTGGAGTCCTGCGAGCGCGAGGCGGGCAGCTTCGGCGGGGCCAGCTCCTCGCTGCAACAGGCGTTGCATTGTTTCCAAGCGGGCGACATCGGTCGCCGAATAGCGCCGATGGGAGCCGGCCACGTGCTCCGAGGGGCCCAGATCGTAGCGCCGATCCCAGGTGCGCAGAGTTGCGGGGGCAACCCCGAGTCGTTGTGCCACGGCGGCGACCGTGAGATGCAAACCCTCGACTACATCCGTGCCGTCGACAGGCTCTGACACATTCACCTGCTCAGTGTGGAGTGTCTTGGCTCGACCCGCACCTTGACACCGATCCTGTGAGGAAAATTACATTCGTTTCGTATCTTATTCATCCAATTTAGTTGACTAACTTTTGAAGCGGTTCTAGAGTTACGGCAACGGAACACGACGACAGAACATACGAGGAGAACACCATGGCTGACGTGTCACGGCTACCCGGTCCGAACGCTGACCTCTGGGACTGGCAACTATCAGGTGCCTGCCGCGGTGAAGATCCCGCATTGTTCTTCCACCCCGAGGGAGCGCGCGGCCCGAGTCGATCCGCCCGCGAGAACGCGGCCAAGGCCGTCTGTGCCACCTGCCCGGTGCTCGCCGCCTGCGCTGCCCATTCACTTGCCGTCCGCGAGCCCTACGGCGTATGGGGCGGCATGACCGAAGACGAGCGCGAGGCCATCATCACGACAGGCACCCAACGCCTAATCCCCGTCTCCGCCTGACAATTCACCCCGCTCAGCACGAAGGCCCGGCACCGACCGCAAGGTCGGCGCCGGGCCTTCGACGTTGTTTCTAGTGGCCGTGGCCGTGGCCGTGGCCGTGGTCACCAGCAGGTTCATCTTCCTTCTTGTCGACCACAAGAACCTCAGTGGTCAGCAGCATGCCCGCAATTGAGGCAGCGTTCTCAAGCGCTGAGCGCGTGACCTTGACCGGGTCAATGACACCGGCAGCGATCAGATCACCGTACTCGCCGGTGGCGGCGTTGAAGCCATTACCGGACTCGCGCACGCGTGACACAACGACATAGCCGTTGTCGCCACCGTTCTCAGCAATCCAACGCAGCGGCTCGTCCATGGCGCGCCGGACGACACCAACGCCTGACTTACGGTCACCCTCAAGGCCCAGATCACCGTCGAGAACCACGGTTGCATGAACGAGAGCCGAACCGCCACCAGCGACGATTCCCTCTTCGATGGCAGCGCGAGTTGCCGACACCGCGTCTTCGATGCGGTGCTTCTTCTCCTTGAGTTCAACCTCGGTGTGCGCACCCACCTTGATGACGCACACGCCGCCGCTGAGCTTGGCAAGACGCTCCTGAAGCTTTTCCTTGTCCCAATCAGAATCGCTGCGCTCCATCTCGGAACGAATCTGTGCGACTCGACCAGACACGGCCTCATGACCACCGCCGCCATCAACGATGGTGGTGGTGTCCTTGGTGACCACGATGCGGCGAGCGGTTCCGAGAACCTCAAGTCCGACCTGGTCAAGCTTGAGACCAACCTCGGGGGCAACAACCTGCGCACCGGTCAAGATGCCGATGTCCTCGAGGATCGCCTTGCGACGGTCACCGAATGCAGGAGCCTTGACGGCCACGGAGGTGAAAGTGCCCCGAATGCGGTTGACAACCAGCGTTGACAACGCCTCACCATCGACATCTTCGGCGATGATCGTCAACGGCTTGCCCGACTGAACGACCTTCTCGAGCAGCGGCAGCAATTCCGAGATGCTCGAAATCTTGCCCTGCACGAGCAGCACGTATGCGTCTTCCATCACGGTCTCGAGACGCTCAGCGTCGGTGATGAAGTAGGGGGAGATGTAACCCTTGTCGAACTGCATGCCTTCGGTGAAGTCAAGTTCCATTGCAGTGCTGCTTGATTCTTCGACTGAAATCACGCCGTCCTTGCCGGCCTTGTCAAAGGCGTCGGCAATGAGGCCGCCGATCTCAGCGTCCTGCGCTGAAATGGTGGCAACCTGGGCGATTTCTTCCTTGCCGGCAACCTCGCGGGCCGACGCGATCAAGTGAGCGTTGACTGCCTGAACAGCGGCGTCAATTCCACGCTTCACGTCCATCGGCGCACCGCCGGCAGCCACAATGCGCAGTCCTTCGCGCACCATTGCCTGAGCAAGCACGGTGGCAGTGGTGGTGCCGTCGCCAGCGACGTCGTTGGTCTTGGTGGCGACTTCCTTGGCCAATTGCGCGCCAAGGTTTTCGTACGGGTCTTCGAGTTCGACCTCACGGGCGATGGTGACACCGTCATTGGTGATCGTGGGGGCTCCCCACTTCTTGTCGATGACCACGTTGCGGCCCTTCGGGCCGAGGGTCACCTTGACGGCGTCGGCGAGCGCGTTGACTCCGCGCTCGAGGCTGCGACGGGCGTCCTCGTCGAATTCCAGGATCTTGGCCATGTGACCTTTCCTCGCTTGTGATTGTGGGCCGCGGATGCGGCTCAGGCGTCCACCCCGACCGAAGTGCGGGGCGGACGCCTGAAGTTGGCTACTTGACGACGATCGCGAGCACGTCGCGCGCCGACAGGAGCAGGTACTCCTCGCCGTTGTACTTGACCTCGGTGCCGCCGTACTTGCTGTAAATTACGACGTCACCTTCCTTGATGTCGAGCGGAATACGCTTTTCGCCCTCGTCGTCGAATCGACCCGGACCTACCGCGAGGACCTTGCCCTCTTGGGGCTTCTCCTTCGCGGTGTCCGGAATAACGAGACCGGACGCCGTGGTCTGCTCGGCGTCAAGCGGCTGGACCAGAATTCGGTCCTCGAGCGGCTTGATGGTGACCGTCACGGTCTGACCTCCCCCTTGCGGGATGGTGTGATGGCTGGACAAGTCGAGCAGCTGGGGCCGTCGTCGCGGGGCCGGACCCAACTCGACTTAGCACTATCGGGGTGAGAGTGCCAGAACTTAGCCTAGGCAGCGGTTAGCACTCTGTCAATCCGAGTGCCAGCCGGCAGTCATCGTTGCCAACTCCGAAATCCCCTCGGGCCCAACGCCACAGCAGCCACCCACAACGCGCACGCCTGCCGCGAGCCAGCGCGGCGGAAGTTCGGCCGGCAAGACAGGCGCCGCCGGACCGTGCCACTGCTCACTCTCGGCGTCCCACACCTGGCCGGCATTGGGGTACGCAAGCAGCGGCAGGTTCGCTGAGGCAAGCGCCTCCATCGCCGGAAGCACGTGATCGGCCGCGGAGCAGTTGACTCCCACCGCCACCACACTGGGGCAGGATGCGATTACCTGCGCCACCTCACCCAACGGCTGACCGGCGCTCACAGTACGACCATCGGGGGTGGTCAGAGAGATCCACGCCGCAAGGTCGGGGTAATCGCTCAACGCCTCGATGACAGCCTCCACTTCATCGAGATCAGGAATCGTCTCGACCGCCAACAGATCAGGTGCGGCCGCCACCAGCGGTTCGAGTCGCTCACGGTGGAAAGCCACCAACTCGCGGCGCGGCACACCGTATCGGCCTCGATACTCGGAGCCGTCGTGATTGGTGGCGCCCCATGGGCCCACCGAGGCGGCAACCAGCGCACCCGGATGACTCACGCCACCAGCGATGGCGTGTTCACGTGCCTCGTCGGCAAGCTGCACGCTGCGCACCAATAACTGATCGGCTTCGCGAGCGCTGGAACCAACTTCGATGAGGCCGCGTCGACTGACTTGGTACGACGCAGTAATGATCAGTTCGGCACCTGAGGCCAAGAAAGCGACGTGCGCGTCGCGCACCGCAGCGGGTTCGTCGCGCAAGACTCGCGCTGACCACAACGAGCCACCAATGTCATGGCCCGCGGATTCAAGTTGGGTGGCCAAGCCACCATCAATCACCAGCGGCCCGCGACTCAACCGACGACGTAATTCGTCCGGTGTCATGGTGACCTGTCTAGCGGGCGAGGTACTGCGACAACGAGGCGGGCTTGAGCCCATGCTTGGCGTAGGCCTTGACCAGGGCCTTGAGGTTGGCCGTCAGGTCGCCTTCGAAATGCAGCAGAACGATGTCGCCCTTCTGGAACGACTTGCCAGCAAAGGCCATCTTGCCGTTCTTGTCGACGGTGACGTTCCACAATGCAATGTGCGTGATGCCGCACGACGCGGCGGTCTTTTCGATCGCGGCTGCAGTCGACCTACGAGGCATGAATCCCGCGCCATATGGCGGGCGCAGAATCCACGGCTTGGTACCGATTTTGGCTGCGTAGCGCGCCTGGGCACCACAGATCTCATACTGCCTATCGGTCGAGTCCTTGCTCAGGGCCTTGTGCGTCATCGTGTGGTTCTGCACGGCGTCGTAGGCGCTCATCTTCTTGAAGAATGACCAGTTTCCCTGCACCGCCGCGTTGGTCAAGAACGAGGTCACCGGCAGATGGGCCGACGCAACATAGGCAGTGGCGGACTTCGGCTGACCCCACCCATCGTCGATCGTGATGAAGAACACCGGGTTCTTGGTCGTGATCTTGGAGACCACGTTGATTCCGTTACTGCCCTTTTGTACAGAGTCGGGCACCAAGGTAGAGCCTGCGTACGAGTCTTCGCTGGCTGTGGCAGTCGGCTTCGCCGTCGGGGACGCGCTCGCCACAATCTGCTGTGCAGCAGCAGGCGCCGGCTCGGCAGCCGCCGACCCCGAGACGTGCCCTAGTACCGCACCAGCACCGAGCGCCGCAACCGAGGCCACAGCCACGGCAGCACGGGTCAGAATCACAGCCACTTCCTATCAACTCGCGGGTAGACCCATATTCTCCCACATGACCACGAAACCTCGAAAAACGTCCTCGCACCCCCGCGTGTCCGGTTCGTCCGATTATGGGAGTGAGGACTCCTCGCGTGCGGCCACCTGATCCACGGGCTGCGAGGTATCGGTCGCGATGGCGAGCGACGAGGGTGACCGACCGCGCGACACCATCAACGAACCGAGAGCGGCCACCATGGCGCCATTGTCGGTGCACAGGCCCGGCCTCGGCACCCGTACCCGCACCCCCTGGGCGGTCGCCCGCTCTTCGGCAACGGCCCTCAGCCGCGAGTTCGCTGCCACTCCCCCGCCTAACACCAGCATGTCGATGCCCGTGTCGCTACACGCCGCCAATGCCTTACGGACGAGAACATCGACGACCGCTTCCTGAAAACTCGCGGCCACATCCGCAACGGGAACCGTGTCACCCGCCCTCTCACGCGCTTCCACCCACCGAGCAACTGCGGTCTTGAGACCTGAGAACGAGACGTCGTAGGGATGACGTTCGAGATCACGGGCATGCGACAGGCCACGCGGAAAGTCGATCGCCTCGCGGTCACCGTCAACCGCTGCGCGATCGATCCATGGGCCACCAGGAAACGGCAATCCCAACAGACGCGCCACTTTGTCGAAAGCCTCCCCTGCCGCGTCATCGAGAGTGGCTCCGAGCGGATCAATGTCACCGGTGATGTCTGACACTCGCAAGAGCGACGAGTGTCCACCGGACACCAACAATGCGATGCACGGCTCCGGCAGTGGTCCGTTCTCAAGCGTGTCGACGGCCACATGGGCAGCGAGGTGATTGACGCCGTACAACGGAGTACCCAGGCCCAACGACAGTGCCTTGGCGGCTGACACTCCGACGAGCAGTGCACCCGCAAGACCCGGCCCAGAAGTCACCGCCACCGCGTCAATGTCTCCGAGTGTTACTCCCGCATCGCGGCACGCGCGGTCGATCGTGGGAACCATCGCCTCTAGGTGTGCACGACTCGCGACTTCCGGCACAACGCCCCCGAATCGAGCGTGCTCGTCAACGCTACTGGCAACCGCATCGGCGAGAAGTGTCGAACCTCGCACGATTCCGACTCCGGTTTCGTCGCACGATGTCTCGATTCCAAGAACAAGCGGTTCGTCGCTCACGTTGAGGTCACCCCCACTCGCAAACGCATGATGCGCGCATCGCGGGACGGACCGTAGTAGTCGCGCCGCACCGAGATCGACTCAAACCCGCGGCGTTCGTACAACTCAATCGCCCGATCGTTGTCATCGGCTACTTCGAGCATCACCGTGGTGCAGTGCCGACGGATGGCCTCAGCGATCAGTGCATCCACGAGGGCCCGACCCAGTCCGATTCCGCGTGCCGATTCGGCAACGGCAATGGTTTGAACATCTGCTTCGGGAGGCAGTGCAGCAAGCCCCGCGTAGCCGATCACCACCGACTCGGATGTCGGGGTGTCCGCTTCACGCACGGCAGCTACGAAGTAGCGACTCTCCGGCGAGCGAGCGAGTTCGCCCCAGAATGATTCCTCGCTCCACGCGGTCGCGGGAAAGACCACTCGCTCAATGGCAACGCACTCGCGCAGTTGCCACCACCGCAGGGGCTCGATGCTGACGCCCGGAATTGCGGTCATGGTTGAGCCTTGACGCGTGCACGTGGCTCAACGGCATCGGGTGCACGTAGGTACAGCGGGCGGGGCGCAAGCGCGAGTTCAGGGTGTTCTGAAAGAAGGATGGCGAAGTACGCGGGGTCAAGCGCTTGCGCCTCACGCACATCGCAACCGGCAGCTTCGAATTGAGCTCGGTAGCGCGAGGCTCCTACGCCAACCACCACGCGACCGGTCAACTCCGCCGCCACCACGTCGGGTGCACCCACAGCTGGGCCGCCTACTCGCATGCCGTCGGCGTCGTACGTCGCCCAGTACACCTCGCGCCGTCGAGCATCGGTCGCAACAGCGACCGCACCCCCTGAATAAGCGAGAGCGATGGCATCCAGAGAGCAGACGCCGACAAGCGGAACCTCCCACACCCGGGCAAGAACCTCCGCCGTCACGAGTCCAACACGCAGCCCCGTGAACGGCCCAGGGCCAACACCCACCACGACTTCGTCCGGAAGTACGTTGCCCGCACGCGCAAGCACCCGCTGCACGATGGGCGCGAGTGTCTCACCCTGACGCTGCTCAGCGTTCACGATCTCGGTTGCCAGCACTCGAGCGTCATCGACCACCGCAACAGCGACCGCCGCCGATGAAGTGTCGAGCGCGAGTCGAATCATGGAATCATGCAAGCACAGACCCGCGTGCCAACGGATTAGGGGGTTGGGGGGTTACGGGGTGAACGCGACGGAAGGCGTGCACGGTCCGGTCGAATCACCGACGTCACAAAGACTCAGTCCATCTCGTGCCATATCCGGCCACCCTGACGCGACGAGGGCCATCGGCGCCGTCCGCTGAGAGCGTTTCTAAGGTTTCGCTTCGCTCGATGTGAACCACTAGGCGATCGTCACTCAAGGTGTCGGCCACGTCATCGCCCCATTCAACGACAACGACGGATCGATCCAGGTCGGCATCAAGGCCCAGGTCGTCGAACTCGAGCGCACCGCTCAGTCGATACGCATCAACGTGCACCAGAGCCGGGCCCTCGACAAGTGACGGGTGCGACCGGGCGATCACGAAGGTAGGACTGGTGATGGGGCCTCGCACGCCAAGGCCTTCCGCGAATCCCTGCGCCCACGTCGTCTTGCCTGCCCCCAGTGGTCCCGACAAGACCACCACATCACCAGCGCGCACCCACGTGGCAACTGTCACCCCGAGCGCACGCATCGCATCGGCGTCGTCAACTGTGAAGTCGACGGGAAGTCGATCGCTCACGATGTCGTGACTTCCGAGCCTGATGCCCGAACTCTGGCCACCAACGACCGCAAGTGCACATTCACTTCGGGATACCGCTCAAGCATCAGCATGTGACCGGTATCTGGAAGTTCGACGAACTCCACTCCGGGAACATGGCGCACGATTTCGTGGCTGTGCGATAGGGGCGTGAGCAGATCGTTCGTTCCGACCATCACCAAACCGTCAACTCCATGGAAAGCAGCAAGCGACGCCACCGCATCATGCTGCTCGAAGGACGGCAAAATGTCGGCCATCACCTCAAGTGGAGTGCTCGCCAACATCTCGGCAGTGAACGCGTTGACGGCGGGCGACACCGACGAGCCGAATGAATACGTGCGCGTCAGCAACAACCCCAGGTCATTGGCGCGATCACGCGCCAATGTTTGCGCCGAATCCGCGCGGGCGAGGGCAGAGACCGCGGCTGGTGCGAGTCGATGCGCGATGCGTGCTGCAGGTGCAGGCAGACCGAGCATCACTTCACCCAAGCCACTCGCACTTGTTCCGAGTAGCGCCACTCCTCGCACTCGCGTACCGAAGAGGTCTGGCCGTTGCCCGGCAAGTGCCATCACTGTCATGCCACCCATGGAGTGACCGACCAACACGACCGGTCCATCAGGAGCTACCGCATCGAGCACGAGTTCAAGGTCTCGACCTAGACGTTCAATGGTGTCAGCGCCGTACCGAACCGGACCGAGCGTTGAGCGCCCGTGCCCACGTTGATCCCAGAAGACCAGCCGGGCCAGCGAGCGCAGATCACGCCGTTGGTAATGCCAGCAGTCAAGAGTGAGGCAATAGCCATGGCTGAAAATGATCGTGAGATCGTCTACTGCACGTGACGGCTCGTCGACCTCAACGTGCAGAACCGCACCGTCGTCGGCCCGCACTTCAATGGCCGGTGAGCGCAACGTCCCGAATGGTTCATCACCCTCGGGATCGGGGCGCAGCGAGCGACCTACGACTGCCCGCTCAGCAGCAACGCCGAGAGCCGCACCCGCAGCAAGTGCTGCCCCGAGTCCGAGAGCGAGCCAGGGCGAACGAGTCATCTCGGCGCGCCCTCAACATAGACACGTGCAACTCGCGGACCAATTCGGGTGACAATTTCGTAGACGATGGTTCCGCTTGCCTGAGCCCACTCGGCCGCGGTCGGCTCGCCATCGAGACCGTTACCGAACACCACAACCTCATCGCCCACCGTGACCGACGACTGCGAACCAAGATCGACCACCACTTGATCCATGCACACGGCGCCTGCTACCTGCGTTCGCTGCCCACCCACGAGAAGAGGGCCTTGGTTCGTTGCCGCCCGCGGGATTCCGTCGGCGTACCCGATCGGAATGAGTGCCAATCGCGTCGCCCGCGCAGTCGTGTAGCGGTAGGAGTACGAAACGCCGACTCCGGCATCGACCGCTTTAACTTGCGCAACCGTTGAACGCAGTGTCATCGCCGGACGCAAGCCAAGGTCGCTCGATTTACCTACATGAATGCCAGGAGAGAGCCCGTAGACAGCGAGACCCGGGCGCACGATGTCGAAGGCAAGATCGGGTCGCCTCAGGGCCGGACCGGAACTTGAGAAATGTCGCAGGACGTCGCCGACACCAGCCGCCGCCGCTGCCGAACAGGCACGATCGAAAGCGACGGCCTGCGCGTCAACTGCCGGATGAAACGGTTCGTCACCGTACGCGACGTGAGACCACAGGCCGACAACATCGATAGCACCGGAACGTTGCGCCCGAACCGCGAGCGCGACGAGGTCGTCCCATTCCGAACTCGACGCTCCCCCTCGTGACAGTCCACTGTCGGCTTTCAAGTGCACACGCGCCACGCGATCGACTGCGTGGGCCGCGTCGATCACCTGACCGAGTAACTGCACGCTCGACACAGATAAGTCGATAGTGGCTAATACAGCGCCTGCAAGATCGGCACCCTGCGGATGCAACCACGCGAGGAGTAAACCGTCGTCACCGGCGGCCCGAAGGGCGAGTGCCTCACTGACAAACGCGGTGCCAAGCCAGGTTGCGCCGCCTTCACGCGCCGCTCGCGCACTCGCTATCAACCCGTGTCCGTACGCATCTGCCTTCACCACCGCCATCACATCGACACCGGAGGCGTTGCGCAGAGTTGCAGTGTTTGACCTGATTGCGGTCAGATCAACCTCGGCCCACGCGGCCACCCCCTGCGGCGCAGTCATCGATCGACTCCACGCACGATCGCCAGCGCACGGGGAAGCGCGTCGAGAACGTCAAGGGCTGCAATCGGGGCGATGGGATCGCCTTCGGCCACTCTGGCAGCCAGGGCGTGTACCCACGCTGCTCCCGCGACTACTTCACCGGCTGCGATTGCCGTCAACCCATGGCCCGCAGCGAGTGCTCGCGCATGTGCGGCCGCCAACCACGACCCGGCAAGTCCGGACAAGACATCACCACTGCCCGCAGTCGCCAACGCCGGCGGCGCCAGGGGATTGATCCACACCCGGCCACCGGGCTCGGCGACCACCGTGGTCGCACCTTTCAACAACACCACGGCGCCCCATCGTGCAGCGGCGGCCTTGGCCGCCCCCACGCGGTCTGCCTGCTCACCCGATCCGCCGAGCGCACGAAACTCACCTTCATGAGGTGTTAACACCGTGACAGCACCGCGCTCAACGCGGGCAGCAAGTGCCTGCTGCCAGACAACCGATTCGGCCAGCCAGCGAAGAGCCGTGGCATCAAGCAGCACCGGCTCGCTCACGCCCAGTACCTCAGGCGACGGTGCCTCCCCCGCGAGCCCCGGTCCGACAATGTGTGCGGTTGCTCGTTGCCCGGCAATGTCTGCGACCACCACGTCGGGGTAACGCGCAGCGACAAGATCCGACGATGCTCCGCCGTACTGCACCAGGCCCGCGCCGCCCACTCGCGCCGCACCCGTCGCAAGAACCCCCGCGCCGGGATAGGGCGTCGAACCTGCGTCGACCACGACAACGCCGCGGGAGTACTTGTGGTCATCGTGACCGGGCGTCGGCAGGGCAAGAGCGATGTCGTTCGCCTGCACAGTGAATGCAGCCGCCAGATGCGCAGTCAGAAACGGGCCGAGCCCGATGTCGACGAGTTCGACGACTCCGGCGAGTTCGGCAGCCGGCATCACGAGCAGACCCGGCTTGAGTGCACCGAATGTCACCGTCACATCAGCGCGAATGACTGCGTCGGGGTCAGCGACGGCTCCAGAATCAGCATCGACTCCGCTCGGAAGGTCGACGGCCACCACGACAGCGCCACTACGCAAACAGGTGCGCGCGAGGGCAGCAGCATCGGCACGCAACCGGCCCCGTCCCCCGATTCCGACGATGCCATCAACGACGAGGTCTGCCGACTCGATCAGCAACTCGCCATCGCTCATCGCAACCACACGTCCCCCGGCCACACGCAGGGCCCGAGCACCGCCTTCGTGGAGAGTCTCACCGAGTTGAACGGCCGTCACCTGCGCACCTCGCTCGGCCAACCGAGCACCCGCCCACAAGGCATCACCGCCGTTGTTTCCTGAGCCCACCAACAGCACCACGCGCGACCCGGTCACTCGCCCCCGCAGCGACACCAGCAATCGCCCGCACGTCACGGCCAGACCGGTGGCCGCACGGCGCATCACCGGCTCGTCACCATCGCGCGCCAAGAGCTGTGTTTCGGCTGCCCGAATCTGATCGACCCCATATGCCAGCCTCATGAGTCCGACTCCGCAATGACCGTGGCGATACCCACGGGCCCGTCATGACTCATGGACACGTGCCAACGGGAGATGCCACGCGTGCGTGCTGCCTCCAACACCGAACCACGAATGTGAAGTACAGGACGCCCATCGGCGAGTGTCTCGATTTCGCAGTCATGCCATTGCAACCCTGCCGGGGCTCCGAGAGCTTTTGCGACTGCCTCCTTCGCCGCGAACCGAACTGCCAGAGAGGCTGGAGAACGTGGCGTTCGGTCACCGTGTTCAACCTCGTCACGTGTGAACAGGCGATCTCGCAAGCCAGGTGTGCGCACCAGTGAATGCTCGAAGCGCGGTATGTCTACCACGTCCACGCCAATGCCGACGATCATGCGTTACTCGACAGTGACGGACTTGGCCAGGTTGCGCGGTTGGTCAACATCGTGACCCTTGGCCGTGGCCATCTCACATGCGAAGACCTGCAGCGGCACCGTCGCCAACAGTGGCTGCATCAAGGTCGGACACTCGGGAACCCGAATGATGTGATCGGCGTACGGAGTGACTGATTCGTCGCCTTCTTCCGCGATCACGATGGTGAGCGCACCGCGAGCTCGAACTTCTTGAATATTCGACACGATCTTTTCGTGAATGACACTGCGGCCTCGTGGTGATGGGACCACCACGATCACCGGAAGACCTTCTTCGAGCAGAGCGATGGGGCCGTGCTTGAGTTCACCGGCCGCGAATCCTTCAGCGTGCATGTACGCGAGTTCCTTGAGTTTCAACGCCCCCTCGAGAGCCACCGGGTAGCCGACGTGGCGACCGATGAACAACACCGAGCGCGCGTGCACGAAGGCGCGCGCAAGTTCGCGCACTGGCTCAACGGTGTCGAGCATCAGGTCGATCTTCTGCGGCATATCTGACAGTTGACTCAAGATCGCGACGATCTCATCACCGAACTTGTTGCCTCGCACCTGTGCGAGATACAACGCGACGAGGTAACACGCGACAACCTGGGTGAGAAACGCCTTCGTGGAGGCCACAGCAACTTCCGGCCCTGCGTGCGTGTACAGCACCGCGTCGCTTTCGCGCGGAATCGTCGAGCCTTGCGTGTTGCAGATGGCAAGAACACGCGAACCCTGCTCGCGCGCGTGACGCATCGCCATCAGGGTGTCCATGGTTTCGCCACTCTGCGAAATGGCGACTACGAGCGTCTGTCGGTCAAGAATCGGATCGCGGTACCTGAACTCGCTCGCCAACTCGACCTCGCACGGAATGCGAGTCCAGTGCTCAATCGCATACTTTGCGATCAGGCCTGCGTGGTACGCAGTTCCACAGGCAATGATGATGATCTTGTCGATCTCTCGCAGTTCCACGTCGCTCAAACGCATCTCATCCAGATGCAGCAAACCGTCGCGACCGATTCGACCCCGCAGTGTGTCGGAGACTGCCCGTGGCTGCTCGGCAATTTCCTTGAGCATGAACGTGTCGTACCCGCCCTTTTCTGCAGCCGATGCATCCCAGGTGACCGTGAATTCGCTGATCTCCGCGGGCTCACCGTCGAATGTGGTGACGACGATCGATTCAGGAGTCAGCGCGACAACCTGATCTTGGCCGAGTTCGATCGCTTCGCGCGTGTAGGCGATGAACGCCGATACGTCCGAAGCTAGGAAGTTCTCACCCTCACCTCGGCCGACAACCAAGGGCGAGTTGCGACGGGCGCCAACGACGAGATTGGGCTGCTCACTATCAATGGCCACCAGGGTGAATGCCCCTTCGAGCCTGCGACACACCTGACGCATGGCTTCGGCAAGGTCGCCACCGACGAGAGGGGTTTGTGCGGCCAAGAGGTGTGCCACCACCTCGGTGTCCGTTTCCGAGGTCAGCACCACCCCGTCAGCCGCAAGCTCGGCTCGCAATTCGGCGAAGTTCTCGATGATGCCGTTATGAATGACCGCGATGCGTCCATCTTCGCTCACGTGCGGATGCGCGTTGACGTCGTTCGGTGCCCCATGGGTGGCCCAGCGGGTGTGTCCAATGCCTGTCGTCGACTCTGGAAGCGGGTCAGAACCCAGCAACACCTCGAGATTGGCGAGCTTGCCCGCCTTCTTTCGCGTCTCGAGCCGATCACCACAGACCACCGCGACACCCGCGGAGTCGTAACCGCGGTACTCAAGCCTGCGAAGGCCCTCGACTACAACGGACAGTGCTTGCTTCTCACCGACATAACCCACGATTCCGCACATGGGGTAAGGGTAGTGCCGCACTGTCATGTGCTCGCCACCGACCGGATACGGCACCATGGTTCCGTGCTCCAACTTCGAATCGTCGTCCCGACCCGCCTCACTGCGTCCGTCATCTCGGTACTTGACGGGCACCCGGGAGTCGTCACGCTGTCGCTTACTGCCGGTTCCAGTGTGATCCCCGAGGGTGACGTCATCACCGCCACCGTGTTGCGCGAGGCCGCTGACATCATCATCAGCAAACTGCGCGAGGTCGGCGTTGACTCAGCCGGAACCCTCACCGTCGTCGAGCCGCGGCTCGTGTTGTCGAGCGCAGCACTTGCTGCAGAAGGAAACGTCCCAGGTTCGCCGGTCGACACGGTGATCTGGGATGAAGTCAGCCGTCGCACCTCCGAAGATGCCTCCCTCAGCGGCACGTACCTCATCCTCATGATCGCGGCGACCATGATCGCCGGTATCGGAGTGATGTCGGATTCGCCGATTCTGATCGTGGCCGCCATGGTGGTCGGTCCTGACTTCGGGCCAACTGCGGCGACGGCGGTCGGCATCGCAAGTCGTCGGTGGGGAGTTGCGAGAGCCGCATTTGCCACCCTGCTCTTTGGCTTCGCCGCTGGAATCATCGTTACCTTCGCCATGGTGGCCGTGATGGCCGCCACCCACGTGATATCCAGTGCAGAGGTCTTGGGACCGCGCCCACAGACCGCCTTCATCTATCAGGTGGGCTGGACATCAGTGATCGTCGCGGCGATCGCCGGTGTTGTCGGGATGATCTCGCTCACTACGGCGAAGTCGGGAGCCCTCGTCGGCGTGTTCATTTCCGTGACCACGATCCCGGCGGCAGCCAACGTGGCGGTGGCTTTCTACTACGGGCTCGGCGATGAGGCGAAAGGATCACTGGCTCAATTGCTCGTGAACATCCTGACCATTCAGATCGCCGCGGGGCTGACCTTGCTGATCCAGCACAAGTTGACGTCCCGCAACAACCAGCACATCAATGCCCTGCTGGGACGCAGTAACGGGCGAGTTCTTGAGGACGATTCGATCAGCGGCTGAATGGGTCAGAGAGCGAGCGACACAGCAACAACCGCCGCCAAGTCGTGCGCTACCTGTTCGGCCTGCGCAGCGTCGACCGCTTCGACCATCACGCGCACCACGGGCTCGGTTCCGCTCGGGCGTAGCAGCACGCGGCCGCTGGAACCCAACTGCGCAGCGGCTTCGCTGACAGCCCCTTGCACCACGGAATCACTATCGACGCGGGACTTGTCGACGCCGGGCACGTTGATCAACACCTGGGGTAGGCGTGTCATCACAGCGGCGATTTCAGCTAGCGACGCATTGACTTCGGCCATGCGCGCCAATGTGTGCAGTGCAGTGAGCACCCCGTCGCCGGTGTTCGCGTGGCGCCCCATCACGATGTGACCGCTTTGCTCACCGCCCAGGATGTGTCCGTCGCGACGCATTTCTTCCAATACGTAGCGGTCACCCACTGCCGTCTCGACTACCGCAATTCCGGCCTGCGCCATGGCATGCCGGAAGCCAAGATTGGCCATGACGGTGGCAACAACGGTGTCGTTCGCCAACTCGCCCCGATCGCGCAGTGCCAGTGCAAGCAAAGCAAGGAGTTGGTCTCCGTCAACGATCTGGCCCTCGGCATCAACTGCCAGGCAGCGATCGGCGTCACCGTCGTGTCCGAAACCAGCGTGGGCACCGTGCTCGACAACGGCCCGCTGCAAATCTCCGAGGTGCGTTGAACCGCAATTCTCGTTGATGTTGAGGCCGTCGGGTGCGCAATGGATCTCAATGACCTCAGCGCCAGCCAGGCGGTAGGCCAGTGGCCCCACGTAACTCGCCGCACCATTGGCGCCGTCGACGACCACGCGCAGGCCATCGAGTCGATTCGGCAACGTCGCGACAAGGTGCGCGGCATATTCGGCGGCCGCGTCATTGAGGTCGATGATGCGTCCCACCGCAGCGCCCACCGGGCGATCCCACGGTTCATCGAGTCGGGCCTCGATGCGATCTTCAAGTTCGTCGGCCAACTTGTGACCGCCGCGGGCGAAGAACTTGATGCCGTTGTCGGGCATCGGGTTGTGCGACGCCGACAGCATCACGCCGAGGTCGGCGTCGTGCACATCAGTGAGCCATGAGATTGCCGGCGTGGGAAGTACCCCAACGCGAATGACGTCGACGCCCGCACTCGCGAGCCCAGCCACGACCGCGGCCTCGAGGAACTCGCCCGACGCGCGCGGGTCACGACCGACAATCGCCCGAGGGCGACCACCGTCGTGAGTACGCAATTCGCCACTCTCGCCCAACACATGGGCAGCAGCGACCGCGAGGTCGAGAGCGAGTTCCGCAGTGAGATCTCGGTTCGCCAACCCCCGAACCCCGTCGGTGCCGAAGAGCCGGCCCACGAGGTCAGCGCTTGCTGTACTGGGGCGCCTTGCGGGCCTTCTTGAGTCCGTACTTCTTGCGCTCCTTGATCCGAGGATCACGAGTCAGGAAGCCGGCCTTCTTCAGCGCGGGGCGGAGTTCGGCCTCATCGATCTCGTTGAGGCACCGAGCGATTCCGAGGCGAAGCGCACCGGCCTGGCCAGTGGGGCCACCGCCGTGGATGCGCGCGATGACGTCGAAACGACCTTCGAGGTCAGAGACCTTGAAGGGCTCGTTGACCATCTGCTGGTGCACCTTGTTCGGGAAGTAGTCATCGAGCATGCGACCGTTGAGGGTCCACTGACCAGTGCCCGGTACCAGTCGAACGCGCGCAATGGCTTCCTTGCGGCGACCGGTGGCTCCGGCGGGGATGATGGCGATGTCGCGCGGAACCGCGGGAGCAGCGACCGTCTCGGTGGAGAACTCTGTGGGGGTCTCGTCGGCCTCAACCTCATCGGTGAGGGCTTCGGCCTCGTCGTACGTCACTTCACTCACTGGGCAACCTGGGTAATCTCGAAGGGCACGGGCTGCTGAGCGCCGTGAGGATGGTGGGGACCGGCGTAGACCTTGAGCTTCTTGATCTGCGCACGACCGAGCTTGTTGTGCGGAAGCATGCCCTTGACTGCCTTTTCGACAGCGCGGCGGGGGTTGGATTCGAGCAACTCGACATAGCTGGTGGCTGACAGACCGCCCGGGTAACCCGAGTGGCGGTAGTCCATCTTGTCGGTGAGCTTGGCACCCGTGAGGGCCACCTTCTCGGCATTGATGACCACGACGAAGTCGCCGGTGTCAACATGCGGTGCGAAGGTCGGCTTGTGCTTGCCGCGTAGGAGAATGGCGACCTGGCTAGCCAAGCGACCGAGGATCACGTCGTTGGCGTCAATGATGTGCCACTGACGCTGAACGTCGGCGGCCTTGGGCTGGTACGTGCGCACGGTGGTTCGGCCTCGATCCTCGTGGATGCCCGCGACCGGGGGTCGGTCGGGGCGATGGCGTTTGGGTGAGTAAATCAGGGCGAACCCGATCTCACGTCACCGCGCAACGCACAACGACTGCCAAGACTACCCGTGCGCCCGCTAGAGGGTCAAAACGGGTCCACTTTCCCCCCTTCCACCCTCACCCCCCTCCCCATCGGGGGCACTCTTTGCGCGCAAGCCACCCCCGCCCCGGCCCTTCCCCATCCTCGTCACACCCATCGATCCGAACGTGCCCAAATTCGCCGAGACCCCACTCCAGAGCGATTTCACACACCCGGAAGTGACGCTGGAGCGGGGTCTCGACGATGGCTGTGGATGACCGAGGCGGCACATCGCCCGATTCGGCCATGCTGCACCTCATGCCGCGCCGCCTGATCGAGCCACCCGGACTTGGCGTGGCCGTCACGCTTGACGAGGCATTGCATGCCGAGTTGAGTCGGGCGCAGGTGCGCCATCGAGTCACAACCGGGCTCTGGGAAACGATCGGGCGCGGGCGCTATGTGCGCGCCGCCGCACTCGCGACTATCGACGACGAATGGAAGAGGCGCGAGGTGCGTCACGCCGCGATGGCCGCATCCGCCGCAAGCGCGCTACCAGGCACCGTGGTGGCACTGGAATCGGCGGCACTGGTTCATGGCCTGCCCCT
>CAIYMF010000270.1 GCA_903927265.1 uncultured bacterium | reverse complement strand
TCGGCGTCGATCACCCCGTCACTCCGATGCAGCATCACTATTTGGTCACCGAGTCGATTCCGGAAGTTGCGGCGCTCACACACGTGATGCCAGCGGTGACTGACCTCGAAGGCTTTACCTACCTGCAGCGCGAGCAGGACGGTGTGCTGCTCGGCGTGTATGAGCGCAACCCCAAGCACTGGATGACCGAAGGGGCGGAGTGGGACTTCGGCATGACGCTGCTGCCCGAAGAAATCGACCGCATCAGTCCTGAACTGGAGATCGGTCTGCGGCGATTCCCGGCGCTTGCAGAGGCTGGGATCAAGAAGTGGGTCAACGGCGCGTTCACCTTCACACCCGATGGAAACCCGCTCGTCGGTCCGGTGCGAGGAGTGCCCGGCTACTGGTCCGCTTGCGGAGTGATGGCCGGCTTCTCGCAGTGCGCGGCGATTGGGTTGGCATTGTCGAACTGGATGGTCGATGGCGATCCGGGTGACGACGTGTTCGCCATGGATGTCGCGCGCTTCGGACCGTGGGCTTCGGACGATTCGTATCTCCTGCCGACAACATCGCAGTTCTACTCGCGCCGATTTCTGATCGCGTACCCCAATGAATTTCTGCCGGCCGGTCGCCCGCTGCACACCACACCTGCCTACGACGAGCTTGTCGCCGACGGTGGTCGATTCAACGCCACGTGGGGATTGGAAGTGCCGCAATACTTCGCTTCTGGGCAGCCAGACTTTGTCGAAGTGCCGTCCTTGCGACGGTCGAACGCATTCGGATTCGTTGCTGATGAAGTGGCCGCAGTACGCACGGCAGTGGGGGCCTACGAAACGGGCGTGTACGCGCGTTATGAAGTGAGCGGGCCCGGTGCCCTCGAATGGCTTGATCGCACGCTGGCCTGCCGCATCCCTGAGGTGGGGCGGATGCGGTTGGCGCCGATGTTGCACCCCAAGGGGACGCTCGTGGGCGATCTCACCGTGTCGCGCCTCGGTGACGATCGCTTCTGGTTAGTGGGTTCGTACTACTTGCAGGAATGGCATCAGCGGTGGTTTGAAAAGTCGCTTCCGAAGAAGGGCGTCACGGTCGATAATCTCACCGGACGGTGGCTCGGTTTCGCGATCTCAGGCCCGAACTCACGCGAGGTGCTGTCGCGGGTTGTCGAAGGTGAGGTGAGTAACGAGGCGTTGCCGTTCATGGCGATCAGGTCGATGCCGGTGTTGGGTACGTCGGGAGTAGTCGCGCGATTGTCGCTCACCGGCGAACTCGGCTACGAGATCACCGTGTCTTGCGATGTGCACGCTGACTTGTGGCGCGCGTTGCGTTCTTGCGGAAGTGATCTCGGCCTTCGGCCCGTCGGCGATCGCGCGATCGACAGCCTTCGATTGGAGAAGGGCTACGGAATCTGGTCGACCGAGTTCACTCAGGCCTACACGCCGGGCATGTCAGGACTCGATCGTTTCGTGGCGTTCGACAAGGGGGAGTTCGTCGGACGTGAGGCGGTTGAACGTGAACGTGCTGAGGGCGCGAGTAGGCGACTCGTGCTGCTCGACGTTGACGCGTCAGACGCCGATGCCGCGGGTGATGAACCCGTGTGGTGCGGTGATGAGGTCGTCGGGTTCGTGACGTCGGGATCCTACGGACATCACGTGCAACGCAGTTTGGCGTTGGCCTACGTCGATGCGCACGTCACTGACGACGCTGCACTGCTGGTGTCGGTCATCGGGCAGCGACGACCCGCACGGATCCTTCCTGAGGTGCCGTACGACCCGAGCGGCTCACTCCTGCGCGGCTAGGCCGCCCGCCCCGCCCCCCCACACCCACCCTCCCACTTTTCCGCATGGGGGGACACTGAGCACGCATAGACGCAGTTTTTCTACCACAGGAACTTCGAAAATCAACTGCGCGCAGCGGTCCAGGCAGCCACGGCCGCGCGGGCGATGGTCACGTCTTGCTCGGAGGTCGCGCCACTCACGCCCACGGCTCCGATTACGACACCGTCACTGCGCACCGCGACTGCACCGGCGAGTGTGGTGAAGGGAACGGGAAGTTGGTCGCCGATCAAATCGTTGAGTTCGGGGTGCCGGTCAATGAGCTTTGCCAAGTCTCCGGAATCGCTGCCCATCGTGGCGGCCGACGTGGCCTTGGAACGGGCGATGTCGGGGGTGAACCAACCGGCGCCGTCCATGCGCACGGTGGCCAGTTCGCGCGCGTCGGCGGAAAAGACGCAGCAGGTGACGCTGACGCCGAGAGTGGCGGCTTCGATCTGGGCGGCGGCAACGATCTCGAGGGCGTCGGCGGTAGTGAAGGACATCGCAATCTCCTGAAGGTCGAATTGGTAGAGACACGCTATCGGCCGCCGTTCACATCGGTGGATTGACCAAGGTTCCGCCGGCCCGCAAGCCGCGGGTTCCGGGCGCATGGAAGGGCAAATTCACATTTCCCACCGATGAAGAGTGGGCAGAGAGTGACCGAATCGCTCACTCTCGTCACACGAGATCGCACGCTTGCCGCCTATGGAGTAGCGGTCATCACGGCGTATCGTCAGCGGGCGCTCAGCTTCTCGACTGCCTTGTCGATTCGCTTGACCCGTGTCTCGGGCTTCTTAGCGTCTTCGATCGCGCGTACGTGTTCTTTGCGGTGTGAATACGACAGTGCATTCCACTGCTCACTGAGCCCCGCAGCGTCGATAGCAGCCTGAAGGTCTTCAGGAACATCAACCGTGCGCTCGGAAACATCGCGCGTAACCTCGCATGGGTAACTTCCACCAGGAACGAGTCCACCCTCGCGCATCTCGGCATTGACAACCGTCATCCACTCACCGCGATACACGGAGACGCTCGTGCGAAAGGTGTTGCCCTTGAACGTGATCGCCAATGGAACGCGTGCGCGGCCTGATTCGCCTCGGATCGCATCGACCTGTTCCTGTGTCAACAGCACTGTGGCAGTCGTCTTTCCCGTGGCAATCACATCAAGCGTCAGCTTCATGGGCCGAGTGTAAACAGGGAACACTCACACACGATCGCGAGGGAAGGTGCGACGCCATTCACGGGTGCCGACGACCTCGTCACCTTCACGTGCGATGAGGTCGATATCGATCGAGTAGGTCGAGGCATCGGCTTTCATACGCATGCGTGACTCAACGGCCACCGTGACCGGCGCACCACTCGCATCGTCGCTGAAATCGAGAACGAATCCGGCGTACGCGTCGGCAGTCTGCTCGAACGTGCGCGTGTCGATGGTGACCGTTCCTTCGTACCGCTCCATTGCTCGGCCGTAGGGAATGTCGTAGAACTCGCCACCACTCGCGACGACGGCCGAACTGGTGCGCCTCACTACGTCATGCTCAAAGCGCCACACGATGCCAGTGAGTTCTTCACTCGATGTGGGTTCACCTGGCGTGAATGCCGGAGGAGTTGGAGAACCCGCGGGATCGTAGAGGGGAAGCGACACCTCACCGCCGTACACCGTGAGAGTGACCGGCCCGGGAGGTGCTGCTGTATTGGGCCAGTCGGTACCGGCCACGGTGATGCGCACGCGATGCCCCGGAAGCCAGCGGTGCGCCGACGCTTCAAGGTCAACCGTGAGAGTGATCGGCTCTCCCGGACTCAGGTCGACAGGCTCGGACAAACTCAGATGCCGGTTGAGGTTCTGAGCCCAGCGCGCGACCAGAGTCGATGTGCCATCGGGTGCCACGTCGCTCAACTTCACCACGACATTCGCAACGGGTACAGATGAGGAGAGTGTCAGCGTGACGCGAGGCATTCCTGCGATTTCCAACGGACCCTCAGCGATGTCCCACGTGAGTGACGCGCGCTCATCGTGCTGTTGATCAAGGGGTAGTCCGTAGGGCAAGTGACCAGCGCACGAAATCCACGCCGCCATGCCAACGTCGGGGCGCACAACGAGAGGTTCGCGCGCCTCGAGTGCATACGTTGCCCACGACGTGCGAGTCGTTGGCCAGTCGTCAGCACGCCATATTCCCGGAAGCGTGTCGAGGTCGGGTGCCGGTGTGTGAGATTCGATCGCGAACCAGGCACATGTCGGATCGGTGTCAGTTCCGTTGTCGATACCGCGCAGCCATCGATCCCACCACTTCGCCATCTCAGGTACCGAGTCGATGCGAGGTCCGGGAATCGACGTCGCGGTCGACGCATGTGACCACGGACCCGCCAACAGACGATGCGGAGTTCCGTTGGCACGCAACGCTTCTAACGTTCGGAAGGAATTGCTGCGATAGCCGTCGGCCCAACCGGCAATGATCATGGTCGGGGTGATGATGCGGTTGTAGTCGGGCCGCACCGAACCGTTGCGCCAGTACGTTCCATCGTTGTGCTGCTCGGTCCAGTTGAGAATCCACGGCTCGTGTTCGGCAAGGCGCGCGCGCCACTCATCGCGCCAGCCCGGGCCGAATACTGCGGGAACCGGTGGCAGCGCATTGAGCGGTGTCATGTACGAGCAGTAGTCGACCAGATCGACCCAGCGACGGATACCGCCCATGTAGTGCACGTCATCGGTGTAACGGTCATCAGTGGCGTAGATGGCGATGATGGCCTTGAGTTCGGGCGGCTGTTCGCATGCCAGTTGCAGGGAGTTGAAGCCGCTGTACGACGTTCCGTACATGCCGATGTTGCCGTCGCACCACGGCTGCGCGGCGAGCCACGTCATGGCGGCGGCGAGATCGGTGCGTTCGGTGAGCGGGTATTCGTCAGTGGCGCGACCCTCGCTGCTTCCGGTACCGCGCACGTCGATGCGGGCCACAGCGTAGTGATACTCATCGCGCAGGCGCGTGTATTCGGGGCGGTACGAAGAGGTGAGGTCGTCCTTGCGGTAAGGAAGCGCCTCGATGATGCACGGATTGGAACCGGCGTCGGCGTGAGGAACATAGAGCGTGACGGCGAGGCGCCGACCATCGGGCATCGGAATCCAGTCGTCGACCTTCGTGCCCTCGTTCATGCGCGGTGTCCTTCCAGAATGCGTTGTACATCGTTGATAGGAAGTGCGGGAACTGTGCGGCCACCGACGCCAGTGACGTCACGCCCTGCAAGCAGTGAGCTCACCACCGCCTCTTCCGTGGCGTCGACCACGGCCTCAAAATAGGGATCGAATGAGCGACCGTGCAACGGTGCGACGGCACTCGACTCGCCGCGCGCAGCTCGTAACCCGGTCGCGAGTGCAATCGCGATCTCACCCGATGCGTGATGGGCTGTCGACCCGGAGCGCGCGAGCCCCAGACCCACTCGACGCGCGAGTCGTTCGCAGCCGTGATGATCGATCGGCGCATCGGTGATGACCACGGCCAGACACGAACCCGCCGGAGGTGGCTGAAGATGTGCGGGCATTCCGAGTTCGGCACCCACCGCAACGCCGTCGATCGTCAATCGATCCCACTGACCAAAGTTGGTGAGCAGCAGCACGCCCACTGTGTGTCCGTCAGGAAGTATGCGCGACGCGGATCCGATGCCGCCCTTCCAACCGAAACACACCATGCCCGTGCCAGCGCCGACTGCGCCGAGCGGCGGCGCGTCGCTTGAGCCGACGCTGGCGCGTGCCGCGCTCATCGCCTCAGCGACGTGTTCATCGTGCACGTGCATCGTTCGCGGATCACTGAGCCATGAGTCATCGCACTCACCCACCGCAGGAATGATGACGTCATCGATTCCGATCGCGGGTTGCTCACTCATCAGCAGCCGACACGCCGCGTCGTAGACGCGCCCCACCTGCATCGTTGAGGTGAGGAAAATCGGCGTCTCGCATACGCCCCACTCATCGATCTGTGAACGAGCGGTGAGTTCTCCAGCGCCATTGATGAGTGCGACTCCGGCAGGCACGGGGGAAGCCCAGCAATCGCCGCCAGGATCGATCACCGTGACTCCGGTGCGCGCAATTCCTCGACCCTGTGGTGGCGCCGCGTCGTCGTACTCAATCGTCGCGTGGCCCACCCCCACCCCCGGCACGTCAAGAATCGAGCGTGTGGGGCCAGAAGGAAGCGTGCCGATGTCGGCGAGGCGAGCCATGCCCCGATCCTGCCACCAAGTGGATGGAAGTATCTGGCCGTCGCGCATAGTGCTTAGATTCGGTATGTCCTACTCGCGATGGAAATCACCGTCGTGAAGGTGGTGCTGGTCAACATTCACATGCGCTGCGGAGGCGCTGAACGCGTGATGGCGTGGCTCGCTAATCAACTGGTCGCTGCGGGCCATGAGGTGACACTTGGAACGTGGTTCGTACCGACGGACGATTTCTATCCGCTTCCACCGGAGGTGAAGCGGGTCGGAGTGTGGGACTCAACGGACGCCTCTCGCCTCGACTTCCATGTCAGCCGCCTGCGATTCATGCGTAGAGTCCGGCATCTGGCGCGCGATGCCGATGTGGTGCTCTCATTTCAAACCGACGCCAACCTCGCGACCCTGATTGCGACCGTCGGACTGCCCACGCCCGTGGTTGTCTCCGAACGCAGCACACCCATCGCTCTAGAACAGCGCTGGCGCACGCGATTGATGGGCGGACCGCTTGTGCGTCGCAGGGCTGCGGTGTTCGTCGTACAGACGACCGACATTGCCGAGCGATTCGCGACGATGTGGCGAGTGACTGACGCGGTGGTGATTCCGAACGCGCCTGCAATTGAGTTGGCGCCGCCGACCCAACGAGAGAACGTCATTCTCAACGTCGGTCGCTTTGCTCCGGTGAAAGACCACGCCACGTTGATTCGTGCATGGGCACGTATCGCGTCAGCGCACCCCGCGTGGAAGTTGCGCATCATCGGTGAGGGGCCGCTGCGCAGCGACATTGACGAACTCATTGAACGTCTCGGTGTCTCCGCGCAGACCGAGACCGTCGACCCGCTGCACGACATCGCTCCGGAATACCGAGCCGCGTCGATTTTCGCCTTTCCCTCACTGCACGAGGGTTTTCCCAATGCGCTGCTCGAAGCCGCCGCCAGTGGGTGTGCCTGTGTTGCGACGAACTGCCCCGGCGGTGGTAAGGAGATTCTCGATCAAGGGAGAGCCGGCATTCTCGTTCCCGTGGGCGATGATTGCGCCATGGCCGCCGCCTTGGAGGCACTGATCAACGACCCCAACTATCGTGAGGACCTCGGCAGGGCTGCCGAGGAGTCGACCAGTCGGTTCACTCAAGAGAAGGTCTTCGCCCAATGGTTGACGGTGCTCGCGCAGTAGGGTCGGTACCGGTGGTGTCCGCCCTGTGATTGAACGGAGCAACGCTCGATGACCTTGACGACCGAGACCTCGGCATCCGCACTTCCCTCCCGCGCCCGCGTGGTGGTGATCGGCGGTGGTGTCATTGGAACGTCGACTCTCTACCACCTCGCTGAGGCCGGCTGGACCGACTCGGTGCTGCTCGAGCGCGACCGGTTGACCTCAGGAACCACCTGGCACGCCGCGGGTTTGATGGTGACCTTTGGGTCGACATCGGAGACTTCAACGCGACTGCGCCAGTACACGCGCGATCTGTATGCGCGACTCGAAGCCGAAACGGGTCTTGCCACCGGCCTCATGCAGGTGGGATTCATCGAAGTTGCCGCTGACGAAGGTCGCCTTGAGGAGTACCGCCGCGTGTCGGCGTTCAACCGATTGATGGGCGTTGACGTTCAGGAGATCTCGCCGCGCGAGGTAGGCGAGATGTTCCCTCTTGCCCGCACCGACGATTTGCTCGCTGGTTTCTACGTTGCCGATGACGGTCGTGTGAATCCTGTCGACTGCACGATGTCGATGGCTAAGGGTGCGCGCATGCGCGGCGCACGCATCATCGAGGAATGCCCGGTGGTCGACGTCATCGTGCGCAACGGCGCTGTTGCCGGTGTGCGTACTCCGATGGGTGACATCGAATGCGATTACGTCATCAACTGCTCGGGCATGTGGGCGCGCCAACTCGGTGAAAAGTCCGGGGTCACCATTCCGTTGCAGGCAGCTGAGCATTACTACCTGATTACCGAACCGATCGCGGGCGTCGACAAGTCGTGGCCGGTACTCGAAGATCCGGGCTGCCACGGGTACTACCGCGAAGAGGGCGACGGGCTGATGATCGGCCTATTCGAACCGGTGTGTGCACCATGGAGTGTCGACGGAATTCCAGATGGCTTCTCGTTCGGCACCCTTGAGCCTGACTGGGACCGTATGGGACCGTACTTGGAACGCGCCATGTCGCGCGTGCCGATCACCGCCGACACCGGCATTCGCACCTTCTTCTGCGGCCCTGAATCATTCACCCCCGACCTTGCGCCCGTGGTGGGTGAAGCACCCGAGGTACGCAACTACTTCGTGGCCGCCGGCTTGAACTCCATCGGCATTCTCACCGGCGGTGGAATGGGTCGCGCGATGGCGCATTGGGTCATCGACGGTGATCCAGGAATCGACATCACTGCCATGAACATCGACCGGCTGCACCCATACCAAAGCACTCCGGAATACCGCGCGACGCGCACCGTCGAGTCGCTGGGCATGGTCTACCAGTGCCATTACCCAGGACGTTCGATGCAAACCGCGCGCGGTGTGAAGTTGTCACCGGTGCACGAGCGCCTCGTTGAGCAGCGGGCATTCTTCCGTGACGTCAGTGGTTGGGAAGGTGCTGACTGGTTTGCACCTGAAGGCACCGAACCCGAGCAGGGTGAACTCACGTGGGGTCGTCCGCAGTGGTTCGACCAGTGGCGTGCCGAGCATGAGGCGGTGCGCGACGCCGTGGGCCTCATGGACATGTCGTTCATGTCCAAGTTCCTTGTGCAAGGTCGCGACGCGGGCGCGCTACTTGACGAACTGTCGGCTAACGCTGTCAACGGCGAGAGCGGCGTCATCACCTATACGCAATGGCTCAACGATCGCGGACTCCTCGAAGCCGACCTCACCGTTACCAAACTCGATGACGATCGCTTCTGGGTAGTGGCAAGTGATACCGCACATCGCCATGTGCTCACGCGCATGCAGCGACACATCGGTGACCGCCACGTGTTCATCACCGACATCACGGGTGCCTACGCGCAACTCAATGTTCAGGGTCCCCGTTCGCGCGAGTTGATGCAGCGGCTCACTTCCGCTGACATGTCCAACGAGGCGTTCCCATTCCGCGCAGCACGCGAGATCGATCTTGGTTTCGCTCGCGCGTTGTGCATTCGCATCACGTACCTTGGCGAACTCGGGTACGAGTTGTACGTTCCGAGCGAACACGCCCTGCACGTCTACGACCGCATTTCTGAAGCCGGCGCTGACTACGGACTAATGCCGGTCGGCCTCAAGTCGCTCGCCAGCCTGCGCATGGAAAAGGGCTACCGCGACTACGGCCACGACATCGACAACACCGACTCGGTGCTCGAAGCCGGACTCGGTTTCGCGGTGGCACTCGATAAGCCAGGCGGCTTCATCGGACGTGATGCGGTGATGGCGCGCAAGGCCGAAGGGGCATTGCGCAAGCGACTGCTTCAGGTGCAGGTCACTGACCCCGAACCGCTGATGTTCCACGCCGAACCGGTACTGCGCAACGGAGTTCCGGTGGGCTACATTCGTGCCGCATCGTATGGTTTCACGCTCGGTGGCGCAGTGGGACTCGCGATGATCGAGGCTGATGAACCCATCGATACAGCATGGATCGATGCGGGGGAGTGGACGGTGGAGATCGCAGGGCAGGTGTATCCGGCGATCGCGTCGCTCAAGCCGTTGTACGACCCGACGAACGCGAGGATTCGCGCGTAGCACTGCTCGCGATCACGGTGACGAGCGCGCCCGACTCGGTGCGTGCCATCACGCCAAGGATCGAGTAGCCGAATTCCGGTGCCAACGTCTCGAGGGCTAGTTGCCATCGACGGTCGAGGTCGTTGACTGCCGTGTTGCCGAGGCGATGGTGAATCAGGCCGACACTGAACGGTGCGCCAACGTCGCGTATCTCGTCGAGGTGCATGCCGAACCTGCCGACGAGCAGTGCGCAGTCTTCGAATGTCGGCTCCGGCGGTGCATCGGGAACGACGACCAGCGCGGGAGGTTGGCCCGGGCCGAGATTCGCGATCAAGACGACTGAACCCTGGCGCCTGTCACGAACCGAGATGTTGTCGGCGACAAAGCGCAGTGGATCGGCGTCTGCTGCGGCCCGCAATTCGTCGGGCGAGAGGTGACCCCAGCGGCGCTCGGCCGCTGCGAAGTCGTCGTAGGGGGTGTGCGTGTGTCCGCTCATGCGGTGGTGGTTGCTCATGAAGTCAGCGTGGACGCTGTCGCCTGTGGACAGTGCGAGCAGTCCACAGGGCAGGTGCGGTAGAAGCGAGGAGCCGGCCGCGTCGAAGGCGCGTGCGAGCGGGTGACTTCCGAGTGGGCTACTTCATTGATGACAGTCGAGTGACAGTGTGGGTGTTGCGGGTGGCACATCGACGCGAGGTGTGTCAACGCTGATGGGTTCGCCGGTCGCCTAGTGGGTTGAGGGACCAGAATGCAAGGGTTGGAGTTTCACTGCCTGAGGAGTCTGCGTGCCGGTTGAGCAAGAAGCAGTACTTGGCCGTTTGTCACGGCTCGATCGTTTCTTGCCCGTGTGGATTTTGCTCGCGATGGCAGGAGGACTCCTGCTCGGCAAGTTTGTGCCAGGTGTTCAGAGCGCGCTGGACGCGGTGAAGATCGGGCAGACATCACTTCCGATTGCGCTGGGTCTGCTGCTAATGATGTACCCAGTGTTGGCGAAGGTGCGCTACGAGGACATGGGTCATGTCACCGGTGACCGAAAGCTGCTGTGGCTGTCGCTGCTACTGAACTGGGTCATCGGACCGTTGTTGATGTTTGCGCTCGCGTGGTTCTTTCTGGCCGATCAGCCGGCATTCCGAACTGGACTCATCGTCATTGGACTCGCGCGATGTATTGCGATGGTGCTGATCTGGAATGACCTCGCATGTGGTGACGGTGAGGCGGCCGCGTTGCTGGTGGCCATCAACTCGGTGTTCCAAATTCTTGCGTACGCGTTGCTCGGCACCTTCTATTTGCGCATCCTTCCTGGTTGGCTCGGCCTCGATACGCAAGACGTGCAGTTCTCAACCTGGGAAATCACGAAGGCGGTGCTGATCTTCCTCGGAATTCCACTCGCGGCGGGTTACCTGACGCGGCGCATTGGTCTGCGCACCAAGGGGCGCGAGTGGTACGACACCGTCTTCATTCCGCGCATCTCGCCATGGGCGTTGTACGGGTTGCTGTTCACCATCGTGGTGATGTTCTCGCTGCAGGGTGATGCGATTCTTTCCGATCCTTGGGCGGTCGTGAGCATTGCGATTCCGTTGCTCGCGTACTTCGCGATCATGTGGGGTGCGTCGTTCGTACTGGGTGCGCGCTCGAAGTTGGGCTATCCCAAAACGGCGACGCTTGCGTTCACTGCAGCGGGAAACAACTTCGAACTCGCCATCGCCGTGTGCATCGGTGTGTGGGGAGTGACGTCTGGTCAGGCACTTGCGGGCGTTGTTGGACCGCTGATTGAAGTTCCCGCGCTGGTTGCTTTGGTGTACGTGTCGCTGTGGGCGAAGCGTCGTTGGTTCAACTCTTCGTCAGTGAGCTGATTTCTTTGGCGAGAGTGTCGACGCTGTCGAACTTCAAGCCGAGGAACGACACGTTCTTCCAACGCAGTACGCCATCGGCGTCGACGAGGAATGTCGAACGACGCAGGCCGAGTCCGGGGACTCCGATTCCGTACGCATTCACGACGCCGCGCCCCACGTCGGCAAGTAGCGGAAAGGTGAGTGATTCCTTGCGGGCGAACCGTTCGTGGCTGTCGAGATCTTGCGGGCTGATGCCCCAGACCTGCGCGCCGAGTGCATTGAACTGTTCGAGTTCATTGGAGTACGCGCACATTTGCTTGGTGCACACGGGAGTTTCGTCGCCGGGGTAGAACGCCAGCACGATGGGTGCACCGCGGTGCTGCGAGAGGGTGAAGTCACTGCGTTCGGCGGTGCCATCGCGTAGGACGAGTCCTGGCAACGTGAAGTCTGGAGCTTGCTGGCCGATCGCGGGTCCTGCCACGGTTCCTCCTTGGGTTCTTGCCAGTGTCACACGGTCAAGGTCAGTCAGCGAGTCGACGCATTAATGATTCCTGCACAGCTGAGGCGACGAGTTTGCCGTCGGCAGTGAAGAATTGGCCGAGGTTGAGCCCGCGACCGCCGCCTGCCACTGGTGAACCCTGCACGAACAGCAGCCACTCGTCGGCACGGAAGTCACGATGAAACCACATCGCGTGGTCAAGGGACGTGATCGACATTCCAGGGTTCTTCTCGTAGCCGCCGTGTTTCATCAGTGCGGCGCCAGCGAGTCGAAGGTCGGAAATGTAGGTGAGTGCGCAGTTGTGTACGCGCTGGTCGGCCGGCATCTCTCCCTGCACGCGCACCCAGAGGCCGCCTTCAAAGCGACCGTGAGTGTCGTCGCGCACTGCATCTGCCGGAATCTCGCGAGCTTCGATCAGAGTTCCACCGGCATCTTCGGTTGCGGCGTCGAGCCAGCGCATGTCGAGCACGGGGCAGTCGTCGGGCGCGGGGACGTGGGGAGCCTCGGGCTGATGCTCGGGTCCATCTTCGGAAATGGCGAAGGATGCGCTCAAAACGAATATGACTTCGCCGTATTGAACGGCTTGAACTCGGCGAGTGGTGAACGAGCGGCCGTCGCGTGGTCGGTCGACGAGGTAGACGATCGGGTCGGTGGTGCGGCCAGGGCGCAGGAAGTACGCGTGCAATGAGTCAAGCCCTCGATCGGGATCTTCGACGGTGATTCCGGCGGCCGTGAGCGCTTGCGCGGCGACGTGTCCGCCGAAGACGCGCAGGGGAGCCCCCGCGTGGCAACTTCCGGTGAAGATGTCGCGGTCGACGCGTTCGAGGGCAAGTAGATCGGTGAACGAGCTCATGCGCTCATCCTGCCGGGAACGCGATTCTCGGTCTGCTTGGGTACCGAAAACTGCCTCTATGCGTGCTGAATGTCCCCCCATGCGGAAAAAGGGCGGAAACAGTGGGGGGGGGCGGGGTTAGGTGCGGCGGTCCTTGAGGACTTGCTGTGAGACGAAGCGACCCGGTCCGCCACTGACGCAACCGCCGGGGTGGGTTCCTGATCCGCCCTGGTAGTAGCCCTCGATCGGCGTGCGGTAGTCGGTGTAACCCGGTGCCGGTCGGAAGATCCACGTCTGCGGTGCCAGGTACTCGCCACCGTAGATGTTGCCTTCGGAGAGTCCGGTGATGCGCTCGATGTCGAGCGGGGTGACCACCTCGCGCTGCAGCACGAGATCGTCGAAGCCCGGGAAGAATGACGCGAGGGTGCGCTGCGCGGCGTCGCCGAGGTTCTCGCGCTCGGTTTCCCAATCGCTGCCCTTGAGTTCGTAGGGCGTGTACATGGTGAAGCACGACATCACGTGCTTGCCGGGAGGTGCCATGTCGGGGTCGAGGAATGACTGAATGCAGCAGTCGAGGTAGGGGCGGTCGGAGTACCAGCCGTACTTGCCCTGATCGAATGCGCGTTCGAGATATTCAATCGACGGACCAATGTTGATGAACCCCCGGTACTGATCGGTGCGATCACCGAGGGCGGGGAAACGCGGCGCGGCGTCGAGTGCAAAGTTCACCTTCGACGCGGTGCCTTGGAAGCGGTAGCGCTCAACGGCTTCGACCAGATCGTTGGGCAATTCGCGTGAGTCGACGAGCTCGAGGAAGGTGTGGCGCGGATCGAGGGCGCTGATGACCACCGGTGCGTGGAATTCGGTGCCGTCGTCGAGTACCACGCCGGTGGCCCGACCGTTATCGACCAACACGTGATTGACGCGTGAGTTCAAGCGAATCTCGGCGCCGTAAGCCTCAGCGGCCCGACCAATGACCTGCGTGACGCCACCGTTGCCGCCCTTGTGGAATGACCAGCTGCCGATGTTGCCGTCGTGCTCGCCCACTGCGAGCAGCAGGTACACCAGGCCAGAGCCTTGTGACATCGGACCAACCTTGGTACCGATGATTCCGCTCGATGCCAGGTGTCCCTTGATGACATCGCTTTCGAAGTAGTCATCAAGGAAGTCGGCGATGCTGCCGGTGAGTAGACGCACGGTGTCGTGCACGACCTTCTTGTCGCCCGACCCCAGATGCTGCAGCAGCCAGGTGATCTCGGCCTTATCTTCGGGATCTCCGCTGAACAGGTTGGGCGGCATACGGTCGAACAGGGGCTTGACGTACTGCATTACCCGCGAGATGTCGTGATCGTAACGTTCGGTGGCGTCGGCGTCGCGTGGCGAGTGGCGTGCGATCTCGCGCAGGTTGGCGTCATGGTCGGGTCCCATGAGCAGGTAGTCGCCGTTCTCCATCGGGCAGAACGTGGTGGGCATCTCGAGCGGCATGAACCCGAACTTCACGAGTTCAAGTTCCTGAATGACTTCCGGTCGCAGCAGGCTCAGGCCATAGCTGAACGTCGTGAACTGGAAGCCCGGGCGAAGTTCTTCAGTAATTGCCGCACCACCCACGAGGTGACGCTGCTCGAGGATCAGTGTGCGCAAGCCGTCCTTGGCGAGGTACGCGCCGGCGGTGAGGCCGTTGTGTCCGCCCCCGACCACGATCGCGTCGTACTGGTTGCCCTCGCTCATGCCATTGACACCTTTCGCTCCGGGTTGAAGAAGGGCAGCGGCACGACTGTGGCCGGCACCGTGAAGTACTCGTGGTTGATTGTTTGTTCGACGTGCACGATGGTGCCCGGTTCGGCCAAGTGCGGACGCACCCGAGCCAGCCCGATGTGTCGCTGCATCAGGGGTGAGTACATCAAACTCGTCGCGTAGCCGGCCCGCACCCAGTCGCTGTTTTCGTAGAGCATCGTGTGCCAGTCGACCGGAATCTCGTCCATGTACGGAACGACGCCGTGTTCTTCATGCAGTGCGCGGTAATCAGTCTGGGCGATCGAGATGCCGACCGTGGACCAGCGCGATGTGTTCTCGTCGCGTTCGCGTAGTAGTGCGCGGCGGCCAGTGAACACGCGCGAGTCGTCGTCGATTCCGCGCAAGGTCCAACCGAATCCGAGTTCCCAGGCAGAGAAGCGCTGGTCGTCGTTGTAGGCAAAGCGCGATGACGAAAAGTCGACGTCGATCAGCGGAAGTCCGGCCTCAATGCGCGCCATGCCAAGGGCTTCCTCGCCGAAGGGACGCAGGTGGTGCGGTGCGCCTGATTCGAGAATCGCATCAAGTACCGGAATGGCCGACTCTGCCGGAACCATCACTTCGTATCCCAGGTCGCCGGTGAATCCGGTGCGGCTGATGGTGACGCTGTGTCCGGCGATCTTGGCGGGGGTCATCCCGAAGAACGACAACTCCGCAACTTCGGGAACGAGTGGCGTGAGGATCTCGCGTGAACGGGGACCCTGAAGTGCGAGCACGCCGAAGTCGTCGGACGCGTCGATGACCTCGACGTTGAGGCGGCGTACCTGATCTTGCAGGAAACCCAGGTTGGGGCGGGCGGCGGTGAGGAGAAACTCATCAGGCGCGTGCCGGAACAGCACACCGTCTTCAAGGACGTGGCCATTGTCATCGCACCAGATCGTGTACTGCGCGCGACCTGGCTTGCAGGTGCGTACGTCGCGCGACATCAAGCCTTCAAGGAACTTCTGAGCATCGCGACCACGAATCCAGTACTTGTACAGGGGCGAGGCATCGAAGACCGCAGCGGCGTTGCGGATACCGAAGTATTCGTTCTTGGCTGAGTACTGATAGCGCAGTGCTGACAGATAGCCCGCCCAATGCCCGTAGAGGCCCGTTTCGTTGAGTTCGGACAGGCGTGGGTGGAACGGGGTGGTCAGGACCATGGTCGTTCCTCGCAGTTGGCGTCGAAGGCAGGGACGGTTCAGCCGTGTGCCCACCCTAGGCATTGACGTCGCGCCGTGCGAGTGGGTCGGCAGATCCGGGACGAATTGATCTGCATTCCCGCCTGGTGAGATTGCTATGCCCCTCGCGGCGCGGTGGGCATAGCGCGCATAACGGATATAGCGACTATGCACAATTCACCCTCTCGGTCGGCAGATTCACGATCACTTGGTACGCTGACGAGGTCAGTCGGGGTCACTCCAGTGGCCTCGAACCGCGAACCGCCGAATCTGCGGCAGGTCCGACAGGGCCAGTCCAGAGCCGGGGACCCACGTGTTCCTGGGGCGAATCCTCCGACTTCGGTCGGTGGTAGGGCCTTTTCCCAGCCCGAGCCCGTCAGCTAACTCGGTAGGCGGCAGGGGAGAGGACAAGGCGTGCAGTTGTCAGGTATCAAGCGTGGTCGGCGCACCATCATCGCCGTCACCGCGGCCGTATTCATGGGTGTGGCGTTTACTGCGGTTCCTGCAGTAACGGCGGCACCCTCCAAGACCATCGCTGAGGTGGAGGCGGAGATTTCCGACCTTCAGACCCAGGCCGAAATGGTTGCCGAAGACCTCAATGGTGCGCGGGTGAGGCTCCAGCGCATTCACGACAAGCAAGATCTCACCAAGAAGAAGGCCACTCGCGCCAAGGCAGCACTTGCCAAGGAAGCGGGCAACCTCGGCGAGATGGCCTCGGTCGCCTACCGTTCGGGTGGGCTCGACACGTCGGTCCAGTTACTCATGGCCGACAACCCCGCAGACTTCCTGCAGCAGAGCGCCGCACTTGAGATTGTGGCCAAGGGCCAGAACGCAGTGCTGCGCCGCACCACTGCGGCTCGCCTTCAGTTGTCGCAGGCCACCGCCGAACTCGGTCAGCAAGAATCCGACGCTGCCGCGGTTGAAAAAGAAATTGCCGACCAGCAGGCCGCGATCAGGGCAAACCTCGCCGAGCAAGAGCAGGTGCTCAGTCAACTCAAGGAAGAAGAGCGTCGACGCCTTGAGGCCGAGCGCCAGGCTCGCGCAGCGGCGGCGGCACAGGCCGCGGCGGCTGCACAAGCAGCGGCCGAGCAGGCAGCAGCCGATGCTCAAGCACGTGCGGCCAACGCGGCCAACAACAACGACACCACGAGCGGCTCAAGTAGCTCGAGCGGTTCGAGCAACGACACCGCCGACACCGGTGGTCCCGCCAGCGGTAATGGTGGCTCGAATAACGGCGGATCCAGCGGCGGCCAGAACGGTGGTTTCGTCGGTTCCGATCAGGCAGCGATCGCTGTGGCCGCGGCACTGGCTCAGGTGGGCGAGCCGTACACCTACGACGCTCACCCGCCGGACACGTGGGACTGCTCCAAGCTCACTGCGTGGGCATGGGGACAAGCAGGTGTGTCTCTCACCCCGTACTCATATGACCAGGCCAACGAAGTGCGGCACATTTCCACCGATCAACTGCAGCCCGGTGACCTGCTGTTCTACTTCAACAATGCGCACCACGTGGCCATGTACATCGGCGGCGGTCAGATTGTTGAAGCGGCAAGCCCCTCCGTTGGTGTGCACGTGACCGACGCGTGGAACAGTTGGTCGTCATCGCACTTCAGTTACGCTGGCCGCCCGGTCGGCTAACGCCCAACCGTCAGGAGAATCGGCCGTGGTTGCCGTAGGTCCGTTCCGTTCACTACGCCCCACGGCCGATTCCTCGCAGGCGGTGTTGGCGCTTCCATACGACGTCATGAACGTCGCGGAAGCGCGCGAGATGGCCGTGGGTCTACCCGACAGTTTCCTGCACGTGTCACGAGCCGAGATCGATCTCGACGAGTCGATCAGTCCGTATGACGATGCGGTGTACTCGCGATCAGGGGCAGCACTCACCGAATTCATTGAGCGTGGCGTGTTGCGCCTTGATGACGAGCCCACATTGTCGGTGTACCGCATGCGCATGGGTGACCTTGAGCAGGTGGGTCTGGTACTCGCCGCTTCCGTTGACGACTATGCAGCCGGAATCATTCGCAAGCACGAACTGACCCGGCCCGACAAGGAAAACGACCGTGTGCGCCACATCGAAGGTGTCGGCGCACACGATGAGCCGGTGTTCCTGCTCAGTCCGCCAGACAAGCGCATCGCGGCTCTCCTTGATGCCGTGGTGGTCGCCTCGCCTGCCGACTATTCGGCAGTGTCTGACACCGGCATCTCGCATGAAGTATGGATCGTGTCCGATGGCGATCAGATCGCCACCGCAGTCAGCGCGATCGCCGACATGCCGGCCCTCTACGTCGCCGACGGCCATCACCGCAGTGCCGCAGCGCAACGTGTGCGTGATGCGCGTCGCGAGCAACACGGCGCCGGTGCCGACCTCGGCACAGCCGAGCAGTTCCTCGCGGTCGTGGTTCCCGCCGATCAGGTCACGCTGATGCCGTACCACCGTGCGGTTGCCGACCTCAGCGGCCTCACCTCCGAGCAGTTCTTTGCTGCAGTGAGCGAGAACTTCTCTGTTGAAGTGGTCAGCGACGCTCTTCAGCCCACGAGCCTGCGCGAATTCGGCATGTACTTCGACGGTCAGTGGTACCGCCTGCGGTCAACAATCGACCGCGATGATGATGTGCTTGATGTCGATGTACTGCAGGCCGATCTGCTCGAGCCTGTGCTCGCAATCGGCGACCCCCGGCGCGATCAGCGGTTGCATTTCGTGGGCGGAATTCGCGGCTTGCCCGAACTCGAACGACTCGTCGATGAAGGTCACGACGCCGTGTCGTTCTCGCTGATGCCGACGTCGGTGGCGCAATTGGTGGCGGTGGCTGATCGCGGCGAGATTATGCCGCCCAAGTCGACGTGGTTCGAGCCCAAACTCGGCAGTGGGCTGTTCTTGCACCCACTGCCCGAGCGACTGCCCGCCTCGTAGCGACAATTAGCCGTAGAACGGCTGGATCGCGTTGGGCGGTACGGTGCCCAACTTGCCTGACTGGTAGTCCTCGAATGCCTGAACGAGTTCGCTGCGGGTGTTCATGACAAACGGACCGTGGGCAGCGACCGGTTCACGCAGCGGAACTCCACCGAGCAGGAACACTTCCAAGCTCGGCATGTTCGACTGCTGCCGCGAATCGGCCTCAATCACCACCGTGTCGCCCGCGCCGAACACCGCCAACTGGCCTTCGCGAATGGCGCGTTGCTCGGCACCGACGCTGCCCTGCCCACTGAGTGCGTACGCAAGAGCATTGAATTCGTGCGGCCACGGAATTTCGATGCGCGCGCCAGGTGCCAGCGTGAGGTGGGCGATGGCCAGGGGCGTGTGCGAAATACCCGGACCGGAATGACCGGCGATGCTTCCGGCGAGAACGCGCAACAGCGCCCCGCCATCGGGTGAACTGACCAGAGCGAAGTCGCGCCCCTGCAGATCTTGGTACTGCGGAGCGATCAGCTTCTTCTCGCGCGGCAGGTTGATCCAGAGCTGCAAACCGTGAAAGAGACCGCCGCTCATGACGAGGTCTTCCGGCGGTGTCTCAATGTGCAGCACGCCTCCGCCGGCGGTCATGTACTGCGTACCTCCATCGGAAATCGTGCCGCCCCCACCGTTGGAGTCTTGGTGAATGAAACGGCCGTCAATGAGGTACGTGAAGGTTTCAAAACCGCGGTGCGGGTGCCATGCGGTTCCGCGGGGCTCGCCGGGTGCGTACTCGACTTCACCCATCTGATCCATGTGAATGAACGGATCGAGATCGGTGAGGTCAATGCCAGCGAACGCGCGACGTACGGGGAAGCCCTCGCCCTCGTGCCCGCGAGGGGCGGTCGAGACCGCCTTCACCGAGCGCGGGCGCGCAGTCGCGTCGATGGCGTCGAGGCGCGGCAGGGTGAGCGTGTCAGCGGTAATGGCCGGCATGAGGGACCTCCTTGGTCGTTCCAACTGTAGTTGATGTAACAACTATCGATCGACTCGCGGCATTCCCACACTCGGCGGTCGACACGGGTGCGTTAGGTTCGGAACGTGGGCACATCGGGCAGTGCACGGGGCGTGAGACAGCGTCACCGCACAGGTGAGGTGACCTAGTTTGATCGAGTCACTCGACATCTGGCTTGCGGTGGGGGGACTGCTGGCGGGGCTCATGGTGGGCCTCACCGGAATGGGCGGCGCGGTACTCGTGACGCCGCTGTTGATTCTGGTTTTTGGACTGCCACCCGCCGTTGCAGTGTCGAGCGATGTTGTCGCCAACGCGGTCATTAAGCCCGTCGGTTCGATCGTCCATATCCGCACCCGCACGGTGCACTGGGGCCTCGTGCAATGGCTGTCCTTAGGTTCTGTTCCTGGCATCCTGCTGGGCACCATCGTGTTCGCTCGCACGTTGGCAGATCCGGCGAGTGCGGCTCAACTCAAATACATCATCGGCATCGTCTTGCTCATCGCATTGGCCGCCAGTGTGGTGCGCCCGTGGATTGTGCGCCTGCGTCGTTCTGACGTCGAAGTGGTGGCTCCCGACGATCCTCGTCGTGGACCGATGGCGCCGATCAAGCGTGCCCTCACCCTCGTGGTGGGTTTTGTAGTCGGAATCATTGTCGGAATGACATCGGTGGGCTCGGGCTCGCTCATTGTGATCAGTTTGTTGGTGTTGTACCCGCTGTTGGCGCCGCGCGTCTTGGTGGGCACTGACCTGACTCAGGCGGTTCCGATGCTGGCCGCGGGAGCGTTGGCCCACATGACGATCGGCGACGTTGATTGGCGAGTCACCGGTGCGTTGCTGGTCGGGCAGATTCCCGGCGTGTGGCTCGGAGCGCGCATGTCTTCGCGCTATGACGGCCGCCTGCTCAAGGCGTTGCTGATGGTGGTGCTGGCCGCGACCGCATTGAAGTTACTCGGGGTCTCAACCGTCATTTGCGGAACGATCGCGATCGCGGGCGTCGTCGTGCTCGTGTTCCAGTTCATCCGCGAGCGTTCAGCGGCTCGGGTCGCGCAGGACGTGTCGTGAGTAAGGGCCCGCCAGAGCGTTACTTCCGAACTCCGGTAACGGCGCCCGGGCCGCAGGGCGGCGACATGCTGCGCGCCTTTGGACTCATTCGCACCAACCCGTTGGCATTCCTTGAGCAAACCTGGCACGAGCTCGGTGATGTCGTGCAGTTTCCGATTCCGTCACCGCCGTCGTATCTGATCAGTGATCCCGAAGCAGTTGACCGGGTGCTGCGAGTGAATCAACGCGCGTACGGCAAGCGCACGATTCAGTACACGTCGTTGTCATTGGTGACGGGTGAAGGGTTGCTTACCGCCGACACTGAGGCCTGGCGTCAGCAGCGACGCGTCGTGCAACCGGCGTTTCATCCCACGCAGGTTGAGAAAGTGGCCGATCACGTGGCGGTGTCGTGTGCCCGCCTTGATGGTGAATGGAGTGCGCTTCCCGACGGCACGGTGATCGATGTCGACGCCGCGATGATGCACACGGCGCTGGAAGTGGTGGGCCGGGCGTTGTTCGGTACCGACTTATCCGGTGATGCAGCGACGCTTGCTCACGCGACTCTTGCTGCCCTCGATGTGGTGGTAGGCAAGGCGCGCAACCCGCTCTCGCCGCCACTATGGGTTCCGACGCCGGGCAACCTCACCCTGCGACGCAGCTTGTCAATTCTCGACGGCGCCGTTGAACGCATGCTCGCCGAGCGGCGCTTACGACCGGTCGGCATCGAGCGTGAACCCGACATGCTTGATCTGCTGGTCGAAGGGTTCGGCGGGGGTGGGCCCGTGCGCAATCAGATGGTCACGTTTCTGGTGGCCGGTCATGAGACGGTCGCCAGCGCGCTGACGTGGTCGTGGCACCTGCTCGATACCTCACCTGATGCCGCCGCGATGCTGCGTGACGAGGCACTGACGGTGCTGGGTGACCGTGATGCGACATTCGCCGATTTCCCTCACCTGCCGTACGCGCGCGCGGTGGTTGATGAAGCGCTGCGCTTGTATCCACCGGCGTGGCTGATTACGCGCAAGGCTCACGAAGACGATGTGTTGGCCGGGCATACGGTCCCGGCGGGAGCGCTGGTGATCATCAGTCCGTGGATTGTGCATCGGCACCCTGATCTGTGGCCCGACCCCGAGCGGTTCGAACCGTCACGATTCCTTGGCACGGGCGCTTCAGACTCCAATCGCACGGGCTATCTGCCATTCGGCTCGGGCCCGCGGATGTGCATTGGCCGTGACTTTGCGTTGCTTGAGGCAACGCTCATCATGTCGTCACTCGCGCGTCGTTGGACTTTCGAAGGTGTCGACGCTGCATCGGTGCATGCTGAGCCACTGGTGACCGTGCGACCGCGCGATGGATTGCCGATGCGAGTGCGACGCCTTGTTGCTGACGAAGGTTAGAAGCTCGACTCGTTCTGGTGCGCATCCGCGCGCAGCAGTTTGATCGAGTCGAAGGCGTACCAGAGGTCCTTGCGCGAGAACACCCACAACACCGGCACCATCATCAGTAGGGCCGCGCCCACCCATAGCGGTCGTTCGGCCCACCACAGCAGTGTGGGTTCAGACGGTGGTCGGTACCCGAAGATGATCACGACGAACAGGATGACTAACGCCATGGCCGTGGTGTGGAAAAGGAACAACGGCAACGAGACGCGGTTGAGCATTGCGTTGAAGATGCCGACGCGAGGTTTCTCCAGCCATACCAGTGCGTACGGTCTGAGTAGTTCAGCAACGCCTGCTTGGAATAACACCAACATGATGATGGTGAAGTTGGGTGGCCCCATGTTCGAAATCTTGTCGGTGTTCACGCCCACCATGGATGCCGGATAGACACCCGAGAAGATCAGCCCCGCGAGCCCGAAGAGTCCGCCGAGAGTCAGAGACCAGGCGACATGGCGCGGCAGTGCCACGAGGTCGTCGAAGAAGAATCCGAGTTGATGGCAAAACGCGAACACGAAGATGAAGTTGACCCAGCCAAGCCAGTCGATTCCGAGGTGAAAGCGACCCACGTCGATCAGGCAGGCGATACCGCCGAGAGTGACCAGCACCGCAACTCCCCAGCGGCGGTGCAAGTTGATCATTACCGGTGCGATCAGCACGAGTAAGAGGTAGACGCCGATGAACCACAGCGGCGACAAAATGAGAATGACCGATCGCCACATCCAGTCCGGGTTCCAAATGAACTTGACGACTTCGAAGACTCCGAGCCACACCGCAATGAGCGCACCAGTGGGCAGTACGAGACGGCGTACGCGACCGGCCACGAACACTCCGTAGCCTCCGCCGTTGGCACGCACCTTGTCCCACACGCGCAGGTGCGCGTACCCGCCGACGTAGAAGAACAACGGCAAGACTTGGAACAGCCACGTGAGCGGCCAGAGGCCGTAGGTCCACTGCAGGGGGCTGGTGGGTTCGGGGCCGTGCGAGGTCCACGCGATGATCGTGAAACCCCAATGCCACAGTACGACGACGCACAGCGAGAGCGCTCGCAGCAGGTCGACGTAAGGATCACGGCGAGTGGGCGCTGTGCCCGTCTCGGCCGGGGCGGTGGCAGTCATGGGGGTACTGACACTCCTCGCAGGGTCGATGAGTCGATCCTGCCAGAGTGGGGTTAGTTCACACGCATTACCCGCCGGTAGTGATGTAGCCAATCAAGGCGCTGCGTTCTCCCTCGAGTTCGCCAAGCCGCGCCTTGACTGCGTCACCGATGCTGACAATGCCGACCATGTGCCCGTTGTCGTCGACAACTGGAACGTGGCGGATGCGGCGGTCGGTCATCTCGCGCATGAGTGTGTCGACGAGGCAGTCGGCCTTCGTGGTGTGCACGGCCAGCGTCATGAGTTCGTGTACGCGCATAGTCAGAGTGCCCGCGTCGTCATGAAGTTGGCGCACGATATCGCGCTCGGAGATGATGCCAATGATCGTTTGCCCATCGTCACTGACAACGAGAGCTCCTACTCCATTGACGGCGAGCATTCGTAGCGCTTCAGTCACGGAGGAGTGGGGAGTGATCGAGGCAACGAAGTTGCCCTTGTGATCAAGAATGGCAGAAACCTTCATGATGCCTCCCGGTGCCGAGGTCCCACCGAGTTCGGCGGGGTCACGGGTGCGAACTACTGCGACTGTACTGCCGAAAACTGCTGCCGTATATGGGTCACACGGTGGTACGCCCCATTGGCGCAGTCATGGGCCAAGCAGGGCCAGTACCTCGTGATGCAGGTGTCCGTTGGTGGTGACGCAGCTGGTCGTTCCGGTTCCGCTGAATGTGGGGGTGCCATCGAAGCGAGTGATGAGTCCACCGGCCTCGCGCACCACGGGAACGAGTGCGGCGACATCCCAGGGATTGAGGTGCGGCTCAGCGGCGATGTCGACGGCTCCTTCGGCGACCAGTAGGTGCGACCAGAAGTCGCCGTAGCCGCGACTGCGCCAGCAGGTGTCGAGCAATGTGTGAAAGCCCGCGCTACTGTCGGTGCCGGATGCGGCCACGTCGTCCCACCTCTCGTGGTCGCTGTAGCTCAATGAGGCGTCGGACAGGCGCGTCACGGCCGAGGATCGAATGAGGCGTTCACTTCCATCAACGTCACGCGTGAAGGCGCCGCTACCAGCAGCCGCCCACCAGCGGCGACCGAGTGCGGGTGCGCTCACCACGCCGACGACGGGCTCGTTACCGACGACGAGTGCGATCAGTGTGGCCCACACCGGAACTCCGCGCACGTAGTTCTTAGTGCCGTCGATGGGATCAATGACCCAGAGTCGATCGCTGTCACCGGTGTCGTCGAATTCCTCGCCGAGCACCGCGTCGCCGGGGCGTTCACGCTCTAGGATCGCGCGGATTGCCAATTCTGTTCGGCGGTCGGCCTCAGTGACAGGGGTGAGGTCGGGCTTGGTGGCTACCTGCAGGTCGCCGGCCCGGAAACGGTCGGTGGTGAGTGCATCGGCTGCGTCTGCAAGGCGCAGCGCCAAAGCGAGATCATCTGCCCACGGCACGTTCACAGTATGACGCTACCGAGGAAGCTCAGCGCGAATCTGATCGGGTCGTAGTGGCCGACGGGCGCACTTCACCCGTTGGCGTGATCGTCAGCCAGTGAACGCAACACTCGCCGCAGCGATGACAGACGTTCGGCTCCACCGGTTCCGGCGTGCCCCTCGGCAACCCAGGCGTCGAGGCCGCACTCTTCCTCATCATGCGAGCACGCACGTGGGCAGTCGGTGGTGCCATCGGTGAATTCGGGGAAGGCGTCAATGACACGACTGGAATCGACATGGGCCAGACCGAAGGAACGAAGGCCCGGGGTGTCGACGATCAAGCCGCCGCCAGGAAGTGGCAGCGCGACCGCCGAGGTTGAGGTGTGCCGACCGCGACCGGTGGTTTCGTTGACGTGACCGGTGGCCCGCTGGGCACTGGGAACGAGCGCGTTGACGAGCGTGGATTTTCCGACGCCCGACGATCCGAGGAACACAGTGACCTGATCGTGCAGCAGCGCGCGTAGTTCGGCCAGATCAGAACCGCGCTGCAACACCACGGTGTCGACGTTGAGTGCGGCGTAGTCGGCGAGGAGTTCGTCAGGTGAGGCGAGGTCGCTCTTGGTGAGAACGAGAAGTGGTTCGAGTCCGGCGTCGTAGGCGGCAACGAGTGCGCGATCGACCAAACGCGGTTGCGGTGCAGGTTCAGCCAGTGACACTACAACGGCCAAGCGATCGGCGTTCGCCACGATGATGCGTTCAACGGGGTCGGTGTCGTCGGCAGTGCGACGCAACGACGTGACGCGCGGTTCGACGCGCACGATGCGAGCGAGCGCATCAGTTTCGCCACTGGTATCGCCCACGATTGCCACACGGTCGCCGACCACCACGCCCTTGCGGCCAAGTTCGCGGGCCTTGATCGCCATGATCAAGGTGGGTTCGACGTCGTCGGGTCGATCGTCATGCGGATCACCCGAGACGCACGTGAATCGGCCGCGATCGACAGCGACGACGTACCCGGGTTCGGCGTTGGCGTGATCGGGGCGATCCTTTGACCGCGGTCGTGACTTTCCGCGCTGTGGGCGTACGCGTACGTCATCCTCGTCGAGTTCGCGGCCGCTGCGGCCACCGCGCGGACTCACGCGGTTCCGTGACCAATCAACGCGGCCCAGCGGCTGGGGAAGTCGGGCAATGTCTTCGCGGTGGTGTCGATGTCGTCGACAGTGATGCCATCGACGACGAGTCCGAGCACTGCGCCGGCCGTGGCCATGCGGTGGTCGTCGTAGGCGAGCCACGCGCCACCGTGCAACGGGGCTGGCGCGATGTGCAGGCCGTCGTCGGTTTGGGTTGCGTCGGCGCCGACCGTGCGTAGATCGTGTTCGAGAGCGGCGAGCCGATCAGTTTCGTGTCCGCGCAGATGAGCGATTCCGCGCAGCGTGCTGGGCGTTGAGGCGAGTGCTGCGAGCGCAGCGATGACGGGGGTGAGTTCGCCGACGTCGTGTAGGTCGACGTCAATGCCGAGTAGTTCGTCGGGACCGGTGAGGGTGAGCCCACCGTCGTCGAGGGTGACGTTGCACCCCATGTCGGCGAGCAGCGCGCGAAGCGCATCACCGGCCTGCGTGGTGGTGCGCGGCCAGCCAGTGATGGTGACGCGGCCGCGAGTGACGGCCGCCGCAGCGAGGAAGGGGGCGGCGTTGGAAAGGTCGGGTTCAACGCGAACGTCGAGAGCCGCGATGGTTCCGGGATGCACGGTCCAGGTGGCGGCCGACGGATCGGTGACATCAACGTCGACAGTGACACCGCGTTCGCGCAGCATCGCCACACTCATGTCGATGTGCGGCATCGACGGAACAGCCGTGCCGCGATGGCGCACGGTGATTCCGTGGTCGTAGCGAGCGCCGGCGAGCAGTAACGCGCTGACGAACTGACTCGATGCCGAGGCGTCGAGGGTGACCTCGTCGCCGGTGACGCTTCCGGTGGCATGCACGGTGAAGGGCAGCGACGCGGTGCCGTGGTCGTCGACCGTGGTTCCGAGTTGTCGCAGTGCGTCGATGACCGGCGACATGGGGCGTGAGCGAGCGCGTTCGTCGCCGTCGAATGCGATGTCGCCGGTGGCGAGTGCGGCGACTGCGGGAACGAAGCGCATGACCGTTCCGGCGAGGCCGCAGTCGATGGTGGCCGGGCCTCGCAGGGTGCCCGGCTCGACGGTGAGTGAGGTGGCGTCGCCGTCGATGGAGGTTCCGAGCGATCGCAGTGCCGCGATCATCAGCGAGGTATCACGGGCGACCAGCGCGTCGTCGATGCGCGAGGGGCCGTCGGCGAGTGCGGCGAGCACCAGCGCGCGATTGGTGACCGACTTCGAGCCGGGAACGGTGACGGTGGTCTGCACGGCAGTGAGCGCGCGCGGCGCATTCCACGGTGAGGGCACCCCCCAAACCTACCCTTTTGCGCATGGGGGGACATTCAGCACGCATAGACGCAGTTTTCCTACCCCAGCATGGCGCGCTCGGCCTATTCCGACGTTCGGAAATCGGCCGGCGGGTGTCAGACTCTGCCCATGTGCGGACGTTACGCGGCTTCCAAGTCGGCCGACCAACTCGTCGAAGAGTTCGAGGTCGACACACCTCCAACCGAAGAACTACCGCCCGACTTCAATGTCGCACCCACCAAGCCGGTGTACGCCGTGCTCGAGCGCGCTGATTCCGACGATCATGTGCACAGACGACTCGCAGTGGTGCGGTGGGGACTTGTGCCGTCGTGGGCCAAGGACCCCTCGATCGGAAACCGAATGGCCAACGCGCGACTGGAAACCGCTGCCGAGAAGCCGTCGTTTCGCAAAGCCTGGGCGCGCCGACGCTGCATCATCCCCGCTGACGGCTATTACGAATGGCAGGCGGTCGACTCTCCCGATGCGCCGCGCGGAAAGTCGGGCAAGCCGCTCAAGCAGCCCTGGTACCTGCACCCTCGCGACGGATCAGTGCTCGCGATGGCCGGCCTCTACGAAATTTGGCGCGATCCGACCCGCGATGATGATGACCCGGCGGCCTGGCTCTGGACGGCCACGGTGCTCACGACCGAAGCCACCGACGCGCTCGGTCACATTCACGACCGCACGCCGCTGCTCGTGCCTCCCGCCGAGCGTGCCGGGTGGCTCGACCCGTCGGTGATTGACCCCTCGGAAACCGTTGCGCGACTGGAAGCTGCGCTCGACGGCGTGCTCGACGCCTACCCCGTGTCGACGGCGGTCAATTTCGTTCGGAACAACGGCCCGGAACTACTCACGCCGGTGCCGTTAACGGGCATCTCTTGACCAACGAAGCCCCGGACGGGCCCTCAACGGGCATCTCTTGACCAACGAAGCCCCGGACGGGCATCTCTTGACCAATGAAGTAGGAATCGAAATGGCGTGGCGCCGAGGATCGAGCGCGGGAATGTCGGGAATGAATTGCGGGGCGTCGGTCGTTGCGATGATGTGCCGATTTCGATGACTGCCACCCGTTCTGGGTCAGGTGACCCGTTCGCCATCAGCCCGAGCCCGATCGCCGACCAGAAGGTCAAGGGCGACAAGACAATCGTGGGCGACCCGGGCTCATTTGGCCCACTCGGAGAGGCAGCGGCAGGCTTCACGGCTCAGTTGGGAGTCCCGGCGACAGGCGAGGGTCGTACCCACGGGGTAGATTCTTCTGTAATGACAACCGATGCAAGCGACGAGACCGGCGCTAGCCTCACCGAGTTGATTGGTGAAGGTGAAGGCGTCGACTTCACGCGCGCCCCCGAAGGTGAAACCGACGCAGAACGCGCCGCTCGTTTCGAGCGCGACGCCCTCCCCTTCCTCGACCAGTTGTACGCCACGGCCCTGCGCCTCACGCGCAACCAGCAAGACGCCGAAGACCTGCTGCAAGATGCCTTCGCGCGCGCATTCGCGGCCTTCCACCAGTACCGCGATGGCACCAACCTCAAGGCGTGGCTGTTCCGCATTCTGCAGAACACCTACATCAACACCTACCGCAAAAAGCAGCGTCAGCCGCTGCAGTCGTCAACCGATGACGTTGAAGACTGGCAGATGCACCGCGCCGAGTCGCACACCTCGACCGGGTTGCGTTCGGCCGAGGCGGTCGCGCTCGACAACCTGCCCGACAGTGACGTCAAAGAAGCCCTGCAGTCGATTCCGGAAGAATTCCGCGAGGCCGTCTACTTGGCCGATGTCGAGGGATTCTCGTACCAGGAAATCGCCGACATCATGGGTACGCCGATTGGCACCGTGATGAGTCGGCTGCACCGCGGCCGTCGCCAGTTGCGCGACTTGCTCACCGACTACGCCATCGAGCGCGGCTTCCTCACCTCGGCGGGCAGCGCGACATGAGTTGCGGCCGCCCCCACGAAACACCGTGCGACGAGGTGTTGGCGCGCCTCTACGACTTTCTTGATTCTGAACTCGACACCGCGACCAGCGAGCAGATTCAGCACCATCTCGAGGAATGCGCGCCGTGTCTGGCACAGGCGGCGCTCGATCGCATGGTCAAGACGTTGGTGGCGCGGTCGTGTTGCTCCGAACCGGCTCCTGATCAGGTACGTCTGCGGGTGGTACAGCGCATCAGCGAGGTGCGGGTCACCTACCGGTATCAGTCCGACTGAAGGCTGTTCATTCCCCAGTGCCCGAGGCGCTCGACCGGCGTGGGACGATGTAAGTCCGAAGTCAACGTACCGAGGAGATCACCGTGAGCAAGCGCGGACGTAAGAAGAAGGACCGCAAGAAGAAGGGCGCGAACCACGGAAAGCGCCCCAACGGCAGCTGACTGCCGCACCGTTCATCCAGCGCAGCCCAGGCCTTCGGGTCTGGGCTGTCTGCTTGCCTCGCACTTTCCTCGCGCCCAGGTCGCACTCGCCTCGCGTCCAGGTCGCGATCAGGTCGCGATCAGGTCGCGATAAACGACCCCGTCGCGCCATGATGTGCTGTGCCGGTCTCCCAGAGCGCTGATCTCGACCGCGCCGAGGTGCCACTCGGTTACCCGCGCGGGCTCGTCACGCTGTGCCTGACGGAGATGTGGGAGCGGTTCTCCTTCTTCGGGATGATCGCAATTCTGGTGCTGTACCTCACCGCTCCGGTGAGCGAGGGCGGCCTGGGAATGTCGGAAGGCCTGGGCATCGCGGTGTTCAGTACCTACGTCGCGATCGTCGGAATGCTGCCGGTAGCTGGCGGCTGGGTCGCCGACCGACTGCTGGGTGCGCGGCGCACGGTGCTCGTGGGTGGCATCCTCATCGCGTGCGGCCACTATGCGATGGCCACGCGCGTTGACCTGCTGTTGTGGGTTGGCTTGCTCGTGATCGCGGTAGGCACCGGCCTACTGAAACCCAACGTGGGCGTGATGGTGGGCGCGCTCTACGGTCCGGCCGACCCGCGCCGCGACTCAGGCTTCACCTACTACTACATGGGCATCAACATCGGCGCGCTGACCGCACCCCTGCTGGTGGGCTACGTCGCTGACCGCTACGGCTTCCACTGGGGCTTCCTCATCGCAGGCCTAGGAATGACCATTGCGCTGGGTCTCTACCTCGCGGGCTACCGGCGACTCAGCGGTATCGGCGCGACTCCTGGCAGTCCGGCCGACTCGCCCGCCCGACGTCGCGCCTCGATGGTGGTGGGCGGCGTGGTGCTGGTGATCGTGGCGGTGACCGCGGTGCTCAACGCAGTGTTCCCCGACGGTCCTGTGATTGGCGACCTAGCTACTGCCATCGGCTTGGTGACACTCGCCGTTCCGTTCGTCTACTTCGTGGCGCTGTTTCGCCGTCGCGGGCTCGGTTCGGTCGAGCGGGACCGTGTCACCGCCTTCCTCGTGCTGTTCCTCGGATCAGCCGTGTTCGGATTGTTCGGCCAGCAGTCGGGCTCGACGCTGACGTTGTTCGCGCGCGATGGCACTGACCTCAACGTGGGTGGTTTCGCGGTGCCGCCGGCGTGGATTGGGTCGGCCAACCCGTTGTTCGTCATCCTCTTCGCGCCGCTGTTCGGTCTGCTGTGGGTGCGACTGGGAAGACGGGCGCCGTCGACACTGATGAAGTCGGCCATCGGACTGACGATTAACGCACTGGTGTTCCTGATGCTCATCGTGCCCGTGGGCGGCTACGTGAACGAGGGGCACAAGGCGGCGATCTGGTGGATCGTGGGCGTGTACATGGTGCAGGTGTGGGCCGAACTGTGCATCACACCGGTGGGGCTCTCGGCGTCCACGAAGCTGGCGCCGCGGGGAGCAGAGGGTCAACTGCTGGCGCTGTGGTTCGTGTCGGGCGCGGTAGGTGCGACGATCGGCGCCCGCATCGGGCTGCTCACCGGCGGTGCACCGCTGACCACATTCCTGTGGTGCGCTCTACTCACGGGGGCTGCCGCCGTGGCGATGTTCGTGGGCGTGCCGTGGATTCGACGCAAAATGCACGGGGTGGTGTGAACGACGAGGCCGCTCTCGGCGATGCGCGAAGTGAACGTTAGCCAGCGAGACGGCGGTTGATTGCGGCGAGCACAGCGCGCGCCACGGCATCCTCGTCGTCTCCGCGCACGAGCGCCGAGCCGCACATCACCTGCTCGCCTACGCGTGGAATCGACAGCGTGATGACCACGAGCGCGACCAGGCGATCGGCACACGGAATGAGGGCGGCCGAATCAACGTGTGAGGGAAGTCCGAGTAGATCGTCGACGGCCCGCAGCGACGCCTCGGCCACAATGCGCGCCCGGTGAGCCGGTGAACCAGGCCCGGTGGCCGTTCCGGTGAACACGGTGCCGTCGATCGTGAGCGCGACGCTGATCTCGACCTCACCGTCGCGGCTGTGCACTGTGATCGACGTGAGCGAGGGGCGCGGCGCCATGGCGGGAGTGAGTGCGGCGGCGGTTCCGATGGTGGCAACTTCAGGCTCATCGCCGAGTTGCACGACCGACACGATGCGATGGTCGAGGGCCATTCCGTACGAGGCCATGGCCAGTGACTGCACGTCGCGCACGATCTGCTTGGCCGGTTTGGCCGTGGTGGCCAGCACGTGTACCTCAATGGGCTCGGCATTGGGCCCGGTGACCACGCTGACGGCGCGTACTCCGGGAATGCTGCGCAGCGCATCTTCAAGTTCGGGTAGCAGGCGCAGTGCGGTCATCGCCGACCTCCGGGGGTAAGTACGGATGGGAGTGAACTCTCGGGGTGGTCAGTCCTCATCGGACACCACGCTAAGGCCGGTGGCACCCACACGTCGCGTTGCCGCGCCGGAGGTGTCGATGGGGTCGTCAGCGGCAGGTGCTGCCTCGTCGGCCCCCGCGCTCATCAGTGCACGGGCCTGATGCCAACTCATCCGCGCCTCGGCAGTGGCCTCGCGGGCGGCAGCGTCGGAACGTTTGCGTGCCTCAAGGCTGGCCGGAATCACAGCGGCCGCGTGGTCGACCAGAGCGTCGAGGCTGCGACGTTGCCAGTACTGCAGCTCGCGCGCGGTGGTGGGGTCGATACGTCCGGACGCTTCGGCAGATCGCAGCGCATCGTCAAATGCGGTGGTCGCCACATCATCGCGCGCCGCAAGTAGTGCGGTGACGAGGTCGGGATCGAGGGGCGCTGACGCCATGGCGCCACTGTACGGGGGCCGATCCCGCGCGCTCGGATAGCGCGCCGGGTAACCGGTGAGGCATTCGCAAAATCCGTCGGAAAGTTAACGCAGAGTAATCACACAGACACACATGTGTGAATTCATGACCCATTTGCCGCAGGAAAACCCAATTTAGTCCCATGTTCAACTTGACAATCATTACTCCCAGTAGTGTCATTGGACTCATCAGTCCCGCTAGTCACGTAGATAACGAAAGCAACACGAGTCACACAAGTAACAGGGCTGACCACAACTGCAGAGCGGCGGAGTAGGGATCGGCAGTCCACGGCGCACCACTTCCCCACGTGTATCGCGCGAGGCCTGGCCTCGAAGGGTCCGCGGAGGGTGCGAGTTACCTGTGAATTGCTAGTTCATCTCAAGCGGAGCGGATTCTGCACGGGCTAATCAGCGGACGCCCGTGACATTAATCCCAGAGGTGATATCCCAATGAAGAAGATCACGGCCGCTGTTGAGCGCATGCTCAGCGCCGAGGCCGCGTGGTCCTGGAGGTGACCCTTGGGTCATCCCACAGGATCGCGCACACATCCGGTGGAAAGCCATCGGCTGCCGATCCCTATTTCGCCGACCTGCCCTCGATTCACGGCGAGCCATCGCCCGACAGGAGGATCAGCGCCCATGATGCGTTCGTTGCCTCTTGCCGCGCGCGGTTATGTGGTGGCCGTCATTCTGCTCGGCATGGCCATCGTTCTGGCCGCCGCCAGCGAGGTCGATACCTGGATTACGGTGACGGTGCTTGCCGCACTCGTCGTTGGTTCGGAAGCTCTGAGCACCACGCTGTCGCGCAGTGTCAGCCGCGGAAGTGACGTGGGTGTCTCGGTCACGACGCCGATCGTCATCGCGTCAGTACTGCTGCTCGGCCCGTGGGGTGCCGCGCTCGTCGGCGCGGCCAGTGCTCTGGAGATCAGCCGACTTCCCTTACTCAAGCGCGCGTTCAACGGCGCGCAGATGGCCATCGCTGCATTCGCCGCCGGTTGGGTGTACGTCTCGGTTGGCGGTCAGTCGCCACTCACCAGCTTCTCGCCGCGCGGTGTGTTGCTTCCGATGTTGCTCGGAAACGCCGCCTTCGAAATGGTCAACGGACTGCTGGTTGTAGGCGTCATCAGCCTGGTTGAAAAGGTGTCGGCCGCGCGCGTCTGGACCGGCACCATGCGCACCTCAGCGCTTCCCTACTTTGTCTACTCCGTCTTCGGTCTGCTGCTCGCGGTCGTATGGTCAAGCGGCGTCGGACCGTTCGCTGCCGTGCTGGTGCTCGCGCCCCTCCTAGTGGCGCGGTGGGTGTTCGCCCTCTTCGCTGCTGAACAAGAGGCCTACGACAGCACGATCCGCTCACTCATCCAGGCCGTTGAAACTAAAGACTCGTACACGCGCGGTCATAGCGAACGTGTGGCTCGCGCGAGCGTGATGATCGGCCGACGCATTGGCATGCGCGAAGACCGCGTGCAATCACTGCGCTACGCCGGAATCTTGCACGACGTGGGCAAGCTCGGTGTACCCACGCGTGTGCTGCAGAAGGCGGGTCGACTCGACGACGACGAGTTCGCTGCGATTCAACTGCACCCGGTGCGCGGACGCGAAATCACCCACGACCTCGACTTCCTCGGCGAGGCCGTCGAAGGCATCTACCACCACCACGAACGACTCGACGGTCGCGGCTATCCGCTCGGACTCGCCGGCGACGACATTCCTGAGTTCGCGCGCGTGATCGCAGTCGCCGACGCTTTCGACTCGATGACCACCACTCGCTCGTACCGTGGCGCCCGCCCGCTCGACGACGCCATTCTCGAACTCGATCGCTGCCGGGGCACGCAGTTCGACCCCGTCATGGTTGACGCGATGACGGCCGCACTCGCAGAAGAAGGCTGGACCCGCGAGGTCGGTCTCGAACCCATTGCCGATCCGTCGCCGTACTCCGTTCCGACCTACGGACGCGACGACGACGATCCCACCTCGGGTGCCGATCTTGCGGCCGCTGCATCGGAAGCACCGGCGCGTGCTGAGGAAGCGACCGTCGCCGACACCGCGGCCGAAGTTGATGAAGCGATGGCCGACCTGTGGGGCTTGGAATACCGACTTGCACGCGAGTCCGAAACTGATGCCAGTGAGCCGCCGGCATGATGGGTCCCCGTCGTATTGACGACTCCACGTTGCGCGGCCAACTTCCGGTTGCTGTTCTCGCCGGACTCATCGTCGTGGCATCAGCCGCCATGCTTGCTGTACAAGGAATTCAAGGCGCACGTATCGCGGCTGCATTCGCTGTGCTCATCGCAGTCGGTGAAGTTGTTCGCATCACCCTGCCCGGTGACCGTGAGGCGGCGCCTCTTGCTGCCGCTGGTGCGCTCGCGTACGCGTTGCTGCCGGGCTTCGATGGCGAGCAGATGACCTACGGTGTTCCGCAGGCCGTTGTCGTGGTGAGTGTCGGAACCGCGCTCGGTGCCATTCCATATCTCGCTGCTGGCCGTTCAATGCGCATCGACGAATTCACGCGGCGCGTCATCGTCACGGCCGTTGTCGCCGCACTCTTCCGACCGCTGCTCGATCGCGAGTGGAACAGCGTGGCGGTGCTGGCGCTGACGATGTCGGCGATCGCTGTGGCCGGTTTCACTGTCGACACGTTGCTGGCCGCGGTCATGCGTTCGGCACGCGACCGTGCACCGTTCGCACGAACACTTATTGACGAAGCGCGCGCGGTCATTGGTATTGGTTCGGCTATTACCGCTACCGGAGTGTTGATCGCTCTTGCCGGCGACGTCATGGCGTGGTGGTCGCTCGTGGTGTTTGCGATTCCACTGTTGTTGACCCAGTTCTCGTTCCGACGCTACGCATCGATTCGCGCAACGTACCTGCAGACCATTCGTTCACTTGCTCGTGTGACGGAAGTCGGTGGCTACACCGAGACAGGTCATGCGCGACGCGTGGCACACATGTCGTTGATGATTGGCCGCGAGATGGGTCTGTCCGAGCGAGATCTCATGGACCTTGAGTACGCCGCTCTGATGCACGACATCGGACAGCTCTCGCTGCAAGAACCCATTGCCGGCGGTGCCACGACGATGGTGTCGTCGCAAGAACAGCGGCGCATCGCGGGTATGGGTGCCGCCGTCATTCGACAGACCGCGTCGTTGGCGCGTGTCGCCGACATCGTTGAGCATCAGGCTGACTGGGTGCGTCCGGTGGTTCCGACCGACGACGACGTGCCACTCGGCTCGCGAATCATTTCGGTATGCAACGCCTATGACGATCTGGTCGGAAGTGGCCTGGAATCCGATCGACGCCTGCAGGCTCTCGAGCGGTTGCGGCTATCGAGTTCGCAGGTGTACGACGCGCGGGTTGTTGATGTGCTGTCGCGCATCGTTGGCCGCGATCTCGCCTACTCGATGTAGGTCGATCCCTCCGTGGTTGGATGGGCGAGGGCGTAGGCCCCATGAGGAGGTCCGGTGATCGAGGTCTGCAGCGAGTTGGTGGCGAACGTCGCCTCCGTGGTGGTTGAGGTGGGTGCAACCGTTGCCGAAGGCGAAATGGTCGTGCTGCTGGAGTCGATGAAGATGGAAATCCCCGTGCTGGCCGAGGCAGCCGGAACTGTTACTGAAATCCGCGTCGCCCCGGGCGATGTGGTGCAGGCCGACGACGTGCTCATGATCATTGCTCCCACGGGCTGAGGGCTCAAGGTTTCTGGCCGATGTGCCGAATATTGCGATGTGACCGATATGGCCGACGAACTGCTGCGCGAATTGCGTGGGTTTCAGGTGGATGACGCCCCGGCGCGGTCGATCTATCCGCTGTTGCGCTCGGTGGTCGATCTCGGCGCTAGCGACCTGCACATCAAGGCCGGTTCGCCGCCCCGCGTTCGCATTGACGGCCGCCTGCGCGCCCTCGATGCGCCCCCACTGTCCGAGGCCGAAACCGCCGCCATGTGCCGCGAAGTGATTCGCCCCGACTTGGTTGATTCTTTTGAACGCACGCACGAAGCCGACTTCGCTTTCACCCTCGACGACGTCGGCCGTTTCCGCGTCAACGCATTCGTCCAGCGCGGAGCCGTCGGACTGGTGATGCGTCGGGTTTCGATCGGCGCCATTCCACTGTCGGAATTGGGACTGCCTGAGGTGGTGAGCAAACTCGCCCTCGAACCGCGCGGACTGGTGCTGGTGACCGGGCCGACGGGTTCGGGAAAGACCACGACCCTGGCCGGCATGATCGACCACGTCAACGAGCATCGCGACGTGCACATCATGACCCTCGAAGACCCCATCGAAGTCATTCACAGCGACAAGATGGGCATGGTCAATCAGCGCGAAGTTCACGTCGATACCGACGACTTCACCACGGCGATGCGCGCTGCGATGCGCCAAGACCCCGACGTCATTCTCATCGGCGAGATGCGCGACACCGAAACAGTGCGCGCGGCGATTTCCGCGGCCGAGACCGGTCACATGGTGTTCTCGACCTTGCACACAGTCGACGCACAAGAAACGGTGGCGCGCGTCATCGACTTCTTCCCATTGCACGAACAGCAGCAGGTACGCACGGCGCTTGCCGGCGCGTTGCGCGGCGTTGTATGTCAGCGGCTGGTGCCGCGGGCCGATGGGCAAGGTCGTTGTGTCGCGATGGAAGTTGCGGTGAACACCGGACGTATTGCCGAGGCGATCGTTGACCCACATCTGACCAACACGATTCGCCAAATCGTGGCCGAGGGCGACTTCTACGGGATGCAGACCTTCGACCAGCACCTCACAGATCTGGTCCGCGATGGGGTGATCACGCTCGACGATGCCATGGAGGCCTCGACAAGCCCCCACGACCTCACCGTTGAACTGCGTCGACTGGGCTTGCTCAAGTAGTACCGGCACGCTCGCGTCTGAGCGCGCAGTGGCTCTACGCTGTGGCCATGCCTGTGATTGTGGGGATGTCCGGTGAAGTCACTCGAACTGTCACCGAGAACGACACTGCGGTAGCGCTTGAGAGCGGCACCGTTGAGGTGCTGGCTACTCCGCGCATCATCGCGTGGTGTGAGGCCGCCACGATGGCCGCGGTCGGGTCAGGAATTCGCGAGGTTGACGTGTGCGTGGGTACGCGCATTCAGATCGAGCACGTGCAGCCCTCACCAGTCGGACAGACGGTCACGGCGCGTGCGACGGTAGTCGCGACCGATGGGCGCATCATCACCTTCGAGATTGAAGCAGTGCGGCACGATTCCGATGGCGAGACGCTGATCGCGCATGGAGAAATCGTGCGCGTCATCCTCAACCGCGAGCACTTCCTTGAGCGTGCTCAGGCAAGTGGCAAGGCGTAAGCCAGCAACGTCACTTCCGGAATTGGCAGCCAGTCACGTTCGGGAATGCGCTGGTAGCCGCGCGCGACGTACAGCCGATGCGCGGGTTCGTTCCAGGTGATGACGCAGCACACCAGTTGTCGGGCGCCAGCCTCGCGCGCGTGGGCCTCGAGGGCGTCGAGCAGCGCGGCCGCGACTCCCGTTCCCCAGGCGTCGGGTTCGACGGCCAGAAATCGGAACTCGCACTCGTCGTCGCGACACAGTTCGGCGTGGCTGGTTCCGGGTGCGCAGAGGGTGCCGGTTCCGACGATCACATCATCGCGCAGGGCCACGAACAGCGGGCCGGGAATCGCGCGCGATGCGGCATCGAGTACGACCTCGAGGTAGCCGTTGTCGATCGCGTCGTGTCCGCCCGCGCGGTAGGCGCGCACCGCGAGTTCGCCGGCCGCGTGCCATTCATCGGGGCGGGCTTCGCGTACGACGAGGTGTGTGTCAGTCACGACCTTGATCCTGCCGGGTGTCTGAAACGGACCTTCACGGGGGTCTCCCTCGCGATTCCTACTATTCGGGAAGGGTTCCACGAGGGGTCGGGCGCTGAGTGCCCGGCAACACACTCGAAATGCGGCCGCGCGGAACCTCGGCTGGTAACGTTTCCGCATCGTCCCTGGGGAAGGGGACGGTCGCCGGGTGAACGCCAAATCCCGCCCTCACCCGGGTGCCATACCCCCTCGGGCGGGAGCGGGGGACCCAACCTTCTGAGCACCGACCGTGGTGCCCTTGGGGTGAAGTTCTCCTCACGGAGGGCCGGGCCATAGCGATGGTCCGAACCCGACAGCTCACCTCGTAGGCGTGCGGAGGTCCGACTGTGTCACGACGTCTCACGTTCGCTGCTATGTCCGTTCTCGCCCTCTCGGCCGCGCTGATTCCAGCGACTGCCGCTACCGCTGCACCGGCTCCCACGGGCGTCGTTGTGCGCGCGTCGGTGCCGAACTTCCCAGGCATTCTCAAGGCGGGCTCGCACGGTGCTGCTGTCACGGCCGTGCAGAAGGGTCTGCTCGCCCACGGCTACAAGATTTCGGGCCTCACGCTGGCCAGCAGCCGCACCAAGTTCGGTGTGCTTGGCACGGCGACGATGGCCACGATCATGCGTTACAAGAAGGCGCACGACCTCGGCCCGTCGCCCGCGGTGGGCCCCAAGACGTATGCGTCGATCACCGGCTGGAAGGCCAACACCGGCGGCTCGAGCAGTGGCGGTGGATCGACGAGCACCGGCGGTGGCACCACTGCGCGCTGTGGATCGTTCACCGGCCGCACCTGTAAGACGACAGCGACTTCCGGGCGTTTCTGCCCGACCATCGGCGCCTACTTGGGCGACGGCTTCGGCGCCAATCGTGGCGATCACTCACATCAAGGCATCGACCTGATGACCACGATGGGTCGGCCGATCTACGCCGTTGAAGGCGGTGTGGTGGCCGGGGCGAAGATGCAGAGCAACGGTGCGCTCGCGATCACTATCAAGGGCAAGAGCGGCGCGGTCTGGTACTACGGTCACCAGTCCAAGAACCTGGTGAGCGATGGCGACACGGTCAAGGCCGGTCAACTCATCGGGCGCGCGGGCGACACTGGCGCACCCGGAGCCGTGCACCTGCACTTCGAGTACCGGCCCGGATCGCCCGGTGACGCCTGGTACCACGCGTCGGCAGTCGACCCGGTTCCGCTCATCAAGAAGCTCTGCTTCTAACCCCTTCTTGTTCCGCGAGTCCATCAGTTACGCGGGTTATTCGGCCGGTTTAGGCCGCGTAAGTGATGGACTCGCGGAACGTTGGGTAGGGGCTGTGGATGAATTCCGCGGGGCCTCGTTGAATCGGGCACCCTTGCGGCATGGCTCGACACGCATCTGCTGATCCGCCGGGACTGCCGGCCGTTGTGACGGCAGCACAAGCTCAGGCGGCGGGAATCAGCCGCGACATGGTTGCGGCTCGAGTGTCCGCGGGGCGCTGGGTGCGGCTGCACCGAGGAGTGTTCCTTCGTCTCGAGGCAACCCTGACGGCGCCACGCGACGCCGAACAGCGCGACCTCATGCACGTGTATTCCGCTCTCGGAGCCGCGGCGGCCCGGCCTGGATCGGTCGTATCGCATTCGTCTGCCGCGTTGGCACTGCGACTGCCGTTGGTGTCAGGAACTCCGGCGGTTCCCCATCTCACTGCGCCGCCCACGGCCCCGAGCGGCCCGCGCGCGGGAGTGATCGCCCATCGCCGCGGAATTCGTGCAGGCGATGCCAGCGTGGTCGACGTACACGACATCTGGCGTGACCCTGCGAGGGGAGAGCCACTTCGTTCCGGTCAGGCGCCCGCGCCCGCGCTCGGACTCGTGACGTCGCCCTCGCGCACGGTGCTCGATGTGGCGCGCACTGCGAGCCTGGCCGACGCCCTGTCGGTTGGTGATCGGGCGATTCGCTCGGGACTCGTCACGCCGGGACAACTCGCCGATGACCTCATCGTTCTCGACGATCGTCCGGGCACCCGACGTGCGGCTTTGGCCTTGGCCCATCTTGACGGCGGACGCGAAAGCTCGCTGGAATCGTTCTCGTTCGCGTACTTCCTTGAGTGTGACCTGCCCTTGCCGGAAGTTCAGGTGGTGATTGAGCTTGCCACGGGTCAGATCGCGCGCGTTGACTTCCTCTGGCGGGAATTTGGCGTGATCGGCGAGGCGGATGGGGCGATGAAATACAGGGGGCAGCATGATCTGCTGATGCAGGGCCAGCGGGAAACGTTGCTACGCGACCTCGGCTACGTGATCGTGCGCTGGACGTGGGCCGACATCGCGTCGGGCCGCCTGTTCCACCGGCTGCTCTCTGTTCTCGGAATGGCCCGCGCGGCCTGACCACTCTCTACCCCCGTCCGCGAGTCCATCAGTTACGCGGGTTATCCGGCCGGTTTAGGCCGCGTAAGTGATGGACTCGCGCGAAGAACCTAGATGCCCATCGTTGTGCGGGGGTACATCGCTTCGGGGTCAGTCGCAATGTCGATCAAGTAAGGAATCCCCGACGCCATCGCGCGATCAATTGCCGCGCCGACGTCACCCGGCTTGGTCACCCTCTCGCCACCACCACCGAGTGCGATGACCACCTCGTCGTAACGCACGGCGGGATTGAGATCGGCGATCACGTCATACCCGTGCAGCAGTCGCATCGGGTGCTTCTCCAGCCCCCACGCACTGTTGTTGCCCATCACCATCACCACGGGCATCTTGTGCCGCACCAGCGAATCGACGTCCATCAGACTGAACCCCGCCGCGCCGTCGCCGAGCAGCAACACCACCGGCGAACTCGGATGCGCCAGACTCGCCGCCATCGCGTACCCGACACCCGATCCAAGACACCCGTACGGCCCGGGGTCGAGCCAACGGCCGGGCAGCGCGGGCTCAACAAACCGTCCCGCGAACGACACGAAGTCGCCCCCATCGCCAATCACCACCGTGTCGTCGGTGAGCCGCGGAAGCAGCTCGCCGTAAATGCGCGCCGGGTGAATGGGGTCGGAATCGTTGCGCAGCAACGCCGCATCCTCGGCACGCGCCGCCGCATCGATCGCACGCAAACGCTCGGTCCAGCCCGTCAAATCGGGGTGTCGCACCAAACCCGTCCATGCATCGATGAGTTCCTCGAACGTAATCGGAAGGTCGCCGACCACACTCACCGCAACAGCCTTCGCATGTCGCGCCACCTGATCGAACGAATCGACCAACTGCACGACCGGCACCGGATTGTCGGCCGCACCGAACACTCCGTAGCCCAGTCGGAAGTCGAGTGGCGCACCGGCCACGATCACCAGGTCAGCTTCACGGAAAGCCGTCGACCGCGCGCGCGTCACCAGCAGCGGGTGTCCGTTCGGAAGAATGCCGCGGCCGAGTCCGTTGGTAATCACCGGAATGCCGAGTTCCTCGGCGAATCGTCGCGCCGGAACTTCCGCCCGATCGGCCCACACGTCGGTGCTCAGCAGCAGCACCGGATGCGACGCGCCCGCCAGTAGCGCCGCCACTTCATCGACGAGGTCGGGGTCGGGAAGATGCACCTCGCGCGCCGCGGCCACGGGAGTCGCCGCGTCGACGGGTTGGTACAGCACGTCCATCGGAATATCGAGGAACACCGGTCCGCGGTGCGCCGCATCAGCGCGCGCAAATGCCTCGTTGACCGACGATCCGATCAACCCAGCGTCATGCACCGTGCCCGCGTACTTCGTCACCGGTGCCAGCAGTGGCGGCTGGTCGAGTTCCTGCAATGCGCCAGTGCCAGCTCGGAAATCGGGGGCGCGGCCGCCGATCACCACCAGCGGCGCTCCGTTGAACTTCGCCGACGTGATGGGCGACACGACGTTCGTCACGCCAGGCCCGGCAGTGACCACCGCCAAGCCCGGAATGCGCGTGAGCCGGCCCGTAGCTTCAGCAGCGAACGCGGCCGTTGCCTCATGGCGCACATCGATCAGTCGCGGGTTCGACGCCCTCACGGCCGCCGGCCCGCCCTCGGCAGCCACGGCCTCACTACCGCCCACTGCGGCATCGTAGAGCGGAAACACGTGGGCTCCTGACAGTGTGAACATTGCGCTCACACCGTGGGCCCGGGCGGCGGCGACGGCGTGCACTCCGCCGTGGCCTGTGGTCATTGAAATCTCGTCGGAATCGCTCACGGATCGACGCTACCGCGACATGCCGGGGTCTCGGGGTAGTGTGACCGACATGATGGACATGAACCGCACTTTCATGGCGGCAGTCGCACTTATTCTGATCGTCTTCATGTTGCTGCTTGTGATCCTGCAGGTCTTGTAGGCGCCCGCCGTGACAAGTCTGACGGTGCTGGCACGCGACCGCACGGAACTCTCCGACGACGACGCTACTCATTTGCAAGCGGTCGTTGCCGAATGGTCGCTACTCGCTGACTTGGGCTTCTCCGACCTCGTGCTGTGGGTGCCCACCTGGAACGACGGTGGCGTCATCGCCGCGGCACAGGTGCGTCCCACCACCGGCGCCACCTCGGTGCCCGACGACCTCGTTGGTCAGTTCGCCCCGCGCGGTGAATGGGTATGCGTCGATCGCGCCATCGCCTCGCGTGCACCGGTGCTCTCGCGCGACGACTCACTTCCACTCGTACCGCAAGACGTCGAAGCCGTGCCAGTCGTGCGCGAAGGCCGCGTCATCGGCGTCATCGCGCGCCACGCCTCGATGCTGCGCCGACGCCTTGCCACGGGCGACGCCGACTCACTCGCACTCGGTGAACTCGAGCAGGTCTACCTGCGTTCATTCGACGACTTGGCGCGCATGCTCGCGGGCGGCGAATGGCCCTACGCCGAATCACTGTCGGTCGGAACTGCCACACCGCGCGTGGGCGATGGCTTGCTGCGTCTCGACACTCAGGGGGTCGTCGAGTTCGCCAGCCCCAATGCAGTCTCGGCATTCCACCGTCTCGGACTCGGCGCACAACTCACCGGCTCCAAACTCTCCGGCACCGTCAGCCGACTGCGTCACCGCGCCGGCGCCATCGATGAATCACTCGCCATCGTGGCCAGTGGGGGAGTGGCGGGTGAATCCGAAGTCGACAGTGGCATCGGCGTGATGACGTTGCGCGGCCTGCCTTTGCGCGCGTCGGGTCGCCCCGTCGGCTCACTTGTACTCGTGCGCGATGTCACCGACCTGCGCCGCCGTGACCGCGCGCTGCTCACCAAAGACGCCACCATTCGCGAGATCCACCACCGCGTGAAGAACAATCTGCAAACCGTGGCCTCGTTGCTGCGCATGCAGGCGCGACGCATTCCCGAAGGTGAAGCACGTCTCGCCCTCGATGAAGCCGTGCGCCGCGTCGGCGCTATCGCCGTCGTGCACGAAGTGCTCGCACTGGCTCCCGGACAAACGGTCGACTTCGACGACGTGATGCAACGTGTGGTGGCGCTCGCCGCCGATACCGCCAGCGCACACGGAGGTCAGGTCGTGCGCGAAGGCTCGGTCGGAATGTGGCCCGCCGAACGCGCCACTCCGTTGGCGATGGCGCTCACCGAGTTGCTGATGAACGCCGTCGAACACGGACTCGCTCCCGATGGCGGCACCATTACTGTGAAGGCGCAACGCACCGACGATGAAGTCACGCTCGTGGTCGCCGATGAAGGCCCGGGTTTCTCAGCCAACGCCGACGTATCCAATGGCCTCGGCCTACGCATCGTGCGCACGTTGATTGAAGAAGATCTGGGCGGAACTCTCAACCTCGGACCAGTGGGCGGACCCGGCGCTCAGGTGACGATCGGCGTACCGGTCGTTTAGACCAGGCGAGCAGCAGCGTTGGCACGCTGACGGCGACGCTTGAGGGCACGGCGCTCATCTTCACTGAGGCCACCCCACACGCCAGCATCTTGGCCGGACTCAAGGGCCCAGGTGAGGCAGTCTTCGACGACCTCGCATTGACGGCACACCTGCTTGGCCTCCTCGATCTGCAGCAGTGCAGGCCCGGTGTTCCCAATCGGGAAAAACAGCTCCGGGTCCTCGTCACGGCAGGCAGCGCGATGGCGCCAATCCACGGTGTCCTCCTTGTCTACGCCGGCAGTTGCCGGCAGGGATCGAACGGGTCGATCCGGTTTTCTTCGCTCGTGAAGGGATTCACGTGCGACATCATGCAGTGTCCGGCCCTATCTGGCCGGACGGGGAAATCATCACGCTGAGTACCACCGAGTACGTGCTTAGTCACAAGCGTCACATACTGCAACCGCTGAGACAAGCCTTTCAGTCCCTGTGAAGGGACTTAAGTACATGTCGGCTAGATCACAATGTGGCCTAGCGTAGCCGACTTCCCGCACAAATGGCTAATCGGAGGGATTTTGGCTACTCAGAGTCACCTAGCCATTTCCGCGAGTGGTTGATCAGACAATTACTCTCAGGGCCCGTGGCATCGACCGCATCGACGCTGCGACCACATCGCCCAGACCCTCGCCATCGACCTGCAAAGCCACCGGCCGTGAGGCCTCAAAGTTCAATTCGGCGGCATCGTGCACCGCGAGCAGGCCTCGCCGGGTACTGCCGGCTTTGGATCCAGTCACCATCCGACGGAAGTACCGCAGCGTGGGCAAGATCGACAACGTGCGGGGCGCCCAGAGGTCGAGGCCGGTGTCGAACGACGCCCGTGGGCTCGGGTTGATGGGCAGCGATCCGAGGAAGGTCCAGGGTGCGGTGTTCTGCACGATGGCCAGGAACACATGGTCGATCGGCGGAACGCCGGGGCGCACGACGGTCAGCGCCGGACTGCGTCGATCGGTGTGCAGCAGCACCTGCTCGAGTGCCGTGCGCGCGTAACGCGTCGCCGTGGCGGGGGTGCCCTTCTCGCGTAGTCGTTCCATTGCGTGAATCACTTCGGCGTCAACACCGAGGCCCGCGTTGAATAGGAACCAGCGGCTGAACGCGCTGCCGTCGGCGCGCGTGGCTTCAAGATTGCCCAACCCGATCGTGCGAATGTGCTTCTCGCGCATGCCTTCGAGCACCATGCCGGTTGCTTCAACCGGGTCGGGCGGAAAGCCGATGGCCCGCGCAAACACGTTGGCGCTGCCAGCGGGCACCGCGGTGAGTACCGGAACGTCAGGGCCGGGGCCGCCTTCGAGCATGCCGTTGGCGAGCTCGTTGACCGTGCCGTCTCCGCCCAGTGCCACCACAATGTCGGCGCGTTCGTGTCGAGCGCGTCGACCGATCTCTTCTGCGTGGCCGCGGTGGTTGGTTTCGATCACTTCAATGTCGTGCTCGGCTGCGAGCGCATGCACCAGCACGTCCCGGGTTCGGGGCGATGTTGCGGTGGCATTGGGATTCACCACCAAGTATCCGCGCACCGCTACAGGGTAGGCCCGGCCACATCGCCGTTGCGCAGCGGACTATCGTCGCCCGCGTGAACGATGTGCCGATCGATGACGATGAAGGCGTGGCTCCCGAGCCCGGTCCGCGCACTGCTGCGTTGACGTTCGCGGTGATCGTCGGCGCCTTCGAAGCGTTGCTACTCATTGGATACGCGCTGTCGATTCTGGTGTTCGAAGTGTTCGGCGGAACGACGCAGGGCATCTCCGGATCGACTGACCTCGCGCCTCTGGCGCTCGTGGTGCTCATCGCTGTACTCGGTGCGCTCGCCGCGCTGGTGGCGTGGTCGGTGTGGAATCGCAAGGCCGCAGCCCGCACCCCGTTCTTCCTGATGCAGGCGTTTGTCGTGGTGGGCGCCTGGACCTTGGCAACCGGTGATGTGGGGTGGGTCAAGGTGCTCGGCTTCGCCGTGATCGTGCTCGCCGTGGCCGCGGCTTTCGTGATGATTTCCGAACGAGGATCGGGCCAGCTTTCACAGTAAAACTCACCGCGCGTGAAAGTAGATCGTCGGTACGTAACCTCATTTGCCACTTTGAATACAGCGAGTCACATCAGTCACATTTTTCGTCCACGATAGAGCGAATCGCGTTGTGTCACCCCAGTGCTCGCCTCTACTGTCAAACCACGTACCGGGTGCAGGCCTGATTACGCCGTGTGGGTGAAGGGGAGCAGTCCGGTGCTTTTCGAGGAGAGTGACGCGGCCGCAGAGGCGCGATTCCACTCGCCGTCACCCGAAGAACTCGAAGTGATTGGCCTGCTGCGTTCGCTCGAGCGGCCCCGCATGCCTGACAACGTGATCGATCTGCGGCGCATTGAATCGGTGATCGATCTGCGCGCCGGCCTACGCGTCGAGTAGCGCTCAACTCTCCATCGTGGTGCGCATCTGATCGAGTGAGCGCGCAAGCAATCGCGACACGTGCATCTGCGAGATTCCGAGTTCAGTGGCGATCTCGGATTGCGTCTTGTTCTCGAAGAAACGCATCACCACAATGCGCCGTTCGCGCGCGGGCAATGAGTTGAGCAGCGGCATCACGGTCTCGCGTACTTCGACGTATTCGAGTGAGGCATCTTCTTCGCCGATGGTGTTACCGATCGACATCGACTCGTCGTCGTCTCCGCCATCAAGTGACAACGTCGCGTACGCCTGCGATGACTCAAGAGTGTCGAGCACATCGTCTTCGCTGAGGCCTGTGTGTTCAGCAATCTCGCGCACCGTGGGTGACCGGCCAATGGTGCTGGTGAGTTCTTCCGTGGCGCGGTTGACCTGCATGCGCATTTCTTGCAGGCGTCGCGGAACGCGCACAGCCCACAAGCGATCGCGGAAGTGTCTCTTGATCTCGCCGATGATGGTCGGAGTTGCAAACGTGCTGAACTCCACTCCACGATCAGGGTCGAATCGGTCGACAGCTTTGATGAGTCCTTCGTTGCCGACCTGAATGATGTCGTCGAGTGGTTCGCCGCGATCACGGAAGCGCTGGCTCATCGCGACGACGAGCGCTAAGTGCGAGGTGACGATGCGTTCGCGCAATGCCGCGCGGCGCGGATCGTCAAGGGACATGGCTGCGAACTCGCGCAGCATCGCCCGTTCACCCTCGCGCTTGGCAAGCAGCGCGTCCTCAGCAGAACTCACGCCAGGTCCGTTCCGCTCGTTGCCGTCAGCACGAGGTGTACTTCGCCGTCGCTGTCGAGCACGGTGAGGTCGTCGACCAATGCGTTGAGCACCATCCACGCGAATGACTCAGGGCCGGGCAGCGTTGAACTGGAACCGCGGCGGCGCAGGGTGACGCGCAGGGTTCCGGTGGCAGGTGAGACCACGATGGCCGTGAGGGCCGCGGTGTCTTCGCTGGTGAGGTCGAGCAGTAGCGCGCACGCTTCGTTCGTCGCCAAGCGCAGGTCTTCGAGGCGGTCGAGCGTGAAGTCGTGGCGCGACGCCAGGGATGCCACCGACGTGCGCACCACCGACACTGACGCAGCGTCGGGTGGCACGCGCAATTCGATCAACGGAGTGCTCATGGTGCGACGTTACCGCGCGGGGTGTCAGAGGCAGTGCACCATGGCTGTGGTGTGGCCCTGTTGTCCGTGGGACGGGAAGTCTGGATCACTTCCGTGAGCGCGGGCGTGGATAGCGCGCGCTAGCGACTCGGGTGTGGAAACACCGCCTCGATACGGGGAAGCTGACTCGACCAGAAGACCTTGTACGGCGGGTGTCCTGCCACGGGTAGTCGAAGTCGAATGCCCTCGGCCGTGGTGATGGCAGTCGAGAGCGACTGCGCCTTCTCGGGGTACTCGAAAATCAGCGCGCATGCGTCAAGTACGGCGTTGTACAACTCGGCATCGTCGCCGGCCTCGAGTGCATCGAGTTGCTCGTCGGCAATCTGGGAATACGCGCCCTTGGTCATCAGACCGGGCGAGGAGTGCGGGTGCGGCGAACCGTGCGCGATTTCGACGCGCGTGTGAGCAGTTCCTGCAGGCGAGGGTCGGTGTCGTACTCGTGCTGCGCCTCACTCACCACGATGGCGGGCTGCAAAAGCAAACTCCCGTCGGCGTTCTCGTACACGAGAAACCTCTGATTGGGATGGCCGGTGATGACCGCTCGGCTGCGGGCGTCGGTTTCGATCATGTACGACACGATGCACCTTTCGGGACGGTGGCGTGAGCGCTATCCACAGCCAGTCTCCCACATTCCCACTATGGGAATCTATGTCGCGCGGGCCGCAAGTCGGGGAAGTGCGTCGCCGGTGATGCGGAAGACGGTCCACTCGTCCATGGCGACTGCCGATTGCGAGAGGTAGAAGTCGATCGCGGGGGTGTTCCAGTCGAGCACCCACCAATCCAGGCGCGCGTAGCCGTGCTCAACACAGAGGGCCGCGAGGGTGGCGAGCAGGCGCTGTCCGTAGCCGTGTCCTCGGAACTCAGGGCGCACGTAGAGGTCTTCGAGATAGATGCCGTGGCGGCTGGTCCAGGTGCTGGTGTTGAGAAACCACAGCGCGAAGCCGGCGAGGGTGCGTGGCGGATCGCAGGTGTCGTCGCGGTGTTCGACGACGTGCGCCCACGCCGCTGCGCGGCCGTGATGCGAGGCGGGCGCGACCCCGTCGACCTCGCCGCCAAAGAGCACGCTCATCAGCAGTTCCTCGGTGGCGTCACATTGGTCGAGCCCCTTTTCGTATTCCGCGAGTTCGCGGATCATGCGCACGATCTCGGGTACGTCGTCGGGAGTCGCAGGTCGAATGTCGCCGTCAGCCATGAACGCAGCGTAGATGAGGGGTGCGGCTACGGGCGCTCTGCGGCCTTGACCGCGATTTCTCGAATCATGCCGGTGAGAAACGTGTCTTCCGGTGCGTGAGGGTATGCGTCATAGAACATACGTGCGGCAGTCTCAGGCGACGCGAATCCACTGAGAGGCCAAAGGCTAATTAGGTCCTCGTAATCCTGTGCGCCTGCTCGATACAACTTCATCAAGAAGACCTGATCGAACGGTGCTCCGAGTACGAGGAAGGGTTTGTCAGTTGCTGACAGTGGCCCTCTCCCTCCACAGACTGGTGCGCGCCAGAGTAAGGCCGCGAACTGCGATGGCGGGCGGAGTAGTGGCGCGTGCCTGCTGCTGAATGCGTGGCGTGCCGGGGGTCAGCCATGGTTCCCGCATCCGTGCGACATGTGCTGTCCAATCTGGGGGTTCGAGGCCCAAATCCTCGCACTGAGTTTCGGCGATGCCGGCGAGAAGGTTGTCGAGCAATTCTGAGCCAGATGCCCGCGGTTTATGACGTAATGCTGGGCGGGTGACTTCCGGGTGCTGGTTGAGGTAATCGAGAAAGGCGCGCAGGCGAGTCCAATCGATGGAATCTCCGTGTCGCGATGGGTGCCACGCGTCTGCGAGAGAGGCGAGTCGAGGGGTCGAGAGAATGCGAGCGGTGAGCTGCATCTCCAATCCGGCCGAATCGAGAAGTCGTGAAAGCATGCCGATGGTCGGATCCATTTGACCTGACTCAATGCGCGAGATTGTTGACGCGGAAACGTTTGCTAACGAGGCGAGACCTCGAATCGAGATGTGGGCATCGGTTCGTGCCTGATGGAGGAGGGCCGCCGCATCATTCATGAATGTAAGCATATATGCAACACCTGTTGTATTGGTAATTGTTGTCGTGAGTCACACCAGTAGGAGGTAGTTCAGTTGCGTTGCCGCGAGTTCGACCGCCCCGCGCAGACTCGCATCGGCCAACGGCCGGCTGAAGATCGGCTGCGGTGGCAGGCATGAACGTCGACGCTTCCACAGGCACACCGACGTCATCGCCGCATCAACTCCGGGTCGCGCGGCCAAACCCGTGGGGTAGAGCACTCCGTCGGCTGGGGGAGTGTCGCGATACGCGTCGCGCGCCCACTCATGCGTCGCCGATCGCGGGTTGGAACTCGCGTGCTGCGCACGTAGGTCAATGAGCGATACATCGCGGGAGATCTCGAACAGTGTGAACGTGGGGGTGCCGCGATGCAGTGCGATGGTGCGGTCGCGCTGGAATACCTCGGCTAGGCAATGCGTCATCGGATCGACCTGTCCGTTGGCAAGCGACGCATAGATCACGCCGTGCACACGATGGTTGGTGATTGGAAGTGGGTGCGGATCGAATCGTCCGATCGCGAGCGGGCCGTGAATGCGCCAGGTGTTCCACGCGGCAGGGTGCGGCCCAGTCGTGAAGTGAATGCGTGCCAGCAAACTGCCAGCGGGCAGCGTGGTGCGCGGCGTCACAGGCCGATGTCGAGTTGACGCGCGAGTGCGGCCACGGGTTCGGGGCTGAGTCCTTCGCTCAGCCACTCAATCGGTGACGCGGACTCGCCGTCGACGATGAGGTCGTCGCTGGGCTGCGACAAGAAGCGCTCAATGGCAATCGGCGGCCATTCCTGTGGCATCGCGGCGAGCACCTGCGGTAATCCAGGAATGGTGTGGCGTCCGTGAAACTGCCAGCGAGGCACACGCCATTCGCCGGCCGCGCCTTTGACTGCGAAGAGTTGGTCGCTGGCGATGCGTTGGCGAATGCGACCGTCGGTGAGGTGAAGTAACTGCGCGACCTCGCTGGTGGTGTAGCCGTCGAGCTGCATCTGCAGCACCTGCTCGAGCGTGCTGGTTGACGCGCGCTCGCTGAACTGTGGAACGGGCGCAACGCGCACACCAGCCCGCGCGAGCGCCTTCGACTCGGGCTGCGTGAGCACTGACTGCGGGGCATGAGAACCGGCAGGTGGCGCCAGCGACTCCCACTCGTCGAGCAGTTGCTCGGCGGGAGTGCCCAAGAGTGCAGCCACTCGCTCGAGTCGTGTGGCAAGGTCGGGCGCAGAGGTTGCGTGTGCTGCTGCGGTCATGGTCACCTCCGACGTGATGGCTCCAGACTAACGCAGGCTACTGACACCTGTAAACGTTAAGAACTCACGCCCAGCGGCAACTGTTGGTGCGGTACCCGGCAGGCATCGAGGGATACACCTTCGTTCGGTAGTACGCGGCCAACGCCGTTGCCTCCTTCGGTGTCGCGCCCAGAAGTTGCGCCGTGCGAGCGTCGAAGCTCAGTGCGTCGCACTCGGCATCGCCTTCGGCCATGACGCCGCTGACGTGCATCGCCTCATGGGTCAGCACGTGCACGGCGATCATCTGCTCGCGCGTGGGGGAGCCCTTGTTGCTGCTCAGCCAGGCGGCGAGGTCGCGGCACGCCGAATAGGTAAGGTCTGCCTCACCTTGGGGGGCACCGTTCTCGTCGACTCCCACGATGCCTTCGGCGCTCGAGGCTGAGAAGTAGGTCTCGCTGAATCGTTGGCAGTGCACGCTCACCGGAGTGCCGGCAATCTGCGTGGCAACGGCTGAAAGCCGAGCCTGATTGGCCGTCCAACTGCGCTCAGCCATCCCCTGCCACACCAGCACTCCGGTTAACGCGATCAGAATCACCGCCGTCAGTCGATCAATGCCGCCATGGCGAATTGCCCAGACGAGATAAAGCACGATGAGCAGTGCCAGTAATGCCAACAGAATTGGTCGCATGGGCAGGTTGAAAGCATTCATCTGCTTCACTCCCTCCCATGTAGATAATCGGGCTGAGTCTTTACAAAGCGCGCACTCTCTAATGTCGTCTGTGCCACCATGAAACTGGAGTTAGAGGACTGGGGTTGGTCCACATGGGTGGTGACTCGGCACCGTTCACCGTGTTGGTGGTGTGTACTGCCAACGTCTGTCGAAGTCCAGCTGCGGCGGCGCTCCTTCAGCGCGCGCTCGCCAGCGAGGTGGCCTCGGGGCTGGTTGCCGTGCACTCCAGCGGGGTGTGGGCCAATGACGGCGACCCCGTATGTGGGCTTGCAGTGCAGCAAGCCGGTGTCGGCACACTGCAGCACACAGCGAAGCGGCTTACTACGGCCGATATTGCGGCAGCCGACCTGATTCTCACGGCTGAGCAGGCGCACCGCGCAGCCGTGGTTGAGAAGGACCTCTCGGCTCGCAAACGCACTTTCACTCTGCGCGAAGCTGCCGCCCTGTCGAAGTGGCATGCGGCCGGGTCTCCGGTACCGGAGAGTCTGGAAGTGCCGCCGGCACCGCCCGCACCGTCAGACCCGCGTGCGCGATTGCTGTGGTGGGTTTCGGAATTGAATGCCGGACGTGGGATTGCCTCAATGGGTTCGGGCCTAGATCTCGATATCGCGGATGCGCATGGTGAAGTGCGCGTCGATCACGCTGCCGTGGTGGCGGCGCTACGCAGTGCCGTGAGTGGAATCGCCAGCGACGCTTCGGTTCGTGGCATATAGGTAGAAGCCCACCCAGGGTGCCTCAGGAGTGCTCGGGTGCCTGGTGGGTTCACCCACGTTGGTCGCAAGCCACTCGCGTACGTGATCCAAGGTTGCCGTTGACGGCCCTTTGAAGTCGTGGCAACTGATGCAGTAGTTGTCGATGGTCGCGTCGGGTGACAGTGCAGCGAGCGCGTCTGTTTCGGCGCC
>CAIYMF010000269.1 GCA_903927265.1 uncultured bacterium | reverse complement strand
CTGTCCCTGAAACAGGGCTTCAGACTGCTATCTGCCTATACGCTGCGCGGAGGCGAGCGTATCTGGATAATCACGGAGGCGGACAGAAGCGTCACGACGATACTTCTGCCCGAAGAGTACTGATGCAGGTGCGTGAACTCTGCGTTCAGTATCGGCCTCGACCGGACCTTCCGCCGATCGATCACCGACGCGTCCTGGACACACCGCGAGCACTCGTCGACCTGCTTCTGCCCATCCTGGCGCCGGAGCCCGTCGAGGTGTTTGTCATGGTGTGCCTGACGAAGAAGTTCCACCTCTTGGGATTCCACGAAGTGGCCAGAGGAACGATCGACAACGTGCAGGTTGCCTCAAGGGACATCTTCAAGGCCGCCATCCTGAGCAATGCCGCGATGTTCGTCGTCGCACACAACCACCCATCTGGTGATCCAACGCCCAGCGACGCTGACATCGCGATCACGCGATCCATCACGGCCAGTGCGAAGTTGCTGGCGGTGCCGATCCTCGATCACATCGTGATCGGTGACGGGAAGTACTTCTCCTTCAAGGAAGGAGGAGAGCTGTGAAGCAAGTGGAAGGGTTCAATTCCCAATTGGAGGACAGACAGTGACGATCAAATTCACACTCAACGACAAAGGCAATCCCGCAGGCAAGCTCGCTGACGCAGAACTGCAGTTCGACGAAGGACCTCTTCAGGGTCTCAAGCTCATCGGATTCGCGATCTGGGAACGGCGCGGTGCCTCAAGCCGCAACGTCACCTTCCCGGCACGTCAGTACTCCGTCAATGGCGAGCGCCGATCGTTCGCACTGCTCAGGCCGGTCGCGGAGGTGAGCGCCCAGAACGCGGTGCGCGACATGATTCTCCAGGCGTACGCCGCATTCCAAGAAGAGGCCGAGGCCATCAGCGCGTAGTCACGCGCTGCCGTCCGGATCTCTGCAGTAGCTCTTTGCATCAAACCAAGCCCCAACATCATGTTGGGGCTTTTTAATTTGCGCTTAGGTCTTCCGTTTGCCGGCCTTCGAAGCGAGGTCGCCGAGCAGGCCCAGTTCCGTGGCTCTCGCGATGATGGCCTTGTCTCGGCTCGCCTTGTCGAGCTCGTGGCGGCGGCAGAAGCTCACGAGCGCGTTGCCGAGGACCTTGGTGGAGCTCGTGTTCCAACCCGAGCCCATATATTGGCTCGGCTTCACCTTCCGAGCGATGTTCGCGAATACGCCGAAGGCGGTCTTAAAGGAACGCTCCTGTGTGACCTGCCATGCCTGATTGTTCCAGCCAAAGAACGCACCCGTGAACTGACGATCCATCGGGACGACGAGGTCGGGGAGCAGATGATGAAGAGACTTGGTGGAAGTGACCAGTTGCGCGCGCGTCTCAGTGAGGCGCAGTCGCTCGATCACAGTCCAGAGCTTTCCCGCGATCACTGCGTGTTGGAGGGTATCGTCTTCCAGCGTCGCCGATTCCAGCGCGGCGACATCTTTGGCCGAGCGCTTCAAGGACGCGTGGAAATCGTCTGCGGAGATCAGCGACGCTCCGCGACTGTTCATGCGCCACAGCTCGAGCGTGTTTCGCAGAGAATCCGAAAACGCGCGGCTGTTCGCGGCAGCTCCAGCGCTGCCGAGCTGTGATCGAAGTGCGAGTGTCTCGCGATGAGACGCGAGCTGGCGGTCATTGAATGCCGGTGTGTCTCCGAACGTTCGGACGAAGTCCGGGAACCCCTCGACGAGAGTTCGGATCTTCGTCTCCAACGAGAGTGGCATGAGCCGGAGTATATGCCGCCCGTTGTCCCCAGATTGCGGGGACATCGATGTGCGCGGCGACTACTTGCAGATGGCTTGGAAGGGCGGCGGCTTGACGTTCCGTGCCAATTG